>JANXSU010000292.1 GCA_025356545.1 Comamonadaceae bacterium
CGAGACTTCATCACAGAGTTTCACTACCTTTTCCACCAAATTTACAAGTGCAAAGATCAATCAGCGGCAGCAGACAGTCACGAACCATTCTTCGGTTTCGGCAACAACCTACGTAAGTTTCTTGAGGCTTTCCTGTTCTTCAAGTACCCATACCATGACGACAGAAGCGATGCATTTGAACGCATCAAGAAGTTCTTTGGCGAAGAGGAAGACACTGCTGTTGCCCTTGTAAACCGGCTAAACAACGAGTTCTCCCACCTTGAAGCTGTACCTGATCGGAGCTTCAAGCCTGTGGAAATTCCTGAGATCGCAAAAGTTGCAAAATACGTCCTAGACAAGATCTATGCCTCTGACAAGGTTCAATACAACGCTTTACTCAAGAGCATTGGGGAACCAGAGCGCACCCAATAGCAAAGGGGCCATTCGACCAAATTGACCTCTCGTCAACTAACAAAAACAGGACGCACAGACATGCATGAAATCATCTGCCCCCACTGTGGCAAAGCATTCAAGATCGACGAAGCGGGGTACGCCGACCTACTCAAGCAGGTACGTGATGGCGATTTTGACAAACAGTTGCACGAACGGCTGGAGCTGGCCGAGCGGGAAAAGCGTGACGCAATTGCCTTGGCCGAGGCCAAGGTCACCAATGCGCTGCAAAAAACTGCGGCTACCAAAGACACGGAGATTCAGGCGCTGAAAGCCCAGCTCGATGCGGGCGACGTGGCGCGCAAGCTGGCGGTAGCCGAGGCCTTGGGCACGGTGAGCAAAGAGCGCGATGCGCTGGCCAACGAGCTGGCCCAAACCCGCACCGCGCAGCAAACGGCAGCCCAGTTGGCCGAGGCCAAGCTGGCCCATGAGCTGCAAGGGGCTGCCGCCAAAAAGGACACCGAAATTCAGTCACTGCAAGCCAAGCTGGCGGTCGGCGACGTAGCGCGCCAACTGGCCGTGAATGAAGCGGTGGGGGTGGTCGCCCGGGAGCGCGATGCGTTGAAGAATGACCTCAACCTCATCACCGTGAAAAATCAGCTGGAAGAGAAAGCAATCAAGGAGCAATACGCTTTGCAGTTGCGCGACCGCGAAGGCGAGATTGAGCGCCTACGGGACATGAAGGCGCGGCTATCGACCAAGATGGTCGGTGAAACTTTGGAGCAGCACTGCGAGATTGAGTTCAACCGCATCCGAGCTGCCGCCTTTCAGCGCGCGCATTTCGAGAAAGACAACGACGCCCGCACCGGCAGCAAGGGTGACTACATTTTTCGCGACTCGGACGAGTCGGGCACCGAGATCGTATCCATCATGTTTGAGATGAAGAACGAAAGTGATGAAACGGCGACCAAGAAGAGGAACGAAGATTTTCTGAAAGAGCTGGACAAAGACCGCACAGAGAAAGCCTGCGAATATGCGGTGCTGGTGTCCCTGCTGGAGCCGGAGAGCGAGTTGTACAACAGCGGCATCGTCGATGTCTCGCACCGCTATCCGAAGATGTACGTGGTGCGGCCGCAGTTCTTTGTGCCCCTGATCACGCTGCTGCGCAATGCCGCTTTGAACTCGATGAAGTACAAGTCCGAGCTGGCGCTGGTGCGCTCGCAGAACGTGGACATCACGAAGTTCGAAACCCAGCTCGACGAATTTAAGACGGCGTTTGGGCGCAATTGGCGCCTGGCCTCCGAAGGGTTTGAAGAAGCCATCAAGCGCATCGACGAAGCAATCAAAGACCTGGAAAAAACCAAGGAAGCGCTGCACAAGTCAGCGAGCAATTTGCGACTCGCCAACGACAAGGCCGACGATTTGACGATCAAGAAGCTGACACGGGGCAACCCCACGATGGCGACAAAGTTTGCAGAGTTGCCGGGCACCATGACGTCGCCTGAGACAGAGTAGGCCCTATTGGGATTTCAAGAGGGTCGCGATGGCAAAAACACTACATTCCGGGGCGGGAGACGCGGCAAATTGCTTCAATATTGATAGCGGCTTTCGCACATTCTACGCCGGATAGCGGCCTATTTGGTATTCAACGCGTAGCCCGTACTGCGCCCACCGCCCTCCAACCTGCGCAGCACGCCACGCGCCAGCAGGTCGTTGATATCGCGCAGCGCGGTGTCCGCAGAGCATTTGCCTATGGCCGCCCAACCAGCGTTCGTAATCTTTGCGTTGGTGAGCTTGCCTTCCATGCCGTCCAGCACTTTGTTCAGCACCAGCGTCTGCCGCA
>JANXSU010000071.1 GCA_025356545.1 Comamonadaceae bacterium
TGACAGTCAAGTCGTCGTCTGGTTAAGCCTTCGGTTGACCTCGGCCACGTCGAATGCAGCGGGATCGAATGAGCCACCAATCCATTCCTTGAGATCTTCATGCTCTGAATGTTTCGGATCGGCCAAGGCTTTGAGGAATTCTTCATAGCCTGGGACTCCACCAACGTCTTCGGGTGGACACGCGTTTTCACCCTCCAGGCACAGTGCCAATGGCAGGGGCGCATCCAGTGTGACGGTTTTTTCCACCTTGACCCGATGGCGCCAGTCGTCCCCAAAATCGTAGATGTAACTGAAGGTCTTGCGCGAGCCCAATGCCTCTTGCAGGGTGACGGCCGATTCATCGAGCACGTCGTCGGGCAAATCCCAGCCTGGTTCGCACGGGCCGTAGTGGGCATCGGCAAAGACAAACTCATGCAAATGGCCACCATCCCAGCCAGTACCCCACAGAAACGCGACATGCAGCCTTGAGAGCTTAATCGTAGTCGGCACCAGCAATCGGCGCCACACCTTGGGGCGAACCCACTCCAGCTCCACATAAAGTTGGTAGGCCTGCAACCCATGGCTGGCATGGGCCGCGTTCTTATTATTCAGCCGGGATTTTTTTGCAGTCCCTGGCAGTTGGTACAGTTTGGCGCTCATAGCCGCCACTGTACTCAAATTAGCCTGCCAGTTGTTGACGCAATCAGGCTGCTCGGGCCGCTTCCTGGGCCACTGGCCAGCGGGATTTGAGCTGGTCCGCCACCGCCCACGGCAGTAATTCGGCAATCCGGTTGATGGGGTGGTCGGCAATGCGTTGCAGCACATGGTGCAGGTACGCAAACGGATCCATGTCGTTGAGCTTGCAGCAGCCGATCAGGCTGTAGATCACTGCCGCGCGCTCACCCCCGGCATCCGAGCCAAAGTGCAAATAATTCTTCCTGCCCAGCACGACCGCGCGCAGGGCCCGCTCGGCCGCGTTGTTGTCCATCTCGATGCGCCCGTCATCGACGTAGCGCGTGAGGGCGCGCCAGTTGCTCAGTGAATAGCCAATGGCCAGCGCCATCGGTGACTTGGCCGAGAGGCGACCCAAGGCGTCATTGAGCCAGAGGTACATCTCTTCAATCAGTGGTTTGGACTGCCTTTGGCGCTGCAAGCAGCGCTCAGCGGCGGGTTGGCCCCGGAATTCTTTCTCGATGGCATACAGGGCGCTGATGCGTTGCAGCGCCTGGTGCGCCAGCGTGCCAGGGAGCTTGTCCTGGCGTTCATGGATTTCATAGTATTTGCGCCTGGCGTGCGCCCAACAAGCGGCCTCCACTATCTGGCCATCGGCAAACAAGCGGTCATAGCCGGCATAGGCATCGGCTTGCAAGACGCCCGTAAAACCGATGAGATGGCGCCTCGGATTCTCACCCTTGCGATCCGGGGAATACTGAAACCAGACGGCCGCAGGCGAGGTGTCTCCTGCCGGGCGGTCATCACGGGCATAAACCCATAATCGGCCCGTCTTGGTTTTACCTCGCCCGGGACACAAGACCGGCACCGGTGTGTCATCGGTATGAATTTTGTAGGCGCTCATGACATAGCGGCGCACGGCATCTGCCAGCGGTTGCAGCAGTCGTGCCGCAGCCGCCACCCAGTCCACCAGCGTAGAGCGGTCAATGGCAACACCATCACGGGCGTAAATCTGACTCTGACGGTACAAGGGCAGATGGTCACAGAACTTGCCCACCAGCACATGGGTCAGCAAGCCGGCACCAGCGAGGCAGCGGTCTATGGGGCGGCTCGCCGCTGCGGCCTGCGTGATGGTGTGGCACCCGGCACACGCCAACTTCGGGCGCACATGACGGATGACTTTGAAGCTGCCAGGCTCGTACTCCAGCACTTCAGAGACGTCCCGGCCAATCTCGCGCAGACCTGCGCCGCAGGCACTGCACGTACAGTCCAGTGAATCGGTGTGGATGATCTCCTCACGTGGCAGATGTTCTGGCAGGTGGCGCAGCGTGGGACGGGTAGATTTTGCTTTGCGCTTTCTGCGCGCGTCATCCAGATCGGTAACGTTGGAGCCCTGGGATTCAACCACGGGCTGCAGCGGCGCCAGTGCAGCGCTGAGCAACTCCAGTTGCAAATCCGGGTTGTCCATCTTCTCGCTGGAGCGCCCATAACGCATGCGTTTGAGGTACGTCAGCTCCATTTTTAGCTTCTCAATGGTCAGGCGCAGGATCTTGAGTTCGACGTCACGCTGCACAACACCTTGGGTCAAGGTCTCTATTTTTTGCAGCAAGATGTCAGTGCTCATGGGGGTGACTTTGCCAGTAAAAATGCCTCTGTAGCAGAGGAGTTTCACTGTCAACCAAAGCACGACTTCATGCAGTGCTTTTGACCATGATTTGAGAGGTAAAACACCCCTGCAAAACCTACGCGGCCAGGGTGGGTTGCCAAGTGCGAACGGGCATTCGCCAGTCGATGCCTTCGAGCAGCATGGACAGTTGCGCCGGGGTCAGTGAGACCGAACCGCTGTCAGCTTGCGGCCAGATGAAACGCCCCTTCTCCAGGCGCTTGGCAAACAGGCACATGCCCTGGCCATCCCACCACAAGAGCTTGATGATGTCGCCGCGTCGGCCGCGAAAGACAAAGACGTGGCCCGAGAACGGATCCTGCGTCAGTGCACTTTGCACCAGGGCGGCCAAACCGTCAAAGCCGCGGCGCATGTCGGTCAGTCCTGCGGCCAACCAGACGCGGGTGCCCGCCGGCAGGCCGATCATGCCGCCGCCCGCAAGGTTTGCAACACGCAACGTACGCTGTCCTGGTCGACGCTGCCACGCAGTCGCACACGGGCACCACCGACTTCAATCTCGATGACGCCAACTGTAAAGGCACGCGTGGTGTTGGCCGCCATCGCAGGTGCTGGGTTGTTCACCGCGCCCACTGGCAACAACGGGGCCATCGTGACCGGCAGCAATACGGCTTGGGCTGCTGGTCTGGCTGATGCTGGACTGACGAGATATTCGCGTCGCCACTTGAACAGCAAGTTGGCATTGATGCCGTGTTCCAGTGCGATGGCTGCGACCGAGGCACCTGCCTGACGGGTCAGCTCAACGAGCTTGTGTTTGAAGGCCGGGTTGTGTCGGCGTTTTATGGATTTGACTGCAATGTGTGGCGTGTCCATGGTGTGCACTTATCTGGGTTGAGTGCACACCATCAGGATGCAGTGTGCAACTCGTCAGATATTGCCCAGACATGCAACCCCGCGCAAGAACGGTATTCGTCGGTCGCTTGCGTGTTGCAAACCTTGCGGGCGGCGGCATGATCGGCCTGCCGGCGGGCACCCGCGTCTGGTTGGCCGCAGGACTGACCGACATGCGCCGCGGCTTTGACGGTTTGGCCGCCCTGGTG
>JANXSU010000105.1 GCA_025356545.1 Comamonadaceae bacterium
ACAGTCATCCAAGTGTTCCAAGCCATCACCAACATGCCACCTAAGTACAACAAGCCCCCCACGACACGGATCACGTAGAACGGATAAGTCGCCTTGACTGACTCGACAAAGGTATAGGTCAGCGTTCCATCTGTATTGAGCGCACGCCACATCAAACCCTGCATCACGCCAGCGATCCACATCGCAGCGATGTACAGAACAATGCCGATAGTGGCAATCCAAAAGTGCAATTCAATGGCGCTGTGGCTGTACATTTTTTTCTGGCCAAACAGGCGTGGGATCAGGTAATACAGCGAGCCCATAGAAACCAGACCGACCCAACCCAGCGCGCCGGAGTGGACATGGCCAATCGTCCAGTCTGTGTAGTGCGACAAGGCATTAACGGTCTTAATCGCCATCATCGGCCCTTCGAAGGTGCTCATGCCATAAAACGACAACGAGACAATCATGAATCGCAACACCGGGTCGTCACGCAGCTTATGCCAAGCACCCGACAAAGTCATGACTCCGTTGATCATCCCGCCCCAGCTGGGGGCCAGCAAAATCAAAGAGAACACCATTCCAATCGACTGCGTCCAATCTGGCAAAGCCGTGTAATGCAGGTGATGTGGGCCCGCCCACATGTAGGTAAAAATCAGCGCCCAAAAATGAACGATAGACAAGCGGTAGCTGTAAATGGGGCGTTCGGCCTGTTTGGGAATGAAGTAATACATGATGCCCAAGAACCCCGCCGTCAGGAAAAATCCAACCGCGTTGTGTCCATACCACCACTGCACCATTGCATCCTGCACCCCTGCATAGGCAGAGTACGACTTCATCCAATCAGCCGGTACCTCAGCGCTGTTAACGACATGGAGCAGCGCCACGGCAATGATGAAAGCGCCGTAAAACCAGTTCGCCACGTAAATGTGTCGCACCTTGCGTATGCTTATAGTGCCGAAGAAGACAATCGCATAAGACACCCATACCAGCGTAATGAGGATATCAATCGGCCATTCGAGTTCGGCGTATTCTTTGCCTGTGGTGTACCCCATCGGCAGACTGATGGCAGCAGCCACTATAACGGCCTGCCAACCCCAGAATGTGAAGGCTGCTAGCTGCCGGGCGAACAGCGGAACCTGACAAGTACGCTGCACCACGTAGTAACTGGTAGCGAACAGCGTACACCCCCCAAACGCGAAGATTACAGCGTTGGTGTGCAGTGGCCGCAAGCGCCCATAGCTAAGCCAGGATATGCCGAAATTGAGTTCTGGCCAAGCCAGCTGTGCGGCGATGAAAACGCCCACCAGCATGCCGACCACGCCCCAAACCACAGACATCAGGGAAAACTGGCGCACAACCGTGTCGTTATAGGTGGCGACCTGCGTTGCTGGAGAGTTCATCAGGATCCTCGTTGATTTGAATAGGAGTGTCGTCGTCGAGCTTTGATTTAATTTGATGTAGATCAATCAGTGTGAAGAATGCGTTCTGCCTCTTGATCCATCGACTCGAACTGCCCCCGATAGACCGCCCACCACAAGGCTGCCAGAATCAGCAAAACCAAAACTACCGAGAGAGGAATCAGAAGAAACAGAATGTCCATCACGAGGTCCTCACGAGGGGTGAACTCAGTCGCAAAGCGTTCAGCACCACCAACAGAGAGCTTGCGGCCATTCCCAAACCAGCCGCCCAAGCGGGTAGCGCCCCTAACACCGCCAGTGGAATACAAATCAGGTTGTAACTGGCTGCCCAAATCAAGTTTTGCCGTACCACCCGAACCGTACGACGTGCCATTTGCAATGTTTCAAGCACAGCGCCCAGACGCTCGCCAGTCAAAACAAAATCAGCACTGTCTTGTGCCAGCGGGGCGGCCTGCCCTATGGCAAATGCGACATGCGCGCCGGCCAACACCGGCCCGTCGTTGAGCCCGTCACCCACCATCGCCACGGTACGCCCTCTTTGCTGGGCCGAGCGCAAAAACGCCAACTTGTCATCAGGGCTACAGCCCCCCCTTACCTGTGACGACTTCTGCGTCAGCCCGAGCTCCCGCGCCACCCGCGTCACGGCCTGTGACGTGTCGCCCGACAACACTTGGACCTCCAGCCCCTCGGCTTGCAGGGCACGCAGGGTGGCCACGGTATCGGAGCGCAACTCTTCTTGCAGAACAAAGCTGGCCAGCCACCCTTGAGCATCGGCCAAGTGAACATGCAGGGCATCTCCCGACCTCTGCGTCAGCCCACAAAATTGAGCCGATCCGAGGCGCAGCTTCAGTACTTCAGCACCCCCAGGTGTCGCCAAATCCTGACGTACCACCTGCCCTGACAAGCCTTGACCAATGGACTCTTTCACGTCGCTTGCATCGAACAGCACCGGCCCGGCGGCACAGACCAAGGCACGCGACACCGGGTGCAAGGATTGCCGAGCCAGCGCAGCCGCCAAGTCCAGTGCAAGCGCCCGGGTCATTCCTGGCTTGAACTGAACTTCCGACAGCACAAACGTGTCACGCGTCAAAGTACCCGTCTTGTCAAACACCACCAAATCGACCGATGCCAAGGTTTCAAGGGCTTGCAGCCGACGCACCAGCACCCCACGGCGGGCCAAGGCACCGGCGGCGGCCAGCATGGCTGCTGGCGTGGCGAGCGACAGGGCACAGGGGCAGGTGACGACCAACACGGCGACAGCCACCATCAAGGCTCGCTCAGGATCTTGCGGCCACCAATAAGCACAGGCGCCCCCCGCAGCGAGCAGCACAAAAATCAAAAATGGCCGAGCAATACGATCCGCCAGTTGTGCCCACTGCGGTTTATCCAGGGCCGCCCGCGCCATCAATGCCACAATTTGGGCGAAACGGGTGTTGGCCCCCAGGCGCAGCACCCGCACCTGCACCGTCGCCGACAGGTTGTGACTACCAGCAATCACCTGCGACCCAGGACCCCGGGCGAGAGGCCTGGACTCCCCCGTCAGCAGCGCTTCATCGGCGAATGTCTCCCCCACTACCACCTCGCCATCCACCGGAAAGGCTTCACCGGCATGCACCCGAATCAAATCGCCGGGCCGTAGCCGACGTGCCCGGACCCGCTCAAACACGCCTTGTGCACTGAGTCGCTCCACACTATCAGGCAAGCGGTCTATCAAGGCCTCTAATGCACCCGCCGTGCGGTCACGCAGACGCATCTCCAGCCATCGCCCGGTAAGCAGGAAAAATACAAACATCGTGAGTGAATCGAAATAAACTTCTCGCCCAAACAGACCCTGAGGCTCGAAGGTTCCCGCCATGCTGACCCCGAAAGTAATCAGGATGCCCAAGCTCACCGGCAAATCCATGCCGATTCGACCCTGGCGCAAGTCATGCCAGGCTTGTCTGAAAAAGGGGGCGCAAGAAAATAGCAAAACCGGCAAACTTAGAACCCAGGCGGCCCAGCGCAACAAACCTTGCGCGTCCGGCGAGATTTCACCGGGTTCCGACAAATATGCCGGTGCGGCGTACATCATGACCTGCATCATGCACAGGCCCGCCACCAGCCAACGCCAGAGCGCAAGCCGTGTCTGAGCCAGCCGCTGCACAGCCGCCTGGGTATCGCCCAGCAACAGCGCTGTATAGCCCGCCCGCTGTAAGGCCAGCAGCCAGGTTGACGGCAACACAGTCGCCGCCCGCCAGCGCACACGGGCGCGATGACTGGCTGCGCTGACCTCCGCCTCCAGCACGCCCGGCACAGCTTTGAGCACAGACTCGACCGTTAAGGCACAACTGGCACAGTACATGCCTTTGATCACAAGGCTGGACTCCCAAACCCCCGACTCTCTTGGCAAGGCTTGGCTGAATTCAAGCCACTCTTCGGGATCATCCAACAACCGCAAGTCGGCCTGTGCTGTGGCATCAACATCGGGCGGTTTGTTTATCACGATCAGCGGTTCCAGGATGGCACTTGTCTGCATGAAAGCAATCTACCGGAACGACACCTGCGTAACTTTGACATAGATCAACAAGTCAGCCGTTGCCAGCGGGCAGGTACAATCCCCCCTCTCCATCCAGCCCCGCCGGATCCCGTTTCCACCTGCCCCTTCATAGGGGGAGTCTCTAGGTCAGGTCACCCATGTCTGATTTAAGTCTTCAACTGCAGCAGGCGTCAAGCCAACTACCAGTTTCAAGCTACTTTGACGAAGCGCTTTACCAGCGCGAGCTAGCGCTGCTTTTTCAGCGCGGCCCCCGTTATGTGGGGCATGCTTTGAGCGTGCCCAACGTGGGCGACTACTACGCCTTGCCGCAAGAGGCCAATGGCCGCGCCTTGGTGCGCACTGCCAAAGGCGTGGAGTTGATCTCCAACGTCTGTCGTCACCGCCAAGCTGTGATGCTCCAGGGGCGCGGCTCGCTCAATGCAACCCAGCCCGGCAGCGCGGGCGGTAACCTCGTGTGCCCGCTGCACCGCTGGACTTACTCACCCCAAGGCCAGTTGCTCGGTGCACCGCACTTCGCCGCCGACCCCTGCCTGAATCTCAACAACTACCCTTTGCAAGAGTGGAACGGTCTGCTGTTTGAACAAGACCAAGTCGGTACGGGCCGCACTGTCGCCACCGACCTGGCCAGCCTGGGCCCGCGTGCCGAGCTGGACTTCTCTGGCTACGTGCTCGACCACGTCGAAATGCACGCGTGCAACTACAACTGGAAGACCTTCATAGAGGTCTATCTGGAGGACTACCACGTCGGCCCCTTCCACCCCGGTCTGGGCCAGTTTGTAGGCTGCGAAGACCTGCGCTGGGAGTTCAAAGAACACTACTCGGTGCAGACCGTGGGCGTGTCCAGCGACTTTAAGCGCCCCGGCTCAGCCGTGTACCAGCGCTGGCACGACGCCCTGCTGAACTACCGTGAAGGCAAGCTCCCCGAGCGCGGTGCCATCTGGCTGACCTACTTCCCCCACATCATGCTGGAGTGGTACCCGCATGTGCTCACCGTCTCAACGCTCTACCCCATGGGGCCGAATAAAACCATGAACAAGGTGGAGTTTTTCTACCCCGAAGACATTGCCGCCTTCGAGCGCGAGTTTGTTGAAGCGCAACAAGCCGCCTACATGGAGACCTGCATCGAAGACGACGAAATCGCCGAGCGCATGGACGCAGGCCGACGTGCCTTAATGCTGCGCGGCGACAACGAAGTCGGCCCCTACCAGAGCCCGATGGAAGACGGCATGCAGCACTTTCATGAGTGGTATCGCAAGGCAATGGCTGCGGATAAGCAATAGACCATGAGCAAACTACAAATCTGGGGTCGCATGACCTCCATCAACGTCAAAAAAGTGATCTGGACAGCGCAAGAGCTGGGCTTGGACTTTGAGCGCCACGAGGCAGGCGGTGTGCATGGTGTGGTCAAAACACCGGGATA
>JANXSU010000144.1 GCA_025356545.1 Comamonadaceae bacterium
CTGCTGGTCGGCCCCAACTCGGGTTATGGCACGGACAACCGCTGCTTACTGGACGCTATTGCCCGAGGCCAGGGGCGATTCAAGGGCATTGCGGTTGTGCTCAATGACGCATCCACCGACGAACTGCAATCGCTTAAAGCGCAAGGCATCGTCGGCGTGGCATTTAACTACTCATTGCATGGGCTGGGCCACTATGCCGACACCGGCCCGCTGATGCAGCGACTGGCCGATTTGGGAATGTTTGTACAGGTGCAAGTAGAGCAGGTCCAGCTCAAGGCTTTGAGCCCTGTGCTGCTGGGTTGCGGTGCCCAGCTCTTAGTCGACCACTGCGGCAGACCCACGGTGGCTGAGGGCGTGCATGGCGAAGGCTTTGACGCCCTGCTGCGCTTGGCCGAGTCGGGTCGCACAACCGTCAAGCTCTCGGGCTTTGCCAAGTTCTCGCAGACTGATTTCCCCTTTGCCGACACCCTGCCCTTTGCCCACGCGCTGCTCGAAGCGTTTGGCCCGTCGCACTGTATGTGGGCCTCAGACTGGCCATTTTTAAAAGCGCCCTACCGGCTGGACTACGGCCCGCTGCTGCAACTGTTTGCGCAAGCCGTGCCGGATGCCGCCATACGCCACGAGATTCTTTGGCGCACGCCACAACGACTGTTTGGTTTTGAGCTCAAGGGAACAACATGAACAAGCACAACACCTCCGCCTTTAGGTTGGCCACGGGCATGGCATTGACGCCACTGATCGGGATGGCTCTGGCGTTAAGCAGCGCCCAAGCCCAGACCAGCAACGTCGGCGCAAACGCTAACCTCCTCGCCAGTTCCAACTACCCCAGCAAACCGATCCGACTCGTCGTGCCCTTCACGCCCGGCGGCAGCACCGACATCCTGGCTCGTGCTATTGGGCAAAAGCTCACAGAAGCTTGGGGGCAGCCGGTGGTCATCGACAACGTGCCGGGCGCAGGCGGCTCGCTCGGGGCCGACAAAGTCGCCAAGGCTGCGGCCGATGGCTACACCCTGCTCATGGGCCACATCGGTACGCTGGCCGTCAACCCCTCGCTTTACCCCAACTTGCCTTACGACCCGGTAAAAAGCTTCGCTCCCGTGGCCTGGGTGGCACGCGTGCCCAATGTGCTGGTGGTGAACCCCGGTGTGAAGGCGAACAACGTCAAGGAACTGGTGGCGCTGGCCAAGGCCAAACCAGGGCAGCTCAACTATGGCTCGGGTGGTAACGGCAGCGCGGCCAACCTGGCCACCGAATACTTCAAACTGCAAACGGGGACTTCGCTGCTGCATATTCCCTACCGGGGCACAGCACCGGCAGTCACTGACCTGATGGGCGGGCAGATTCAGGTGCTATTCACCGGTGCACCAGCCGTCATCGGGCAACTGAAAAATGGGCAATTGCGCGCGCTGGCCGTCTCCAGCCCGCAGCGGCTGGCGGCGCTGCCTGATGTGCCGACCATAGCCGAGTCTGGGTACAAAGATTTTGAGGCCGATCAGTGGTACGGCATGGTGGCCCCAGCCGGGACGCCCGCAGCCATCGTAAGCAAACTGAACGCCCAGATCAACCAGGCCTTGAATTCAGCGGAGTTGAAAACAAGGCTGAGTGGTGAGGGCGCTGTGGCCACCTTCGGCACGCCCGAGCTGTTTGGGCAGCACATAGCGCGCGAGATTGTGCGCTGGCGCTCGGTGATTCAGGGGGGGAGAGTTAAGGCAGATTGATGACCTGCCTCATTATTTTTCACCCCCTCAAAGGCGGGGATGACAGAGAAAAAATCACTGCAAACGGAAGTTGGTCTCGTAAGAAATCGCAGCGCCCGACATGGTGTTTTGCAGGCGCTCGATAGCTCGGCTGTGTCGGCCACCGTCTCTGGCATCGCACTGGTGCTGACGGTGATGCTTGATCAAGGCGTCCAACTTGTTGCGGCAGGCGTCCAGAGTTCCAGCCAAATGGAGCGCAATGTAGGCCACATGATCGGAATGAGTTTGGCGAAACTCATCAGACCACTGCTGAAAAAGCTGCCATTTGTAAGTGCCTTTTTCGGGGACTTTGATGGAATCTTGGTGCATATCAACCGTTCAAAAAATCTTTAAATTCGAGGCTTTGAGACGATTTACCCGGTTTGGCGGGTGGGTGTCTTTGAGCATCGGCCTGGAGATATAGCGCGCGGGCTATTGAATCGGTTGACGCGGATTTTGATTTTTTTGGTGCAAGTGCACCTGAATGGGGCTTGCCCTGTGAGAAACA
>JANXSU010000162.1 GCA_025356545.1 Comamonadaceae bacterium
ATGAAAGCAATTCAAGTCGGCCTACTGGGCATTGGCACCGTGGGCTCAGGCACCTTCAACGTGCTCCAGCGTAACCAAGAAGAAATCAAGCGCCGCGCCGGGCGTGGGATCGAGATCACCATGGTGGCCGATCTGGACACCGCCCGCGCACAGGCTGCTGTAGGCGCTGGCGTGCAAGTCGTGGCCGACGCGCGTGCCGTCATTGCCAACCCCCATATCGACATCGTCATCGAGCTGATCGGTGGCTACGGCATTGCCAAGCAACTCGTGCTCGAAGCTATTGAGGCGGGCAAGCACGTCGTCACCGCCAACAAGGCCTTGCTGGCCGTGCACGGCACCGAGATTTTTGCCGCTGCGCACCGCAAAGGCGTGATGGTGGCCTTTGAGGCCGCTGTGGCCGGTGGCATCCCCATCATCAAGGCCCTGCGCGAAGGCCTCACCGCCAATCGCATCCAGTGGCTGGCTGGCATCATCAACGGCACCACCAACTTCATCCTCTCCGAGATGCGCGACAAGGGGCTTGACTTCAACGTCGTCCTCAAAGAAGCGCAACGACTGGGCTACGCCGAGGCCGACCCCACCTTTGACATCGAAGGCGTTGACGCCGCGCACAAGGTCACCCTCATGTCGGCAATTGCCTTTGGCATCCCTGTGCAATTCGACAAAGCCTATGTCGAAGGCATCACCCAACTCGGCGCGCAAGACATCAAATACGCCGAGCAACTGGGCTACCGCATCAAGCTGCTGGGCATCGCTAAGCGCCGCACCGGCGACGCGACCAAGGGCACACCTGACGGCATTGAGCTTCGCGTGCACCCCAGCCTCGTGCCCGCCAAGCGCTTGATTGCCAATGTCGAAGGCGCGATGAACGCTGTGATGGTGCATGGCGACGCCGTCGGCACCACGCTCTACTACGGCAAAGGCGCGGGCAGCGAGCCCACCGCCAGCGCGGTGATTGCCGACCTGGTGGATATCACCCGCCTGCACACCGCAGACGCCGCGCAGCGTGTGCCGCACCTGGCCTTCCAGCCCGACGCGATGAGTGATTTGCGTGTGCTGCCCATGAGCGAAGTGGTGACCAGCTATTACCTGCGCCTGAGCGTGTCAGACCAGCCCGGGGTGCTGGCCAAAGTCACCGGCATTTTGGCCGACTTGAGCATCAGCATTGATGCGGTCTTGCAGCGCGAAGCCGACGAAGTGGGCGGCGAGGGTGCCACCTCCACCGACCTCATCATCCTGACCCACGACACGGTCGAAGGCACGATGAACCAGGCCCTCACGCAGATGCAGGCCTTGACCACTGTGCTCGCGCCTATCGTGCGTATTCGCAAGGAAGAGCTGGCCTGATGAAATACCTGAGCACGCGCGCAGCCTCTAACGACAAGTCAGATCGCAAACGCTTTTGCGAAATCCTGCTCGAAGGCTTGGCCCCCGATGGTGGCTTGTATCTGCCTGAAAGTTACCCGCAGGTCAACGCGGCCACGCTGACCCAATGGCGCGGCCTGTCTTACGCCGATCTGGCGTTTAAGGTGCTGTCGCTCTATATCGACGATATTCCTGCGGCTGACTTGAAGGCGATTTGCCGCAAGACCTATACCGAAGAAGTGTTTGGCACACCTGAGATCGTGCCGTTGAAGAAATTAGTGTCCGTTCACCCTGAGCTTGTCGAAGGGGGTGTGCAGACTTCGACAAGCTCAGTCCGAACGGAAGAAGGCTCAGTCCGAACGGAGTCCGCCATCTACCTTGAAGCCCTGTCCAACGGCCCCACGCTGGCCTTCAAAGACATGGCCATGCAGTTGCTGGGCAACCTGTTTGAGTACGAGTTAACGCGGCGTGGCGAAGAGCTCAACATCCTGGGTGCCACCAGCGGTGACACCGGCAGCGCGGCCGAATACGCCATGCGCGGCAAGCAAGGCGTGCGCGTCTTCATGACCAGCCCGTATGGCCGCATGAGCCCGTTCCAGCAGGCGCAGATGTTCAGCCAGCAAGACGCCAACATCCACAACCTCGCGGTTAAGGGCGTGTTTGACGATTGCCAGGACATCGTCAAGGCCGTGTCCAATGATTTGGCCTTCAAGCGCCAGTACAAAATTGGCACGGTCAACTCGATCAACTGGGCACGCTTGATGGCCCAGGTGGTTTACTACTTCTCTGGCTATTTCCAAGCGACGAAATCAAACTCTGAAAAAGTCAGTTTCAGCGTCCCCTCTGGCAACTTCGGCAACGTCTGCGCTGGTCACGTGGCGCGCATGATGGGCTTGCCGATTGACCACCTCGTGGTGGCCACCAATGAGAACGATGTGCTCGACGAATTTTTCCGCACCGGGATCTATCGTGTGCGCGGCAGTGCCGACACGCATGAGACCTCCAGCCCGTCCATGGACATCTCCAAAGCCTCCAATTTCGAGCGTTTTGTCTTTGATCTACTTGGCCGCGATGGTGGAAAAACGAGAAGCCTTTTTAACGATCAGTTGAACAAGACCGGCCAGTTTGATTTGAGTGCAGATCCAGCCTTTGTTCAGGCTGCTCAGCGCTACGGTTTTCAGAGTGGCAAGAGCACTCACGCTGATCGCCTGGCCACTATTCGCGATGCACATCAACGTTTCGGGGTGATCATTGACACCCACACCGCTGACGGTCTGAAAGTGGCGCGCGAGCACTTGAGCCCCGGTGTGCCCATGATCGTGTTGGAGACGGCTTTGCCGATCAAATTTGCAGAAACGATTGTTGAGGCGCTGGATTGCGAGCCGGACAGGCCTGCCAAGTTCATCGGCATTGAAGCCTTGCCTAAACGGGTGCTGGTGATAGACGCTGATGTGGCGCTGGTCAAGGCCTATATCACCCAGCATTGCGCATGAAAGTTATCGGCTTTGCTGGCTTCTCGGGCTCTGGCAAAACTACGCTGGTAGAGCGCCTCATCCCCGCCTTGCGCCTGCGTGGCCAACGCGTCTCGGTCGTCAAGCACGCCCACCATAAATTTGACATCGACCACCCTGGCAAAGACACCCGTCGTCACCGCGAGGCGGGTGCTTTTGAGGTGGTAGTGGCCTCCAACCAGCGCCTGGCCCTGATGCGCGAGTTTGAAAAACCTGGTGCCCTCAGCGTTCATCACCTCATTGCCGAACTTTACGACGGTGTGGACTGGGTGCTGGTCGAGGGTTTCAAACAAAGCGACATTCTTAAAATTGAAGTCTGGCGCGCAACCAATGGCAAACCCGCACGCTACATGGATGATGACTTTATCGTC
>JANXSU010000215.1 GCA_025356545.1 Comamonadaceae bacterium
AGGCTTCCCCTTGTTGGTGCCTCCGCTGGCCCTCCAACAAACCTTCGCCACCCGCATCCAAGCCATCGAAGCCCTCAAGGCCACCCACCGCAGCGCCCTGGCCCAGCTAGACGCCCTGTTCGCCTCGCTGCAGCAGCGGGCGTTTGCGGGGGATCTGTAAATAGAAATAAGCATGGTTTTTTGCGTTTGTAGCGCAAAAAATGGCGCAAAGGTGTAGGATTGCATCATGCTTATCGAGTTTTCGGTCACCAATTACCGGTCCATTTTGGAGCGCCAGACGCTCAATATGGCCGCCTCCAGCTATTTCAAAGAGCTGGAATCGCTCAACACTTTCGTTCCTGACCAGGATGACGGTGTGCCCCGTTTGCTTCGCTCCAGCGTGCTGTACGGCCCTAATGCATCGGGCAAAAGCTCGCTGATTCAGGCGCTACGGTTTGTGAAGAATCAGGTGCTTAACTCCCAAAAGGAAAGCCAAGCCGGGGATGCTATCGATGTGGTGCCTTTCAAGTTGACGGCGGCATCCCGTGCGGCGAACAGTGAGTTTGAAGTGACTTTTGTGGAGCAGGGCGTTCGCTACGAATACGGCTTTTGCTGCAGCCGTGAGCGCTTCACCGAAGAGTGGCTGATTGCTTACCCGCTTGGCCGCGCACAAAAGTGGTTTCACCGTGTGTTTGATGCCGATGCCAAGAAAGATGTCTACAAGTTCAGTACTTCGTTCTTGGGGGGGAAAACGCGTCACGGTCTTTGGAAAGAGCAAACTCGTCCAAACGCCTTGTTTTTCTCCACCGCAATTCAGCTGAATAACGAACAATTGAAGCCTGCTTTTGACTGGTTCAAGCAGCGCTTGCAGGTGGTTGATTCTGTGCGTGGCTTTAGCCCTAGCTTCACCCTCCAGCGATGTGGCAAGGACGAGGATCGCCAGCGGGTGGTTGCCTTCATGAATTCGGCAGACTTGTCTATTGCAGATATCCAACTGAAAGAAACGGTGTTTTCTGCAGACGCCTTGCCTAAGGAGATGCCTGCCGCCATTCGAGACGAGTTGTTGAAAGACATGGCGGGCCGAAAATTGGTGAAACCGCGTTTCTTCCATAAAGACGTCAACACTGGAGAAACTGTGGAGTTTGACGAGTCAGAAGAATCTGACGGGACACGTGCGCTGTTTGCCATTACGGGCCCATGGCTGGACGTGATCGAAAATGAGCGGGTGTTGGTGGTGGATGAACTGGACACCAGCCTGCACCCCTTGCTGGTGCATCACTTGGTCAAGCGCCTGCATCACGAGGGCACCAAGGCGCAGCTGATCTTCACGACGCATGACACTACCTTGCTGAGCCAAAAGCTGCTGCGCCGCGACCAAGTGTGGTTCATGGAAAAAGACGACAAGAGTGCCACCCGCTTGTATCCGTTGTCTGATTTCAGCCCACGCGACAACGAAGCGATTGAGCGCGGTTACTTAAATGGTCGCTATGGCGGCATCCCGTTTTTGAAGGACTTGGACTTTTATGGGGTCTGAGGACCTGTTTCACAAGCGCAAGGCGCGTGCTGGTGCAGATCTGCAACGGAAAAAACGCGAACGTGCGCGCAACAAGCGTTACCTGATCGTCTGTGAAGGTACGAAGACCGAGCCTCATTACTTCCGTGATTTGTTAGACGACTTGAAGATTCGGTCGCAGGTGGTGCGTATTGCGCCCAATGATGGTGTCTCACCCGATCGTGTCGTGGCGCATGCTTTGGTGCTGTACGCAGAGGATGCAGCGGCAGGCGATGCATTCGACACGGTGTATTGCGTGTTTGACCGGGACAAGCACACCACCTTCGATGCAGCCGTGCAGCGCACCAAAGATTTGACCGCGGAGGGCAAGCCGTTTGAAGCGATTACGTCTACGCCATGCTTTGAGTTTTGGTTGTTATTGCACTTTGGCTATACCGCCCAGCCGTTTCATGCAGCCGGGAAAAAGTCAGTGGGTGATCAAGTAGTTTCTGCCTTGAAAGCCAAGCCAGGATTTGCGAAGTACGGCAAAGGGCAAAAGGGTGTTTATACCCAGTTGAAAGACAAGTTGAACGATGCAGTGATCCACGCTGACCGCTTGCGAAGGCATGGGTTGGCGACAGGTAGCATCAATCCGGCAACGGATGTTGATGAGCTTGTAAAGGCGATTCAAGCACTTGCGGGAAAGTGAGAACTCGTTGCAGCGGCGGGCGTTTGCGGAGGGGGTGTAAGTGCTGCACTGCTTTCAAAAGAAGTCACCCAGCGGCATCAAAACGGCGCAGAGTGACATTGACCTGATTCACGAGCGGCTGAAGTTGGCGCAACTTCATTACAAGGATCACCATGAACGCTAAAGCTAAACCACCAGTAGCAAAAACCGCTGAGACTGTTGAAATGGGTTCGGGCAATGTGTTTGCCGATTTGGGTCTGCCCGACGCGGACGAACGGCACCTGCGGGTGCAGTTGGCCACCCGGCTCAATGACTTGCTCAAGGCCGAAGGCCTCACCCAAGCGGCCGCAGCCAAGCGCCTCGGTATTGCGCAGCCGCACGTGTCGGAACTCAAAAACTACAAGCTCGGCCGCTTCTCTAGCGAACGCCTGTTGCACTACATCACGCTGATGAATCGCGACGTAGAAATCTTCATTCGCCCTCGTGCGGCCTTGCCTTTGGCTGGCGTTGCTACCGGCGCCGTGACGGTTTGGGCTGCGGCATGACCACCGACATTCAACTCCCCAAAGTTACCCACAGCCGCATAGCCCGGCTGGCCCAAGCGTCTGGGCGCAGCCCAGCGGCGATATTGCGCTTCGTGCTGCGCGATGGATTTGACGCGGTAGAGCGTAGCATCCAGGAAAACGCCAACGCAGATGCCGAGTTTGCGGCGGGTGCCACAGCCACACATGCGGATTTGATGGCCGATGCGCAAAAGTTGGCTTTTCATAAAATGCATTGAACACAGGAGCCGCATGATGCGTCCATCCATAGCCCTTCAAACCCACCGCGATGCCATACGCACGATTGCTCTCAGCCATCGGGTAACAAATGTGCGCGTGTTTGGCTCGGTGGTGCATGGCGACGACACCGAGGGCAGTGACCTCGATATCTTGGTAGAGCCCACCGCAGAGACCACCATGATGGATATTGCCAAGATTCAGCTAGAGCTGGCACGCTTGCTGCCCGTGGCGGTGGACGTGCTCACCCCCAAGGGCTTGCCCGCCAAGTTTCGCGACCAGGTAATTGCCGAGGCACAGGCGCTGTGAGCAAGACTGACGCGCTGCGGGTGCAGGACTATTTGGCCCACATCGTGGAAGCCATAGACCGGATTGACCGGTATGTGGATGACATGATTGAGGTGAGTTTTCTCTCTGATGAGAAGACGCAAGACGCAGTGGTGCGCAATTTCGAGATCCTGGGCGAGGCCGCCAACAACATTGAAAAGCATCACCCCGCTTTTGCCCAGGCCCATGGGGATGTGCCCTGGGCGCTGATGTACACCATGCGTAACCGGGTGGCGCATGGTTACTTCAAGGTGGACTATGAGCTGGTGTGGAAGACCATTCACGCCGACTTGCCTGAACTACGGGCGCAGGTGGCCGCGTTGCTATCTGGCAATGCCGCCGCATGACCTTCGCCACCCGCATCCAAGCCATCGAAGCCCTCAAAGCAACCCACCGCACCGCCCTGGCCCAGCTAGACGCCCTGTTCGCCTCCCTGCAGCAGCGGGCGTTTGCGGGGGAGTTGTAGGTTAATTACTGCAGCGGCGCAAAAAGCATTTCTATTTGTCCGAAAAACGTGCTATTTTTCGGACAAATAGAAATTAATTAAATCCCTTGTATGCCCCGTGCAGCCTCAGAAAACAGCATAGACACCAAAGTTTCACGTTACGTGAAGCGTTGTGCTCTTGGCGCCGTGTTTTTGCCGGATACTTTTGCTGGGTTTGGCAGCCGTGGCGCGGTGGACAAAACCTTGCAGCGGCTGGTGGCGGAGGGCGTTTTGCGACGTCTTTCGCGGGGGGTATATGACAAGCCGCGCCACGATGACCTGCTGGGCACCTTGTGGCCTTCGGTAGACACCATCGTCAAGGCCATTGCCGGCAAGGACAAGCTGCGCACGCAGCCCACGGGGGTGTATGCGGCCAATATGCTGGGCTTGTCAGAGCAGGTGCCTGCCAAAGTGGTGTTGCTCACCGATGGCATGAGCCGCACGGTGCAGGCGGGCCCCATGCAAATCCGGCTGCAGCGCACTACGCCGCGGCAAATGGCTGCGGCGGGGCGCTTGAGCGGCTTGTTGATTCAGGCGTTCAAGAGCATGGGCGTTAAGCACATCACGCCCGCACACATTGAACGGCTGCGCAAAAACATTCCCTCGGTGGAGCGGGCCAAGGTGATGAAAGACCTGGCACTGGCTCCGGCCTGGATGCGCCCGCTGCTCCGACAGGTGGCACAAGAGGACAGTGGACCATGAGCCTGGCCGAAACATTTTTGGCGCTACCGCCCGCGCGGCGTGCGCGGGCGTTTG
>JANXSU010000263.1 GCA_025356545.1 Comamonadaceae bacterium
ATAGACACGGCCTTCAACCAAGTGATACAGGCCTGTGCCAGCAGCCCGCGCGAGGGCCAGGCTGGCACATGGATCGTGCCCCAGATGGTGCGGGCCTATCAGGCGCTGCACCAAGCAGGTTTTGCGCACAGCGTCGAGACCTGGGTTAATGGCGAATTGGTGGGTGGGCTCTATTGCGTGGCACTGGGCAAGAGCGTGTTCGGCGAGTCCATGTTCACGCGGGTGCCTGACGCCTCCAAAATTGCGCTCGCAGCCTTAGTTTGCTTTTGTCGGCACCACGGGATCCAGCGCATTGACTGCCAGCAAAACACCCGGCATCTGGCCTCATTGGGTGCACACGAAATAGCACGGTCTGATTTTGTGAAAGGCATTGAGCACGACCAACACAAAGCAGCGCTCTCATGGCATTTCGACCCTCTATACTGGCTTGAACTCATCCCCGAACCATCGGAATCCACGTGACGCATCTCAAGGACCTGCCCCTTCAGAGCTTGCAGTTTTACTCCACGGCCCCCTACCCGTGCAGTTACCTGGCTGACAGACAAGCACGCTCACAAGTCGCAACCCCCAGTCACTTGATCAACAACGCGACCTACTCAGAATTGGTCGCCAAGGGGTTTCGTCGAAGCGGCATGTTCACCTATCGGCCCAATTGCGACAGTTGCCAAGCCTGCACACCGTTGCGGGTGGTGGTCAGCCAATTCAGGCCCGATCGCAGCCAGCGCAGAGCCCATCAACGCCATCAAACACTGCTGGCACGGATTACAAAATTATGTTTTGTGTCCGAACACTACCAACTTTATCTGCGCTACCAAAATGATCGGCATGCGGGCGGCGGCATGGACCAGGACAGCATCGACCAGTACAACCAGTTTCTGCTTCAAAGCAGAGTAAATTCCCGGCTCGTCGAATTCCGCGAACCGCTGGCGGACGGGACACCGGGTGCGCTCAAAATGATCTCCATTCTTGACGTGTTAGACGACGGCCTCTCAGCGGTGTACACCTTTTACGAGCCCGACTCCACGGCCAGTTTCGGCACCTACGGCATCCTTTGGCAGATCGAGCAGGCAAAGCTGATCGGGCTTGACCATGTTTACCTGGGCTACTGGATTGAAGACAGCCTAAAAATGAACTACAAGGCCAAGTTTGGCGCCCACGAAGTTTTCATCAATGGGGCTTGGGTGACTTCACCCTGAGGTGCTAGAAAAATAATAGCTGCTTGTGCATATTTAAAAAGGGCTAGAGGCATAAATCTCATAACTTTCTTAAATTTCAGGCTAACTCACCTCGTACAAACAAATCGGCCGCCTCAGAGACCGAGCGCAAATGATCGTGGTCAAAAAATGCTTTTACTGGCAAGTCGGCCAGCACGCGCCCACCCTCCAGATACACCACGCGGCTCGCCAGACGCTTGACCTGGCCCAGGTTATGACTGGCAAAAATCAGCGTCATGGGTTGGTATGACGCTGCGCCGGGGGTGGGGCTTTGCGTGAATTCCGCAATAAGTTGTTCCACCTCGCGCTTGGCGTGCGGATCCAGGCTTGCCGTGGGCTCATCCAGCAGCAGCACGTTAGGCTTCAAGGCCCAAGCCCGGGCCAGCGCCAAGCGCTGTTGCTGCCCGCCCGACAGGGTTTTGGCCTGGCGTTCGGCCAACGGACTCAGGCCAACGCGGGCCAGTGCGTCCAAAGCCACGGCCCGGGCCTCAGACCAGCGCACACCTCGCAGCCACAGACCCAGCGCAACATTGTTCTGAGCTGACGTACGCAGCATGAAGGGTCGCTGAAACAGCATGGCCTGTGTGGCTTGAGGCTCGCACTGACGATGGCCCGCAGTGGCTGATACCAAACCGTGCAATAGCCTGAGCAAGGTGCTTTTTCCACTGCCGTTAGCCCCCACCAAAGCCACCGATTCACCCGCAGAGATGGACAGGCTCACGCCCGACAGTGCCCGCACCTTGCGGTAGTGCACCTCAGCATTTGACAGCTCAAACAACGCGCTCATGGGAGTTGCCCTGCACGGGTGGTCAGGGGCAATGCAGCACCATCTTGGCACTCGCGCCAGTGGCGCACAGTGGCAATCAAGGCATTGAGCACAAGCACCACCCCCAGCAAGATAAGGCCCAGCGCCAGCGCCAAGGGCAAGTCGCCCTTGCTGGTCTCCAGCGCGATGGCTGTGGTCATTACGCGGGTGAAGCCGTCAATATTGCCGCCAACAATCATCACCGCGCCCACTTCTGAAATGGCGCGGCCAAAGGAGGCGATCAGCACCGTGAGCAAAGCATAGCGCTCGTCCCAGGCCAGCAGCAGGCTGCGCATCAAGGGCCCAGCCCCGAGCGAGCGCAGTTGCTCGCCATGCGCGTTGTCTACATCCTCCACAGCCTGACGGGTCAGCGCGGTGACGACTGGCAACACCAGCAACGCCTGCGCCAGCACCATGGCCTTGAAGCTGAACAGCCAGCCCAAAAAACCCAGTGGGCCCGAGCGCGACAAGAGTAGGTACACCAGCAAGCCCACCACGACCGAGGGCAAAGCCAGCAGCGTGTTCAGGCCCGTGAGCACGGCCTCGCGCCCGGTAAAGCGCGCCACGCCCAGCCAAGCCCCCAGCACCAGGCCCAAGCCGCAGGCCAACAGGCAGGCGGTGGCGCTGACGGCCAACGACCGACCCACGATGGCCAGCAGCGCCGTATCGAGATCGGTCATGAGTTGCAACGCGGTGACCGCGCTTGAGGAGAGGGTGGACATGGCGCAGGTTTTAGTGAGCCTGATCCCAGTTGACGCCTACGCCCACTTCTGCCAGCAAAGGCACTTTGAGGTGGGCCACACCGGCCATCAGGCGCGGCACCTCATGGCGCACCCAGTCCACTTCGGCTTCGGGCACTTCAAACACCAGTTCGTCATGCACCTGCATGATCATCTTGGTGCCACGATGTTCCGCATCCAGCACCTGCTGCACTTTGATCATGCTGAGCTTGATGAGGTCGGCCGCCGTGCCCTGCATGGGGGCGTTTATGGCGGCGCGCTCGGCACCAGCGCGGCGTTGGCCGTTGGGTGAGTTGATCTCGGGCAGGTAGAGGCGGCGGCCAAACACGGTTTCTACATAGCCCTGCTCTTTGGCCAGGCGGCGCGTGTCGTCCATGTAATGGCGCACGCCGGGGTAGCGGTCAAAGTAGCGGGCGATGTAGTTTTTCGCCGCCGTGTTGTCGATACTTAATGCCCGCGCCAAACCATAGGCGCTCATGCCGTATATCAACCCGAAATTGATGACCTTGGCGTAGCGGCGCTGCTCGCTGCTGACCTCGGCGGTGGTGATGCTGAATATTTCTGCAGCGGTGGCGCGGTGCACGTCCATGCCATCATGAAACGCCAGCAACAACGCAGCGTCGCCACTGATGTGGGCCATGATGCGCAGCTCGATTTGGCTGTAGTCGGCACTGGCAATCAAACAGCCCGGCGGGGCTACAAAGGCCTCGCGCACGCGGCGCCCCTCGGGCGTTCGGATGGGGATGTTTTGTAGATTAGGGTCGTTGCTGCTCAAGCGCCCGGTCACGGCTACCGCCTGCGCGTAGTGGGTGTGCACGCGGCCTGTGCGCGGGTGGGCCAATTGCGCGAGTTTGTCGGTGTAAGTGCCCTTGAGCTTGGCTAGGCCGCGGTGTTCCAAAATTTTGGCCGGCAGGGGAAAGTCTTCGGCCAGTTTTTCCAACACCTCCTCGTCGGTACTGGGTGCGCCGGTGGCTGTTTTCTTCACGATGGGCAAGCCAAGCTTTGTGAAGAAAATCTC
>JANXSU010000006.1 GCA_025356545.1 Comamonadaceae bacterium
ATTCAAGCGTTGGTGGACAGCGGCGGGCCCTCACCCCGGCGTCTGTCTGTGGGCCTGGACAAAGACCGACTCGCCATGCTGCTGGCCGTGCTGCACCGCCACGCGGGTGTAGCTTGCATGGATCGGGATGTGTTTGTGAACGCGGTGGGCGGTGTGCGCATCAGCGAACCTGCCGCCGATTTGGCGGTGCTGCTGGCCATCACTTCATCGTTACGCGGTAAGCCCCTGCCCAAGGGCTTCTTTGCCTTTGGCGAAGTGGGTCTGGCAGGCGAAGTGCGCCCAGCACCGCGCGGCCAAGAGCGGCTCAAAGAAGCGGCCAAACTCGGCTTTAGCGTGGCTGTGGTGCCCAAGGCCAATGTGCCTAAAAATCTCAAAAGCAAAGACTTTGAAGGCCTGACGATTCACGCGGTGGAGCGGGTGGAGCAGGCGATGGAGTTGGTGCGTTCGTTGGGGTAATGCTTGGGGTTAAGGCTTTGTGAGTGCGCTTAAGGAAACCCTAAGCTAAGGCGTTCAAAATCTCCTCTGTTAAGGAGACTTAGATGCAAGCATGGATCCCTTCAAGATGTTCTCTATTGCGCCTGCTGTTTGGCAGTGCCGTGGTCCTGTGCTCGGTGGCCTACGCCATCACTCCCGTAGAGCAGCTTGCGGTCTATAGCGCTCAGGCAGGCGTAGCTGCACAAGCGGCACGCGGGCAACAACTCTTCACCACCAAGCACGGCAAAGAGTGGAGTTGCGCCTCGTGCCACACGGCCAGCCCGACGGTAGAGGGCAAACACGCCAGTACGGGCAAGCTCATTACTCCGTTGGCCCCGGCCTTCAACGCGGAGCGCTTTACCGACACGGCCAAGTCCGACAAATGGTTTCGCCGCAATTGCAATGACGTGATGGGGCGTGAATGCACGGCGGGCGAGAAGGCCGATGTGTTGGCCTGGTTGCTCACCTTCAAACGTTGAACCCACTTTTTTTAGAAGGTCACACATGTCACTGACACGACTGATTTCTTGGGGCCTTTTTTGGCTGAGCACGTCCACCTTCATGGGCGCAGCGCATGCCGATGGCAACCTCATGCCCGCGACCGTGCTGCCCTTGTACAAGCAAGAGTGCGCCAGCTGCCATACGCCTTACCCACCGGGCGTGCTGCCTGCTGCTTCTTGGAAGCGTTTGATGGGCGGACTGAGCAAGCACTACGGCACAGATGCGTCGCTGGACGCCAAAGACCTGCAAGACATCAGCGGCTGGCTGCAAGCCCATGCAGGCACCTACAAGCGTGTGAGTGAGGAGCCGCCGCAAGACCGCATTACCCTAGCCGCCTGGTTCACGCGCAAGCACAACGCGCGGGAGGTGGCGCCCGATGTTTGGAAGCGCGTCTCGGTCGGCAGCGCATCCAACTGTGTGGCCTGCCACGCCAATGCCGCACAGGGAAATTTCAATGAACGGGACATCAAAATCCCAAAGTAAAACAATGACAACCGATCCACAAAAAGTCTTGGTGTGGGACGCTCCGGTGCGCGTTTTCCACTGGCTCATGGTGCTGAGCTTTGCTGGCGCTTATCTCACGGCTGAAAGCGAGCGCTGGCGGCTGGTGCACGTCACGCTGGGTTACACCCTGGGCGGGCTGGTGGGCTTTCGCCTGATCTGGGGTTGTGTGGGCACGCGGTACGCGCGTTTTGCCAGTTTTGTGCGAGGGCCCGCCGCCGTGATGCGTTACCTGCGCAGCTTGCTCAATGGCACGCCAGAACACCACCTGGGCCACAACCCGGCGGGTGCGGTGGCGATTGTGCTGCTGCTACTGGCCAGCATCGTCATCGTCGGCACGGGCTGGGCGAGCTATAACAGTATGGGGGGGAGCTTGATAGCTGAGTTACATGAGGGCGCATCGGCTTTTATGTTGGCGGTAGTGCTGGTGCATGTGGCTGGGGTGATCGTGGCCAGCAAGTTGCACCGGGAAAACCTGGTGCGTGCCATGGTGACGGGCAACAGGCAGGGCCATGAACAAGGTATCAACAAGACGTGGCGTGTCTTGGCCCTCGTCATGGGGCTAGCGGTTTTGGGGTTTTGGTGGCTGCAATGGCGCGGTGCGCCGTAACAGCGAGACATTAGGAATGAAGCATGCGCATCCTGCTGGTTGAAGACCACCCCCTGCTGGGCGACGGCCTGCAAGCCGGGCTGCGCCAGCTCGGTTTTCAGGTGGACTGGGTGCGTGACGGTGAGGCCGCCGAGCGGGAGTTGGTGACCGGTGTGTACGCCGCTGCTGTGCTGGACCTGGGCTTGCCGCGCAAAACAGGGCTGGAGGTGTTGCAGGCTGTGCGTGCGCATCGAGTCACGACCCCGGTGCTGGTGCTGACCGCGCGCGACGGTGTGTCTGACCGCATTCGCGGGCTGGACTCGGGTGCCGACGACTATGTGCTCAAGCCAGTGGACCTGCACGAACTGGCGGCTCGGCTGCGCGCCTTGGTTCGCCGTGCGAATGGTCAGGTGCAAGACCAATTGCACTGCGCCAGTGTGGTGCTGGAGCCAGCAGCCCGTCAGGTCAGCTTGAACGGCGAAGCGGTGACCTTGTCTGCGCGCGAGTTTGATTTGCTCCACGCCCTGATGCGTAGCGCTGGCCGTGTCATGACGCGCGAACAGCTTGAAGCCCAGCTTTACAGCTGGGGCCATGAAGTGGAAAGCAATGCCATTGAAGTTCACATTCATCACCTGCGGCGCAAGTTGCAGCCTGGGCTGATTCAAACCGTGCGGGGCGTGGGTTACACCGTGCAGCGCGACCCGCAGAAGTCATGAGATTGCAACCCAAAATTCGCTCCTTGCAAGCCCGTTTGCTGGTGCTGGTGTTGGTGCTGGCCACGCTGGTGTGGGTGGGTGTTGCGGCGGTGACTTGGATCGACGCCCGCCATGAACTTGATGAGCTGCTGGATGGCCATCTGGCGCAAGCCGCTGCCCTGCTGGCTGTGCAACCGTCACACGGCGATGACGATGATGGGGATGAGTTGGCCGATGCCCCCTCGCTGCACAAATACGCGCCGCGCGTGGCGTTTCAAGTGTTTCATGAAGGCCAGTTGGTGAAGCACTCTGCCAATGCGGGCCTCACGCCCATGACCACGATCACGCGTGGTTTCGCGACAGTGAAGTTGGGCGACGGTCATGAGTGGCGGGTGTTTGCCGCTCCCGGTCATGAGCATGATGAGCAGGTGTATGTGGCGGAGCAAACCGCCTCGCGGCGCACCATTTTGCTGGCTGTGCTGCGCAGCGTGTTGCTGCCCTTGATGCTGGCCTTGCCGCTGCTGGCGCTGGCGTGCGCTTGGGCGGTTCGGCGCGGTTTGTTGCCGCTGCGTCATTTGAGTGATGCACTAGGGCAACGCAAGGCTGGCGCGCTGGAGCCGGTGATGTCAGAGGACTTGCCTGCTGAAATGCAGCCGGTCATCGACGCCCTGAATGCTTTGTTCAGACGCATTGAGCGAATGGTGGCGACCGAGCGCCGCTTCACGGCCGATGCCGCCCATGAACTGCGCACACCTATTGCCGCCATTCGTGCCCAGGCTCAGGTAGCCTTGGGGGCGGGTACGGACGCCGTCCAGCGTCAACACGCGTTGCAGGCGACGCTGGACGGCTGCGACCGGGCCACCCAGTTGGTGGCACAGCTCTTGATGCTGGCGCGCCTGGAAGAGGCCCCTGTGGCGCAGCCCAGCCCTTTTGAACTGGGTGGCGTGGTGCGTAGCGTGGCGGCTGAGCTGGCCCCTGCCGCACTGGCCCGCCAGCAAAGCCTGGCGTTGGAGGCGGATACGCCTTGCAGCGTTATGGGCCATGCGCTGCTGCTGGGCGTCTTGGTGCGCAACCTGATCGACAACGCCTTGCGCTACAGCCCGGATGGCGCGCACGTTCAGGTGGAGGTTTTGCGCGAGCATGGCCACGCACTTGTGCGTGTGCAGGACAGTGGCCCGGGTATGTCTGAGTCAGACATCGCCCGGCTGGGCGAGCGCTTTTACCGCCTGCCTGGGCATGAGCTGCCGGGCAGTGGCTTGGGTTGGTCGATTGTCAAGCGGATTGCTGAAGTGCTGGACGTGCAAATCTCCGTCAGCCGCTCCCACCTGCTAGGTGGGCTGGCGGTGACGGTGCAATGGCCGGTGGACGTAGAAAAAGACTAGATTTGCTATAAAAAAAGGAGCTGCTTGTGCTCGTATTTATAGGGCTTCAAGGCTTTTAAGTTTTTAAATTCTGTGCAAAGAACGCCATCGTCCGCTCCCACGCCAGCTTGGCCGCAGCGGTGTCATAACGCGGCGTGGTGTCGTTGTTAAAGCCGTGCTGGGTGCCTGCGTAGCTGTGCGCGGTGTAGCGCGTGCCAGCGGCTTTCAGTGCGGTCTCATACGCGGGCCACGCCGCGTTGATGCGCTCGTCCACCCCTGCAAAATGAATCAACAAAGGCGCTTTGACTTTGGCGGCGTCCTCGGCAGGCGGGTGGTTGCCGTAGAAGGGTACGGCAGCAGCCAGGTCGGGCAGGCGTGTAGCCAGGGTGTGCGCCATGCCGCCGCCATAGCAAAAACCTACCACACCGATCTTGCCGTTGCAGTCGGCACGTGCTTTTAAGGCGGCGGCTGCGGCGATGAAGTCGGGCAGGGTCTTTTTTTGGTCCAGCGTGGCAAACAGTGCGCGCGCCTTGTCCTCATCGCCGGGGTAGCCGCCCAGCGGCGTGAGCGCGTCAGGCGCAAACGCCAGGTAACCGTCCAGCGCCAAGCGGCGGGTGATGTCCTCGATGTGCGGGTTCAGGCCCCGGTTTTCGTGCACGACCAAGACCGTGGGCAACTTGCCAGCGGCGTTGGCGGGCTTGGCCACATAGGCTTTGATGCTGCCGTAGCCGTCGGGTGAGGCGACCGTCACCACCTCGGTCTGGATGCCCGGGTTGTCCTTGGCCACCACCTGCGCGGCTGCGAAGTTGGGGCTGAGCGCGGCCAGCAGTCCCGCTGCGGTGAGGCCACCCACGGCAAATTTCTGGGCGCGGTCCAAAAACCCCCGGCGATCCAGGTCGCCATGCACATAGGCGTCAAACAAAATCAGCAGCTCTTGGTCAAAGTCGGCAGCGGTCAGACGGGTCATGGAGAATCCTTTCAGTGGTGCGGAGCGTGGCGGGGGCGAAAAGAAAACCGCAGCATAGCGCGCACCACCGTGTTTGCCAAACCTGAGAAAATAAGTTCATGCCTTTCAAAAAATTTCTCATTCCCGCCGGTGGTATTTTTCTCGTCGCTTATGCCTTTTACGCTTACAGCTGGCCCGGCGTGGCCGTCGCATTGGGCGGTCTGGTAATGTGGATGTTGCTGCATTTCACGCGAATGATGCACGTCCTCAAACGGGCGTCGAACCACCCCCTGGGCACGGTGGGCAGTGCGGTCATGCTCAACGCCAAGCTGCAACCTGGCGTGACGCTGATGCATGTGGTGGCCATGACCAAGTCGCTCGGGGCGCTGCAGTCGCCTAAAGACACACAGCCTGAGATGTACCGCTGGACCGATGGTTCCGACTCTCACGTCACTTGTGAATTCAGCCACGGCAAGCTGATGAAATGGGAGATGGTGCGTCCCGCCAGCCCCACAGAGAGCCCTGCTCAAACCCCTGCTCCGGCCAGCGACGCGGTCGCCCCGTAAAATCACACCTTCAACCCACGTTTTGCCAGTGTGTCTGGCCCAGAACCTACCCCGAGGAACGTATTCATGAGCGCCCTAACCCCTTCAATGTCTGACCGCGACGGCAAAATCTGGATGGATGGCCAGATGGTCGACTGGCGTGACGCCAAAATCCACGTGCTGACCCACACCCTGCACTACGGCTGCGGCGTGTTTGAAGGCGTGCGCGCGTACAAGACCGACAAGGGCACGGCCATCTTCCGCTTGCAAGAGCACACCGAGCGCCTGTTCAACAGCGCCAAGATTTTGCGCATGCAAATCCCCTTCACTCAAGCGCAGGTTAATGAGGCGCAAACCGCAGTGATCCGGGAGAACAAGTTGGAGGGCGGCTACCTGCGCCCCTTGAGCTGGATTGGCGACAAAAAACTCGGCGTCTCGCCCAAGGGCAACACCATCCATCTGATGGTGGCCGCTTGGCCCTGGGGGGCGTATCTGGGTGAAGAAGGCATGAAGCGCGGCATCCGCGTCAAGATCTCCAGCTACACGCGCCACCACGTCAACATCACCATGACGCAGGCCAAGGCGGTGAGCAACTACACCAACTCCATTTTGGCCAATATGGAAGCTACCGACGACGGCTACGACGAAGCCATGCTGCTGGACGCCAACGGCTTTGTGTCCGAAGGTGCGGGCGAAAACCTCTTTGTCGTCAAAGGCGGCGTGGTCTATACGCCGGATTTGTCCGCCGGTGCGCTCAACGGCATCACGCGCAATACCGTGTTCCACATCTGCAAAGACCTGGGGCTGGAAGTGGTGCAAAAGCGCATCACGCGCGATGAGGTCTATATCTGCGACGAGGCCTTTTTCACTGGCACGGCGGCTGAGGTGACGCCTATTCGTGAGCTAGACCGCATTGAACTCGGGCGTGATGACTACGTGGGTTCACGCGGCCCCATCACTGAAAAAATCCAGAGCGCATTTTTTGACATCGTGCACGGACGCAACCCCAAGTACGCGCACTGGTTGACGCAGGTGGCCGCATGAGCAAGAACACCATCGAACTCCTAGCCAAGGACCTCAACCACCAAGGCGGCGTGTTTTGTCCCAGCCCCCTGGCCGATATGAAAATTTTGGATAACCACCCCAAGGTTTATTTGGACGTGGCTCGAACCGGCTCTGCCAAGTGCCCCTACTGCGGCACGGTGTACCAGCTCAAGGCGGGCGAGCACTTCAGCGCAAGTCACTAAATTAATTGGAATCTGACCCCCATTCTTTAATCATCGCGCCGCAATGGATTGGCGACGCGGTGATGACCGAGCCGCTGTTGCGCCGCCTGCACGCACGCGGTGAGCGTCTCACGGTGGGCGCGCTGCCGTGGGTGGCGCCGGTGTACCGGGCCATGCCACAGGTGGCTGAGGTGATTGAGTTTCCCTTTGCCCACGGCGGCTTGCAGTTCAAGGCGCGGCGCAGCCTGGCGCGGCAAATTGAGGGTCGCTTTGACACCGCCTATGTGCTGCCCAACTCTTTGAAAAGCGCCTTGCTGCCTTTTCTGGCCAGTATCCCCAAGCGCGTCGGCTACCTAGGCGAAGCACGCCTGGGCCTGCTCACCCATCGTCTGAAAAACCCGCCTAAAGCCCAGCGTCCACCGATGGTGGCGTTTTACTCGGCGCTGAGTGGTGACACCGATGTGGCGGCGGATCGGCCCCACTTGGTGATGGATGCAACGCAGGTCACCACCACGCTGGCCCAGCTTGGGCTACAGCGCGGCGGCTACCACGTGTTTGTGCCTGGTGCCGAGTACGGCCCGGCTAAGCGCTGGCCCCTAAGCCACTTTGCTGAACTGGCCCAGCGTCTGACGCTGTCGGTGGTTTTGCTGGGCTCGGGCAAAGAGGCTGAGCTGTGCGAGGCCATTGCGGCACAGGCCAATGGGGAGCCGAGCCAGGAGTTGCCCGAAGGCCGCTGCCAAAGCCTGGCGGGCCGCACCTCACTAATGGCCGCCTTTGCCGTCATCGCAGGTGCCAAAAACATGGTGAGTAACGACACCGGC
>JANXSU010000083.1 GCA_025356545.1 Comamonadaceae bacterium
CTCGGGCACGATGGCGGCAAACACAGGCCAGCGCATGGCCAGGCCGATGCCATTGGCAAAGACCAGCATCAGCAGCAGGGGTGGGGACAACCAACCCAAAAAGACAATGAGGGCGAGCACACTCGCCACCACGGCAATCCAGATTTGCGTCACCAGAAAATAGCGTTTGCGATCCACAATGTCGGCCAGTGCGCCGCTGGGCAGGCCGAGCAAGAACACGGGCAGACTGGCCGCCGTTTGCACCAGCGCCACCCACAGCGGCGTGGTGGTCATGGAGGTCATCATCCACGCGGCGGCCACGTCGCTCATCCACATGCAGGTGTTGGCCACCAGCCAGGTGCACCACAGCATGCGGAACACGGGATTGTGAAACGGGGCCAGCGCGGAGAGGTCGGCGTCGGGAATGGACGCCAGGGGGGCTGGGTCGCGCAAAGAATCAGGCATTGAAAGAGGTCGGGTTGAGGTGAGCCTGCAGCCACAGGCGCAGGATGCCCAGCGCCTGTGGCCCCGCCACATCGCGCACGAAGGCGGGGAAGTCCACGTGTGCATTGTCGTCCGCTCGGTCCGAGATGGTGCGCAGGGCGGCAAAGGGGATGGCGTAGTCATGGCAGACCTGGGCCACGGCCGCGCCCTCCATCTCCACACACAAGGCATCGGGCAGGGCCGCGCACAGGGCTTGGACTTCGCGCACGCTGGAGACGAAGCGGTCGCCGCTGGCAATCAGACCGTGGTGCACGGTCAAGTTACAGGTCTTGTCCTTGGCCTCATTTTCAGTACCAATTTGGCTTGTAGAGCTTTCAAAATGTGCGTAAGCAGCTATTGAAAGTGTAGCAATCAGATCGACGTCAGCGCTGAAATGCGCCACCCCGTAGAGCGGCACCTCAAAGCGCGGGAACAGCGGGGAGGCGTCCATGTCGTGCTGCACATAGTGCGTGCCCAGCACCACGTCACCCACCTGCACACCCGCGCCCACGCCCCCAGCCACGCCGGTAAAAATAATGCGCTTGGCCCCAAACCGCTCAATCAATGCTGTGGCCGTGGTGGCGGCGGCCACTTTGCCAATGCCTGAGAGCGCCAGCACCACCGGCTGACCATGGACGAGTCCCTCTTCAAAGCGCCGCCCTGCATGGGTAGTCTGCACTTTGTCGATTAACAAGTCAGACAAACCTGCTTGTTCTTCGGGCAAAGCGCTGAGGATGGCGAGCGTCATCCGCCGCTCCTGGCTTTTTCAAACAGCGGCATGACTTTGGGCAGGTTTTTTTCAATATCGGCAATGCGGGTGCTGCCCGAGGGGTGGGTGGAGAGCCACTGCGGCGGCGCGCCCTTGTTGGCCGCGCTCATCTTCTGCCACAGCGTGACGCCCGAGCGCGGGTCAAACCCGGCGCGGGCCGCCAGCTCCATGCCCACCAAGTCGGCCTCGGATTCGTCCTCACGGCCAAACTCCAGTGTCAACAGATTAGCCCCGCCGCGCGCGAGCCCGTCGGTCAGATGGGGATCAATGCCAAAAAAGGCCGAGGCCAGCACACCGCCAATGCGGGCCACACCGTTGGTAACCGCACTCTTGCCCATGCGCTCACGCGCGTGTTCGCGCAGGGCGTGGGCCACCTCATGGCCCATCACCATGGCGACCTCGTCGTCACTGAGCTGGAGCTTGTCCAGAATGCCGGTGTAGAAGGCGATCTTGCCGCCGGGCATACAAAAGGCGTTGATCTGGGGGGAGCCAATCAGGTTGACCTCCCACTGCCAGTCTTTGGCGCGCGGGTTCCAAGCGTTAGCAAAAGGAATGAGTTTGATGGCAATGGCGCGCAGGCGCTTGAGCTGGGGGTGGTCTTTCAGCGCGAGCGCTTTCTTCTCATTGGCTTGACTCAGCAACTGGGCGTACTGCTGGCCGGCGCCCTGCTCTACCTGCTCGGCAGGCACCAGCTTGGTAAAGGCCGAGTTGTTGCCCACCTCCACGCCCTCACGCCCCCAAGTTGACGGGGCGAGGGCCGTCAGCGACAGAAGCAAGAGGGCAAGTTTCAGGGCTTTGAGGGTCATGTTCAGTTCAGAGCTTAGCGTCATTCGCGCAGGCTGCGCGTATTATTCTCGCCATGCCCCCATCTGCTGCCGAATCCCCCGATATCAAGCCCGTCAAGCCCTCCTGGGGCGACACGCTCAAGGTCTATCTGGAGCCCGCCACCCTGCGCATGCTGGCGTTGGGGTTTTCGGCAGGGTTGCCGCTGCTGTTGGTGCTGGGCACGCTCAGCTTTCGCCTGCGCGAGGCGGGGGTTGACCGTAGCACCATCGGCTACTTGAGCTGGGTCGGGCTGGCCTACGCCTTCAAATGGGTCTGGGCGCCGCTGGTCGATCGCCTGCCGCTGCCGGGCCTGACACCTTGGTTGGGCTTGCGGCGCAGTTGGCTGCTGCTGGCGCAAATCGCCATCATGGCGGGCTTGGCAGGCATGGCCTTCAACGACCCGCGCCTGAGCCTGGAGCCGGTGGTGTGGTGCGCGCTGGCCGTGGCGTTCGGCTCAGCCACACAAGACATTGCGCTGGACGCTTTTCGGATCGAGTCAGCGGGTACAGAACGCCAGGCCGCGCTGGCGGCCGCCTACCAAACCGGCTACCGCCTGGCCATGATCTGGGCCGGGGCGGGCGTGTTGTGGATTGCCGCGCGGGCGGAGGTGGCCCCAGCCGTGGGGGCAGCCCTCGCTGGCAACGCCTACCAAAATGCCGCCTGGCAAACCGCTTATCTGGTGATGGCGGCCAGCATGGGCGTGGGCGTGCTGGTCGTGCTGATTTCGCCCGAACCCCAACGCCATGCATTGCCGCCCGCCAAAAACATCAGTGAATGGCTGCAAGGCGCGCTGGTCGCCCCGTTTGCCGACTTCATCCGCCGCTACCGCTGGCAGGCTGGGCTGATTTTGGCGCTGATTGCCGTGTACCGCATCAGCGACGTAGTGATGGGCATCATGGCCAACCCGTTTTACGTGGACATGGGCTACACCAAGGACGAAGTGGCCGCCGTGACCAAAATCTACGGTGTGCTGATGACGCTGCTGGGTGCGTTTGTCGGCGGCGTCTTGTCCATGCGCCTGGGGGTGATGCGGGTGTTGATGCTCGGTGCGGTGTTGAGCGCCGCCAGCAACCTACTGTTTGCCTGGCTGGGCACGCGGGGCCATGACGTGAGCGCGCTGATCTTTGTGATTTCGGCCGACAACCTGGCCAGCGGCATCGCCTCGGCCGCCTTCATTGCCTATTTGTCGAGTTTGACCAATGTCAATTACTCGGCCACCCAGTACGCGCTGTTCAGCTCCATGATGCTGCTCTTGCCCAAGTGGTTGGCCGGGTTCTCGGGTCGCTATGTGGACGCCTATGGCTACAGCCACTTCTTCACCGCCACAGCCTGGCTAGGGCTGCCCGTGCTGTTGCTGGTCTGGCTGGCCGCGCGCGCGGCTCAGCGCGGTGGCGCGGGTGAGCCCGGTGGGGGTGGTGGGTACGAGGGCGGGTAACTAGACGGGTTAGCCGACGGATTGGCAGAGGGGTAGACCGGTGGCGCAGACTGCTGGTACACCGGCGGCTGATACGACGGTTGTTGTTGATACACCGGTGCAGACTGCACGTACACGACCCTCGGCTGAACTTGCCGCTGGTAGGCCTGCGGCAACTGATTGCCCTTGGCATACATGCACTGCTGATAAGCGATGTCGTAGGCGCGCTGCGTGTCCGCAGCCGACCGCGCGCCTTGACCCGCCCCCACCATGGTGCCGGTGATCAAGCCCATGCCCGCACCGGTGGCCGTGCCATGACGCCCGCCCAACAGCGAGCCCGCCGCTGCGCCAATCACGGTCCCCACCACGGCTGAGCCCGCCACGCTTTGCCCGCTGGCCTCACCCGGGGTTTGCCCCCCCACGTTGTTCTGGGCATAGCCCCGGCAGTACTGCTCTTCAGCCGCGAACTGTTCAAACGGTTTGCCGGGAGGCGGCATCACGGCCACACGCGGCCCAGGGGGCGCATTGACCGCACAACCCGCGAGCACGGCAAGGGGTAGCAGAAGCAGAGAGAATTTTGCGTTCATTGAGGCGCTCCTTGTGGCGTTGCGGGGACGGTTCTCCAACCACCCGCACAGGACGCCACATACGGGTAATAGGTTTGTGAAGCATCACAAAAATACCAATTCTGGGCTGCGGCCTGCGGGGCCACTTGTTGCGGCGCATAAATCGGCGCTGCTTGCGGGGCCATGACCACCTGAGGCTGCTGCTCCACCACCACGACCGGGGGTTGATAGGGGTCAGGGTAGGGGTAGATGGGCTGCTGGTACAAATAGTAGGAACCGCCCACCACCCACCACCAACCCAAGCGGCCACCATAGTTAGTGTGTCGCCAGCCACCACCGCGCCAGATGTTGATGTCGTGGTGACCAAAGCTACGGATGTTGCCGCGCCAAGCCGGGCCGCCATGACCTCCGTGTCCCCGTGCATCCGCCAGCGCGACCGACGGCAAGACGACCAACAACGCCAGTCCGGCCAAAATGGATTTCGAATAAAGCTTCATGATTCGTACCTTTAAGACTGCACACCCCTTTCGCCAACGGCAATAGCGTGTACTGGATGCAAAACGCCCTCAAGCGGCACCGGGTTGACTCAGAATACCCAAGCCAAGCACTTGTGCACCTCTATTTACCTATCTTTACCCGGTCTTCAGTTCTCTTTGACGTTGTCCTACCATCATTGGTTCCCTCATACCCCACTACACTTGAACGCATGAGCCAAGCCCTGTTGATGATTGAAGACGACGAGCGCTTAGCCCGCATGGTGAGTGAGTACCTTGGCAATTCAGGCTTTGTCGTTCACCATGCGGGAAATGCCCAGGCCGGGCTGGCGCATTTGCAAGACCCTGGACCCCAAGCGCCCCAACTCATTATTCTGGATTTGATGCTACCCGACCTGGATGGGCTGGAAGTGTGCCGCCGCGTCCGCGCCCTACCCAACAGCTTGGCGCACACCCCCATCCTAATGTTGACCGCCAAGGGTGACCCGATGGACCGCGTTATCGGCCTGGAGATGGGGGCCGACGATTACCTACCCAAGCCCTTCGAGCCACGCGAGTTGTTGGCCCGCATCCGAGCCATTTTGCGCCGCCAGGGCGAAGGCGTGAAGCCTGCTGAAGGGCAGACCCTGCGTTTTGGCTCGCTAGAAATTGAGCGCGACGCCCGTACAGTGACCGTGGCGGGCCAGCCCTGCGAGCTGACCTCTTACCAGTTTGACCTGCTGGTCGCCCTCGCCGAGCGTGCTGGACGTGTACTGACCCGTGACCAGATCATGGAAGCCGCGCGCGGGCGCGAGCTCGATGCCTTTGACCGCTCCATCGACGTGCACATGGGGCGCATTCGTGCCGCCATTGAGACCGACTCCAAGTCCCCCAAACGCATTCTGACCGTGCGCGGTGTGGGCTATGTGTTCGCGCGTCAGCAAGATTAAAAATGCCTGCACCTCTGACCCAACGGCTGTACCTGCGCATCTGGATGGCCATTGTGACGGCGGTGATTGTGTTGACTCTGCTGTTTGCTTGGCTTTGGCGCTTGGAGATCGAGCATGAACGGGGACAACGGCCCGCACGCGAAATTACAATGCGCAATGCCAGCGGCGAACTGATCGGTCAGTCTGTCTCACGGCCATTACGCGGCCCCGGTTTGCCACTGGAGTTTGAAATCACAACCCAGGACGGACAGGCCCTTTTCATTGAACTGCCGCGTTTAAATCGCTCTCCGCCGCGGAGCCAGGTTTGGTGGCGTCCGCCGTTTGATCTGGCCTGGCTGCTGGCCCTGATCGCTGTGGCCGTGGCGGTGGGCACTTATCCGGTGGTGCGGCACCTGACCCAGCGGCTCGAAGCTCTGCAACAGGGCGTACAAAGCTGGGGCGAAGGCGATCTGTCGCATCGCTTACCTGAAGACGGCCAGGACGAAGTGGCATTTTTGGCTCAACGCTTTAACGTGGCGGCGGCTCGTGTGCAGGCGCTGATGATGTCCAACAAAGCGCTGCTGGCCAATGCATCGCACGAGTTGCGCTCTCCACTAACCCGAATCCGCATGGGGTTAGAGTTGATGAAAAAGGATGAAATCTCTCGCAACATTCATGAACTGGATCAATTGATCGACGAGATTTTGTTGGCTAGCCGACTTGATGCCAGTCCTATCGACACCCTCAACCTCCAAATGGTGGACTTGATCGGCCTGTGTGCCGAAGAGTGTGCCCAGGCCGATGCCGAGCTCGACGTACTCAACGGCAGAACGGCCATCGTGGTGCAGGGCGAGGCAAAGCTACTGCACCGCGTAGTGCGCAACTTGCTTGAAAATGCCCACCGTTATGCGGATCGTGAAGTTGTGCTCAGCTTGCACCAGCACAACGGGCAAGCTGTGATCCGCGTCTGTGATCGCGGCCCCGGCGTTCCGCTGGACCAGCGCGAACGGATCTTCGAGCCCTTTTACCGATTGCCTGGCGCTTCGGAGCGAGACGGCGGAGTTGGACTCGGCCTGGCACTGGTTAAATCTATCACTCAACGCCACGGCGGCAGCGTGCTTTGTGAAGATCGTCCCGACGGCGCGGGAGCTTGCTTCACGGTGGCTCTGCCTATCTCGACCCGATAACGCCCCATTAAAAATGCTTACCCCCCCATTTGGGGGATAGTCATACACCCGCCGACAAGATAAAGTTGGTTTAACTGCTGTCACAGTGATTCGAGATTGCAACAAATGGCCATAAAAAAGGCACCAACAGCTACCAGCCAGGAATCCAGGTTTTCCAACGACGTCCTCTCGGGGACTTTCACAAAGCCACCCTCACGGGTGGCTTTTTTTTGCCTGAAGTTCTTTAAACACCAGCACAGGCAGCTATAAAATATGTAGCACTCTGGGCGCGTCGATGTCATTCAGGCAGCGGGTGTGGCCCAGCGGGCATTCGCGCTCAAAGCATGGCGCGCAGTCCAGCGGGGGCTGGTAGCTGGGGTCGTTCTTGAGCCACAGCACCTGGGCTGCGTCACTCAGTGGCGGCGTGTGCAATGGGCTGCTGGAACCAAAAATTGCCACCTGCGGCACGCCTAAC
>JANXSU010000094.1 GCA_025356545.1 Comamonadaceae bacterium
CAGTGAGAACGACACAATCGGTGCCCAAGACGGGGCGGCCACCGCCATGGTGATGGCCTCACTCACGCCGATGATGACGCCCGCAACAAGTGGCCCCAACGGGCTGCCCAAGCCGCCTAACATGACGGCCGCAAACACCACACCGACCCAGGCAAAAATTTGCGATGGCGTGAGCGTGAATGTCAAGGCCAAGCAGATACCTGCCACCGCCGCCAAGGATGCGCACAGCCCAGCCAATATCAATGACAGGCCTTTTTGGTTGATGCCAAAAGCCGAGGCAATCGGCCCGTCTTCGGCCATGGCGCGCATGGCCTTGCCCAGATCGGTGTAGCGCATCACGGCCCAGATGCTCAGTGCAATGGTTACCGACAGCACCAAGGTCAACAGTTCAGGCACGGGCACATAGAGCGAGCCGATGGTGAACTTCATGTCGTTGTAATGCGTCTCCATGCGACGAAAATCAGCCGTCCACAGGGCCTGAATGCCGCTCTCAATGACCACCGTGATGCCGAAAGTAACCAGGAGCGAGTTGAACGCTGTGATTTCAAACCGCGCCAGCACCCACTGCATGGCCACGCCGATCAAGAAAAACAGCGGTGGCAAAATCAGCAGTGTGAGCAACGGGTCCACCCCCCACACACTGGCCATGTGGTAGCTCAGATAGGCCGATAGGAACACCAAGCCAAAATGGGCCAGGTTGATCTGGCGCAGCAAGCCCCAGGTTAGTCCCAAGCCCAGGCCGATCAAGCCATACAAAGCACCGATGAAAACCCCTGAGAGGATGGACTGACTCAACAGGTTAAAACTGGGGAAGTTCATGGACTTTGTTGTACGTTTTTAAAGTCTTATTGCACTTGCAGCTTGGCACCAGGTGCAGCATAGGCCTTAGGCCAGATCACGTTCCACTTGCCGCCTTGCACTTGCTTGACGCGCATCAGGTCGTCGCCGTAGTTGTTCATGCCGTCAAAGCGCAGCTTGCCGTGAATCGTGTCCACCTTGTTTTTCTTCAACCAGATGGCGATTTTTTTGTCGTCAAAACTGTTGGTGGCACGAATACCCGCTTCCAAAATTTGCCAGGCCGAATAAGACGCGGCGGCTTGTACTTCAACCGTGGTGTAGGGCAGGCCCGCCTTGGTGGCGCGTTCTTTGAAAATTTTGATGAATTCCGCCGCACCCAGGTAGGTGGTGAAGGGCGCATGTTCTTCAAAGATCGTGAGTGACAGCGCACGGTTGCCCTCAACTGATGCGGTCATAGGGCCGGGTGCGGGGTAGGTGTGGAAGTGCAGCGGCGGCGAGTAGTCGATCTTCTTCATCGCGTCGAGCAGCATATTGCCTTCCAGCGCGATGTCGCCCATCCACACCAGGTCGGGCTTGGCGTCTTTGATGCGCGCGGCAATGGGGCCGAAATCGCGGTTACCAAAGTCCCATTCCAGGAACAAGACCTCTTGCAAACCACGCTTCTTGGCGACTTCACGCGCGCCTAAAGTCAGGAAGTGGATGGAGGGAAATTTGCTGGTGACGAAAGCCACGGTCTTGGGCGGCTTGGGTGCGGTGGCCAGCAGATCGAACACGGTGTTGGGCACAGTCGTGCCGGGCTCCGCGCCAATCGACCAGGCCGGAAAGGCGTAGTCGTAGGTGGACAGCGCAGGGATGCCGAAGGTGTGGTGCACCAGCACCTTGCCGTAGCGCTGCGCGACACCCATGGCCGAGAGAATTGCACCGGTAGCGTAAGGCCCCATGAGCAAGTCCACCTTGTCGGAAGTAATCAACTGCTCGTACAGCGTGCGCGCCAACTCGGGTTTGGACTGGTCGTCTTTGAGTAGCCACTCCACCTTGCGACCCAGCAAGCCACCCTTAGCGTTGATCTGCTCCACATAGATCTCCCCCACCAACTTGTGCGTCATGGCGGTAGCCGAGAGCGGCCCGGTCAGCGCCAGGGTACTGCCGATGCGCAAGGGCGGCTGGGGCGCACCGGTCTGCGCCAATGCGGGAATTGCCGCCAACACAGCCACAGCAGCGGTGGCAAGCATCAAACTACGACGTACGAATTTCATGGTTTTGTCTCCTGGTTGCAAAGTCATTGGGATCAGAAAAATACGGCTTACCTGTCAGTCCATTAATCAATCAATTTGTGCGCCCGAGCGCTTGACCAGATCAGCCCACTTGGTCGTCTCCGTACGGCCAAAAAAGAGCAATTCATCGGAACCCATGGCGCGCAACTCCAGACCCTGGGCAGCAAGCTTGACGTTTACCTCGGTACTGGCCATGGCCAAGCCGCTGGCCTCACGCAAACGAGCCAACACGGGCGCGGGCGTGGCGGCGGGTGCGTACAACATGAACCAGGCCACCAAGTCAAAGTCGGGGTAGCCCTGCTCAGCCAGGGTGGGCACATCGGGCGCAGCGGCACTGCGCTTGGCACTAGAAGCCCCCAGAGCACGAAGCTTGCCCGCCTTGATGTGCGCCATCACAGCGGCCGGGTGGTAGAACATGTAAGGCACCTGGCCCGACATCACGTCCGACAATGCCAAACCGCCTTCTTTGTAGGGCACGTGCACTATTTCGCCACCTAGCTTGGCTTTGAGCAATTCACCCGCCAAATGGCCTGAGGTGCCGTTGCCGGCCGATGCAAAACTGATGCCGCCGGGTTTGGCGGCTTGGGCTGCAATGTCTTTGATGGACTTGAGCGGCGAGTTGGTCGCCACCACCAGCAGCGTGGGCGTGTAGCCTGCGAAAGCAAGGGGTACAAAGTCTTTTTGCGCGTCGTAAGGCATCTTCTTGTACAGCGCCGGATTGATGGCGTGCGTGCCCACCGTGCCCATCAAAATCGTATACCCATCGGCCGCGCTCTTGGCCACGAGATCAGAGCCAATGTTGCCACCTGCACCGGCGCGGTTGTCAATCACAACGACCTGACCCAGGGTTTTACTCAAGGCCTCACCAATGCTGCGCGACACGATATCGGTCGTGGTGCCTGCACCAAAGGGAACGACCAATTTGAGGGCGCGCGCGGGGTAATCTTGCGCGAACACATTGACTGCGACCAATGCCAAACAAGCAGGCACCGCACGCAGGGCCAGCCATTGAAATAAGGTGCAGGATTTCATGTGGAAGACTCCTGATGACGCGGTGGCCAACCCGATTTAAACGCTTCGTTGTGCTCACCCAACACCGGCGGTGCTGTGACCTGCAAGGCGCGTTCACCATCAAACGACACGGGCGAACGCACCGTGCGAAATGGGCCCATGGTGGGGTGCTGCGTCTCTACAAACAACTGCAGGTGTTGCGCTTGCGGATCATTAGGCACCTCGTCCGTGGTGTACATGGGCGAGTGCGGCACGTCTTGGGCCAGCAGTCGTGCACACCAATCGGCCCGCGTGCGCCCACAGAAAATGCCGCCCAACACATGCATCAGCGCCTCTTGGTTGTCAATCCGGCCTTCGCGCGTGGCGAAGCGTGGGTCTTCAAAAATATCGGCGCGATTCATCGCCGTGGCCAGGCCTTGCCAGAACTTCAGGGGAGAAGACATGTGCAGCGCGATCCACTTGCTGTCCGAACACTTGAGCACATAGGACTGCGACACGCTGGGGCGGCTGAACGGCCCCATCACCTCGTTGGCCGAGAACAGATGCGTGAAAGCGTCAAGGTTGAAGTGCGTCATGGCCTCGAACATGGACACCTCGACCTTGCGGCCCACGCCGGTGGTGTTGCGCTCATGCAGCGCACCCAAGATGCCGTAGGCGGCGTAAAAGCCGGTCAGGGAATCGGCCAACGCCGGGCCGGTGACGCGTGGGTTGTCGGGGTTGACCAGCAGGCCCAAGAAGGCGCTGGCCGCTTGGGCCACGGTGTCGTAGCTGGGGCGCTGGGCGTATGGGCCATCGGGGCCAAAGCCGCTGATGGCGCAATAAATCAGCTTGGGGTTGAGCTTGCGTAGGCGCTCTTCACCCGCGCCAATTTGCTCAGCCACGCCGGGGCGAAAGTTCTGGATGTAAACGTCGGCCTCACGGATCAACGCATCAAACGATTCCAGGTCTTTAGCCTGCTTGGTGTTGAGCGTGATGCTGCGCTTGTTGCGGTTGTAGGTTTGAAAGTGCGGGCTGTACAGGCCGCCCTTGAAAGCGCGAAACGGGTCACCCGTTTCTGGCAGTTCCACCTTATCCACATCCGCCCCTAGGTCGGCTAACAGCATGGACGCCGCCGGGCCGGTGATGAAGGTGCCGTGCTCGACCACGCGCACGTCCTTGAGAACTTGGGCCATAGGGCTGGGCGCTCCTTAGGCTTTGGGCACAAAGCCCGCAGGCAACTCGCCGGTGTAGGTTTGCTCACGCGTGGCTTGGTAAGACAGGCCAAAACCAATCGGGTCGGTGAGCTCTTCGTTCAGGTGCGCAATCAGGCTGGCGGTGCGCGCCAGCATGGGTACGCCCTTGAGCGCATTCACGGGGAAGCCCACGCCCAAGAGCACAGCAGGAATAGCCGCCGAGACATTGAGCTTGAGGTCTTTGCCCACGATCTCGGGGATGACGGATTCAATGATGGTGGCAATCTCCACATAGCGCTGACCCCCACCTGCTTGCAGCGAGACCTTGAACAGCGCGTCCACACGCGGGTCACGCGACTTGTGCTCGGGGTGGCCGTAACCGGCAATGGGCAGGCGGCTGGCGCGGCGTGCGGCCACCACCACGCGAGCAGCCGCATGCAAATCACCTCCGTGGTTTTCAGCCTCGGCTTCAACTTCCAAAAACAGGCGACCTGCAGTTTCTGATGCGCCCAAAATCACCGAACCCGAACCCAAAAGACCCGCCGCCACCGCGCCCTGCATGGCATCGGGCGCAGCCGCCAGCGTCATGCGCGCAGCCTGCACGCTGGGCACTAAACCATGCTCGGCGATGGCGACCAAAGTGGAGTTGAGCACGGCACTGGTAGCCGCATCGGCGCGACGGCCCGTGACCAGCAAAAAGAAGTAGTCACCGAAATTGATGTGACCAATCAAGTCTTGCGCCAGATCGGCACCGCGAACGACGATGGTGTGTTCGTTAGACGTGCAAATAGCGGTATGGGGAGCGTTGGCTTTGCCGATTTTCATGGGGGAGTTCTCTTGCGATAAGGGCTGGATCCCCGCCTGCGAGGGGATGACGGCTGGTTAGGCTTTCGGAACGAGCTTGAAGTCGTAATGGCAGGTGTGCCAGGCCTTATCCATCACCCGACCATCGGGCGCGGTGCCGGGGGGGTTCTTGGCAAAGTCAACAATCAAACTGTCGCGCACACCGAAGACCACGTCAGACTCGATGTAGAGGCTGTCGGACACAAACAGGTGGGTGATCAGGCTCTCATGCTGGGGTGATTGGAGCCAGGTGTGCATGTGGCCGGGGCGGTTAGGGTGGCGACCCATGCGGCGCAACATTTTGCCGACCGGCCCGTCATCGGGCACGGGGTAAAACGTGGGCCGAATTGACCAGAAGCGGTAGTAGCCCTCAGCGTCGGTATGAAAGCGCGCGCGCAGGGCCATCGGTGCGTCCGGGCCTTTTTGCAAGTCGTAGAAGCCTTCGGCGTCGCCCGACCAGACATCGAGCTGGCAGTTGGCAATGGGCTTGCCTACGGTGTCGGTCACGCGGCCATGGTAGTAGGTCGGCTCACCGGGTTGACCCACGCTCAAGTCACTGCCCAGGGCCAGCTCGGGCGCACCTTCCCAGAAGAAGGGGCCGAGCACGGTGGCCTCGGTGGGACGGTCCGCACCGGCCTCAGGCTTGAAGGCCGCAGCGGCCTTGGCCTGCTCAATCGCCACCACCAGCATGGAGATGCCCAAGGTGTCCGACAGGAGGATGAATTCTTGACGTTTCTCGTCGCACATCTGGCCCGATGCCGTGAGGAACTGGATGCCGGCCATCCACTCATCGGGTGTGAGTTGCACGTCTTGCACAAAGGCGTGGGCGTGTTTGATAAGTGAAGTCATCACTTCTTTGAGACGCGGCTCTTTGCAGTCGGCCATGCGGGCGATGACGGCTTGGGCGAGGTCTTGGGCTTCGAGTTGCATGTTTGTCTCCGGTTGAGGTTTCAGTTTAATCAGGCATCACGCCATCAAACGCATTTTGCAAGAGCTGGCGCAAAGCGACGCGTTCCAGCGGGCGGGGGTTGGCGTATTGGTTTTGCAGGGCGATGTCGCAGGCTTTGTCCAGGTCAGCCGCTTTCATGCCGAGGTCTTTGAGAGCTACCGGTGCACCGTTGTTTTTGGCTAGGGCATAGACGGCTTGCGCAGCGCTCATGGCCGATGAATCAACGCCCAAGGCAGTTGCTATGCGCTGCATGGCGTGAGGCGCTGCGGCGGCGTTGTAGGCCAGCGCATGCGGCAGCACGACCGTGTGGGTTTCGGCGTGTGGCAGGTTGAAACTACCACCCAGGGTGTGGCACAGCTTGTGGTGCAAAGCCATGCCCGCATTGCCCAGCACGATGCCGCACAACCACGCGCCGTAGAGGGCGTCGCTGCGGGCTTGGAGGTTACCCGCATCAGCGTGGATGACCGGCAGCGCACGACCGAGTGCGCTGATGCCCTCCACCGCCATCAAGTCCATGATGGGGTTGCTGTCTATCGCGTAAAGGCCTTCCGCCGCGTGGGCAATGGCATTGATGCCGCTGGTCACACTCAGGCCCACGGGCAGCGTCAGCGTGAGCTCGGGGTCATAGATCACGGTGCGCGGCAGGATGCGCGGGTCTTTGCCGGTCTTCTTCATGCCCGCTTCGGTGATGCCGTAAATCGTCGTCATCTCCGAACCTGCGTAGGTGGTGGGGATGGCGAGGATGGGCAGGCCTGAGTCGAGCGCGATGGCCTTGCCTAGGCCGGTGGTGGAGCCACCACCAATGGCCACGGCGCAATCGGCACCCAGCTTGTGCGCAAGCTCGCGCGCCTCACGTGCCGTCTCAATCGGCACATGCATGACCGCACGCGGGAAGATGCCTGCGGCTTTCGAGCCAAGAAGATCGGCAATGCGCTGCGCCTGGTCGGCTTGCTCTGGCGTGGACAGCACAAGGGCACGCTTGGCACCCATCAGCTCGATCTCGCGACCCAAATGTTGCAACGCGCC
>JANXSU010000165.1 GCA_025356545.1 Comamonadaceae bacterium
TTGCTACAGATTTTGTCGGTGTCGGTTTTCGAGAAAACCCTGATTTCATGCGCCTTGCAGCCCGGCACCCGCACAACAGAAATACCGCCCAGCGCTAACCAGTTGAATTTGTTCACTTTTTAACCGGACACTACTGATAAGGTGTTGTTATTAAAAAGAAAATAGATGTTGGCAGCGATCATTTGTCAACCACTTCCGCTTCTGTGAATCGGGCGATTTATGTGACCCAATGTGACTCACACCGCTTCACGAATCAAACACTCCGCTGAAATTCCCAGGGCGACATTCAAACGTCGCACCATCGCCAAGCTCAGGGGGGCGCTTGCGATTGAGCACTTCATAAACGCGGTTCAAACCACCAATCATGGGCTGCAGATCTTTGGCTACCAAACCCTGCTGCTCCATGCGAAATTTAATCGCCTCAATCGGGTCGGGTAAGGCCAGTGGGTAATGCTGGGCCTCATACGCCTGCACCAGCGTACCCAGCACCTCAAGCTCGTCGGCTTGGGGTGTACCGCGTTTGGGGTCGGCATCCACCAAAGCAGAAACCAGCTTGAGCGCAGCCTTGTAATCGGCCTTGGTGTGGATAGGGCGAATGTTCATTGTCATGTCCTTCAAAATTGCTCAACGGTGTTGGCGTCCACCGCGTCGAACTCGGCGTGGGTTCCAACAAACTTCACATACACAAAACCCATGTTGTAAGCCACAGCAACGATGAGTCGATAGTCATTGCCTTTGAGGTTAAAGACCACTCGACGGCTCTTCAGAATACTGGCGCTGGCGTACTGAGCCTTGATGTCTGAGGGCCGAGCCCATCGGGCCTTTTTGACCTCGTCACACCAAGCCATCAAGGCCTGTTTGGCCTCCGGGTGCCTAGACCGGTAAAGAGCGTATGAAAATGCACCATCGACGAGCACTTCAGCAAAAAGCGTCGGTGCGATATAGATGATGTACGTAGATGCAAACGCAAGGCCTACCGCCATACCGACTGCCAGAAGCGGTATCGCGAGTTTTTCGACCTCTGCAATGGAGGCGATTGAATCACCAACACCTGAATTGCTACTTGCGGCATCACTTGCACCAGTCATCGGGCCATCAAAAGTACCACTCGCGCCTGCGCCCCCAAAATCCCCACTCCCACCACTTTTCATTTCTACTGGCGTGCCACTGCTACCACCACCCGCATGGAGATGCGTGGCTCAGATCAGGCACGTCGGTGTAGTCATCGGCGGTTGTTCTCAGCCACAACCAAATCAAGAACAAAAACATGGCGTAGGCCAACATCAACTCCACGGATCAACAAAGTCAAATCGCCACCTCACCTATTCACATCAAACAACCCCGCCCCCTTCCTTATCACACTCTGCGCAATCACCCCCCGGTGAATCTCACTGGTGCCGTCGAAAATGCGGTAGATACGGGCATCGCGGTAGTAGCGCTCAATCGGCAGTTCTTTGCAAAAGCCCATGCCGCCAAAGATTTGCACGGCGCGGTCCACCACACGGCCCAGGGTTTCGGCGGCGTGGACTTTGACCATGGCGATTTGTTCGCGGGCGTCCAGGCCCTGGTCCAGCATCCACGCGGCGTGATAGACCATCCAGCGGGCGGCATTGATCTCGATCACGCTGTCGGCGATCTGCTGCTGCACCATTTGAAAGTCGCCGATTTTGGTGTTGAACTGGTGGCGGTCATTGGCGTAGCCCACCATCAATTCGCACACGTGGGTGGCCTTGCCCACGGCGCGTGCGCCCACTTGCGCTAGGCGCACCACGTTGAGCGCGCCCATAGCGATCTTGAAGCCTTGGCCCTCAACGCCGAGTAGGGCAAGGTGCTCTAGTGCCACGTTGTCAAAGAACAGTTCCACATGCGGCGTGCCGCGCAGGCCCATCATCTTCTGGTCTTTGCCGACGGTGAAGCCGGGCAGACCTTTATCGACCATGAACATGCTGATTTCTTTCTCCCCAGTCTTGGCCGAGACGAGAAAGAAGTCGCTCCACTCGCCATCGCTAATGAAGTGCTTGCTGCCGTTGAGCACCCAGCCCCCCTCCCCGTCAATTTGGGTTTTCTTAGCATGGGTTTTGATGCCTGCCGCGTCCGAGCCCGCACCTGGCTCGGTGATGGCAATCGCGCAAGTGCGTGTGCCCGCCACCGCTGGCTTGAGCCAACGCTCGATCTGCTCGCCCTTGCAATGCAGCAGCGGCTCGTACACGTTGCCAAAAGCGCGACGAATGAGGATGTCGGTGGTGTGGCCGAACTGTTCTTCGCACAAGATGCGATCCATATTGGACAAGCCACCGCCGCCCAATTCATCTGGCATGTTCATGCCGTACAGGCCTAGCGACTTAGCCTTCTCATAAATCACCATGGCTTTAGCTTGGTCTAAAGAGCCCGCGTTCTCGATCTCGTCTTCCAACGGTTTGAGTTCTTCTTTGATGAAACGACGCACGGTGTCTATCATCATTCTTTGTTCGTCGCTCAGTGAAAAGTCCATGGTATTTCTCGCAATGAATTAGGCCGCATTGTTTTGTGGAAAAATAGAATTACACAGCAACTGGAGGCTACAGCATGTTGGTTTCACAAGTCACTTTTTTGCACGCGCTGATTCGTCCGCTGATGCACACACTGACTGCGGCAACATTTTGCGTTTTGGGTCTATCCGCAGCACTCGCTCAAACCTACCCCACCAAGCCGATTCGCGTCATCGTCCCCTACGCAGCGGGTGGCTTTTCTGACCAAAGCTCGCGCGTGATTGCCGAGGCGCTCTCGCAAGAACTCAAACAACAGTTCGTGATTGAAAACCGCGCCGGTGGCGGTGGCCGCATTGGCGTGGATGCCCTGAGTAAGATGCCCCCTGACGGCTACAGCCTGCTCCTCACCACCAACGGTACGCACACCTACATGGCGGTGACTGAAAAGGCTTTGAGCTACGACCCCATCAAAGACTTCACCCCCATCTCTTTGATCGGCTCTTACGGCCTGCTCATGGTGGTCAACCCAGCCGTGCCCGCGCGCACGGTGGGCGAGCTTATTGCTTATGCCAAGAGCAACCCCGGCAAGCTGAACTACGCCAGCTCGGGGCCGGGCAGCGGGCTGCATTTTGCGGGCGAGGTGTTCAAGTCCATGGCCGGTATTGACATGGTGCACGTTCCCTACAAGGGCTCGGGCCCGGGCATGCTGGACGTGTTGGCGGGTAACTGTCAGGTGATTTTTGCGGGTGAGGCCAAGCCCCACATCGATAGCGGCAAAGTGCGACTGTTGGGCACCACCAGCGCCGCACGTGACCCGCGCTACCCCAACGCCCTCACGATTGGTGAGGCCGGGTTAACTGGTTATGACTTGACGTATTGGGTGGGCTTGATGGCCCCCAAAGGTTTACCGGCTGACATCCAGCTCAAGCTCAATGCCGCCGTTAAAAAAATACTGACCGAGCCGCATGTGAAGAAACTCTTCGCTGACATGGGCTTATCGCCCGTCGGCAGTTCGCCCGAGTATTTGGTGGATCAGATTCGGACCGAAACCGCCAAACTCAGCGCGGTGGCGGCCAGCATTCCGGGTGGGATTAATTGAGGTTTTAGACCCTTTAAGCCCCCGTATAAACCGGCGCAGGCTGGCTGAAAAATCCCTCTAGTAGGTGGTACACCAGCGCAAAATTTTTAGACCGCGTGCTGGTGTGGGCAATGCCGGGCATGACGATGAATTGCTTGTCGCCATTGGGTAGCTTGGCAAAGAAGTTGGTCAGGTCTTGCAGGCTGGCTATGCCGTCATACTCGCCGCGCATGATGAGCGTGGGCACCTTGAGTTTCTCGGGGTCACACACCGGCAGGTTGGCTGACATGTCGATGTAGGTACCGGTGGGCACCGACGTATCAAGCGCCAGCACGGCGTCTGCAAAGGCGTCCACGATGGTCAGGTCGCTGGTGCCGGGGTGGTCGCGCGTGAAGATGCTGCGGATCATGGCGCGGTCAATCGGGCGGCGGTTGCTAGCGCGGTAGGTGTCGAGTTTTTTCTTGCGCTCGGCCAGGGTGGGGCTGCCTTCACCCGTCCACACAAAGGCATCCAGCGCCAGACGCGACACGCGCTCCGGGTGGCGCTGCGCAAACAGGGCGGCACGCAACGCGCCGGAGGAGGAGCCGTAAAACAAGGCTTTCTTGCTACCCGATACCTTCAGGATGTACTCGCTCACCACCGTGATGTCGTCGGCCCCGTCGGCGATGGTGGCGTTCATGTTGCGGGTTTTGTCCGAACGGCCATAGCCCTCGCAGTCAAAACACCAGGTGTCGTATCCCAGGCGGGCAAACCAGTCCATGGTGGAGGATTCAATGCGCCCGGGGATTTGCAAGTCAAAAACGGGGGTGGATGAAACCGAGGAGCCGTGTACAAAAATTAGCGTGCCGCGAGAGGGCACGGCGCTGGGGCTGCGCAGTTTTTTGTTCCACATGAACAAGCGCACGTCTTGGCCGGCTACCTTCTTGATGGCCCAGTGTTCTTTGCCGACGACTTCGGCCGAGGGTGCAGCACGGGTGGCTTGCGCGTTTGCCTCGGTGATGCTCAGCACGGTTGTGGTGGCGGCCATGGCACCGAGTGCCGTGCTGGTCAGAAAGCCTCGGCGTGAGCCTTCGGGTGTGGTGTCTTGGGTCGGGTTGTGTTGAGTCATTGCGTCTGTGTCTCTAGGGGTGGAATTTTTCTCATAGGCAGCTCGCAACGGGCTGTCAGAATGAAGAACGCTAAATGGTAAAAGCGCATCACAAAATCAGCATAGGGTTAAACCCTTGGGCGAGGTTTTGAGAGGGGGGAAGAGAGTTACATTCGGCAGAATTCTTCTTGAAAGGTCTCACCATGAATATGCGTATTGCCATTGCCGCCTTGACGGGTCTGAGCCTTCTTGCCGGGTGCGCGAATATGCAAGCATCTCCCGGCAAGCGCGAGCTGATGTTGGTTGCCAACGATGAAAAACAGAGCTGGGATGATGCGGGCAAAGCCATCCTGGCCGACCCCGGCAAAGACACGGTGTCCATCATCGACATTGGCACCGATCCGCTGGCCCCCAAGATCATCGCCAACCTGCCCATCCCCAACACCATCGCTGGCCCGCCGGTGAATCTGGCCATCACGCCGGACGAGGGTTTGGCGCTGGTGGCTAACTCCATGAACATGGTCACAGAAAATGGCGTGCGCAAACTGGTGCCCGACAACCGCCTGTTTGTGATTGACCTGAGCGCCAACCCGCCCGTAGTCATCCAGACCCTGGCCGTGGGCAAGCAGCCTTCGGGCATGTCCATCAACGCGGCGGGCAACCTGGCCCTCATCGCTAACCGAACTGACAACTCCATCAGCGTGTTGCGCATCAGCGGCAAAAAAGTGGAGTTGATCGACACTGTGGTTATGGGCGAGCAGGTCGCGCATGTGCGCTTCACGCCAGACGGCAAACGCGCGCTAGCGGCCAAATTCCCGGGCCACAAAATTGCCATGCTCAATGTGGATGGCGAGAAGGTCACATACAACAAGCTCGATGTCACGGTCGGTCTGTGGCCCTATAACGTGGACGTCACGCCTGATGGCAAGCTCGCCTTGAGTGCTGACAACGGCAACGCGGGTGCATCCGACGGTCATGTGGACACGGTCAGCGTGATTGACATCGAGGCCAATCCGCCGCGCGTGATTGACAAAGTGGTGGTGGGAGATGCGCCCGAAGGTTTGGCCATCAGTCCCACCGGCAAGCTCGCGGTGGCCGTTTTACTGCGCGGCACCAACGTGGCCAAGACGGCCTTCTTTTACAACCGCAATGCCACCGTGGTGGCGCTCAAAATCGACGGCAAAAAAGTCACGCGCAGCAATGAAGTGGATGTGCGCGGCCTACCCGAAGGCGCGGTGTTCAGCCAAGATGGGCGCTACATCTACGTGGGTAATTTCATGGACAGCGACATCTCCATCCTGCGCGTGGACGGCGACCAGATTGTGAACACGGGCAAGTCATTGACCTTGCCGGGGCATCCCGCATCGATGCGTGGCCGTACTCACTAAAACCTCTTTCAACTTTTCAGGAAACAAGAATGCAAATCACAGTCGGAATTTTGGGCTTGGGCATCATGGGCTCGGCCATGTCGGGCAATATGCTCAAAGCGGGCTTTCGGGTCGTGGGTTTTGATGTCGATGCGGGCCGCTTGGCCGACTTCAAAAAAGCAGGTGGCGAGATCGCCAGTTCACAGCGTGAAGTGGCCGAGAAGGTGGACATCATCGTTAGCGTGCTGCCCAGTGTCAAAGCATTGGACGAAGGCATTAGCGGCTTGCTGGCCTCCGGCCGCCAGGGCTTGATCTTGATCGAATCCAGCACCCTGCCGATTGAAGACAAAGAGCGCAACCGCGAGCGTTGCGGCACCAGCATCACCATGCTGGACTGCCCCTTGAGCGGCACCGGAGCGCAGGCGCTGACGCGAGACTTGTCGGTCTATGCCAGCGGTGACGAAGCGGCAGTGCAGCGTTGCATTCCCGTGTTTGACGGCTTTGCCCGCTCGCACCATTACGTGGGTGAGTTCAGCAACGGCAGCAAGATGAAATATGTGGCCAATCTGCTGGTGGCGATTCACAACGTCTCCACCGCCGAGGCCTTTGTGCTGGGCATGAAGGCAGGCCTGGACCCGGCCATGATTTACAAAGTGATTGGCGATGGCGCAGGCAGCTCGCGCATGTTCCAGGTGCGCGGCCCCATGATGGTGGAGGGCGTGTACGAGCCTGCTGGCATGAAGGTGTCGATCTGGCAGAAGGACATGAAAATCATCTCCGAGTACGCCACCAAGCTCGATTGCCCCACGCCATTGCTCGCCGCTTCAGCCGCCTACTACACCGCCGCCATGGCCAAGGGCCTGGGCAACCAAGACACGGCAGCTGTGTGCGATGTGCTGGAAGAGTGGGCGCGGCATTTGCGTGCGAGCACCAAAGCCGAATAAAAATAAACCTAATCCGTTCGGGCTGAGCTTGTCGAAGCCTGACAGCCCTTCGACAAGCTCAGGGCGAACGGTGTATTGAAATAACCAAGGAACATCCACGTGACCTCCATCTCTTTAGACCAAGCCAGACTCATCGCCGACGCGGCTCTCAAAAAGGGCCGTGCCCTCAACTTTGCCCCGCTCACCGTGGCCGTGCTCGACGCTGGTGGTCAGCTCAAGGTGCTGCTGCGTGAAGACGACTGCAGCCTGCTGCGCCCCGAGATTGCCATTGGCAAGGCCTGGGGCGTGCTGGGCATGGGGTTTGGTGGGCGCGAGTTATCGCGCCGAGCCGAGAAGGTACCGACCTTTTTCACCGCCCTCAACGCCATGTCCAATGGCCGCATGGTGCCGGTGGCAGGTGGCGTGTTGATCCGCAATGCCGCAGGGCAAATCATTGGCTCGGTCGGCATATCGGGCGACACGTCTGACAACGATGAAGTCTGCTCGGTGGCGGGTGTGCAGGCCGCAGGCCTGGTGCCCGATACCGGCAACCCACTGTCGTGAAAACCAACGCTGCCTTGCCCACAGGGCGCGTCGCGCTGGTCACTGGTGCTGCACGCGGTATTGGCGCGGCCACCGTCTTGGCCTTAGCGCAAAAAGGCATAGCGCCCGTGCTGGCCGTGCGTGACCCGCAGGCGGCGCAAGCCGCAGCAGACGCCGTGAGCGCTCTGGGTGTGGCGTGCCGCATCGAGGTCTGCGACGTGGCTGATTACGCCTCAGTTCAGCGCTGTGTGGCCAGCGTGCTCAAGGCCTGGGGGCGCATCGACATCGTCATCAACAACGCAGGCCAGATTGAGCCACAAGCGCCGCTGGCGCAAACCGACCCCGCGCAGTGGGCGCACGCCATGCAGGTCAATCTGGTGGGCCCTTACAACCTCATCCACGCCGCGCTGTCTGAGTTGTTGCATCGCAAAGGGGTGGTGCTGAATGTCTCCACCGGCGCGGCCCACACGCCACGCGATGGGTGGTCGGCCTATTGCACATCCAAAGCCGGTTTGCTCATGCTGAGCCGCTCGGTGTTGAACGAATACGGCAAAGAAGGTCTCTCGGTGTACAGCCTGCAACCCGGCCTGGTCGATACCGCCATGCAAGGCCTGATCCGCGCGCAAGGCGTGAATGAGATCAGTCGCATTCCACAAGAAAAACTCGCGCCACCCAGCGTGTCCGCAGGCCTGCTCGCTTGGCTGGCCGACACCATGCCGCAAGACCTCATGGGCAGTGATTTGTCGGTCAACGACGCGGGCTTATTGGCACGTGCGGGTGTGGCCGGGGCGATGTAGTTTTCGCCTCGCTTTTCTTTTCACTTTCTCTCAGATTCAATCATGGCCCAAGCCCGTAAAGTCATCATCACCTGTGCCGTGACAGGCGCGATCCACACGCCCTCCATGTCACCGCATTTGCCGGTCACGCCCGACGCGGTGGCTGCTGCGGCCATTGGTGCGGCGCAGGCGGGCGCGGCGGTCATTCACCTCCATGCGCGTGACCCTATTGACGGTCGCCCCACGCAAGACCCCGCGGCCTTTGCGCAGTTCTTGCCCGAGATCAAAGCAAAGACCAGTGCCGTCATCAACATCACCACCGGTGGCAGCCCCCACATGACCGTGGCAGAGCGCCTGCGCCCCGCGCACCACTACAAGCCCGAGCTGGCCTCGCTCAACATGGGCTCGATGAACTTTGGCCTCTACCCAATGCTGGAGCGGCAAAAAGAATTCAAGCACGCTTGGGAGCGCACGCACCTGGAGAACAGCCGCGACCTGGTGTTCAAGAACACCTTTGCTGACATCGAATACGTGCTCACCTCTTGCACCGCCAATGGCACGCGGTTTGAGTTTGAGTGCTACGACATTTCACACCTCTACAACCTGGCGCATTTTGTGGATCGCAAACTCGCCACGCCGCCCTTCTTTGTGCAAAGCGTGTTCGGTTTGCTCGGCGGCATTGGCGCGCACCCCGAAGACCTGATGCACATGAAGCGCACCGCTGACCGCCTGTTTGGCAAAAACTTTGTGTGGTCGATTTTGGGTGCAGGTCGTAACCAGATGCCGCTCGCCACTTTAGGTGCAGCGCAAGGCGCCAATGTGCGCGTGGGGCTGGAAGATTCGCTTTGGATTGGGCCGGGCCAGTTGGCCGAATCGAATGCTGCCCAGGTGCGCAAGATCAGGCAAGTGCTTGAAGGCCTGTCGCTTGAAATCGCCACGCCGGCTGAGGCGCGGCAGATGCTGGCGCTCAAAGGCGCAGACAACGTCAATTTTTAATACCCACTTCAACACCACTTGAACAACTTCTGAGGATTGCGAATGAAACACAGCATGTTCATGATGCCCCTGCACCCACCCGGGCGCAACATCAGCCAGACTTTGCAAGAAGACCGCAAGGCCGTCATCCTGGCCGACCGACTCGGCTACAGCGAAGCCTATGTGGGCGAGCACGTCACCGATGCGGCCGAGACTGTCACCTCGTCCCTGATCTTCCTGGCCAGCCTGATTGCCGAGACCAAGCAGATCATGTTGGGCACCGGCACGCTGAACCTGCCCAACTCGCACCCCGCCGCAATTGCCGCCAACGCGGCCATGCTGGACCACCTGCTGCAAGGGCGCTTCATCATGGGCATCAGCCCCGGCGGCTTGATGTCGGACGCCGAGCTATTCGGCAACTTTGGCAAAGATCGCAACGCCATGTTTGTGGAGAGCATCAACACGATTTTGAAGATTTGGGAGTCCGAGCCGCCCTACAACATTGAGGGCCAGTTCTGGAATACATCGGTCGCCAAAACCATGATCCCAGAGATTGGTCAGGGCTTCATCATGAAGCCGTTTCAAAGGCCGCATCCACTCATCGTGGGCACGGCGGTGGCCCCGTTTTCCAAGGGCGTGACCGAGATGGCCAAGCGCGGCTGGCAACCGATCTCAGCCAATTTTCTGATGCCCGAGTGGGTCAAAACCCATTGGCCTAATTACGTCGAAGGGCGCGCTGCGGTGGGCGCTGTGGCCTCACCCAGCGAATGGCGCGTGGCCAAGAGCATCTTCGTGGCGGATGACGAAGCCACCGCCAAGCGCTACGCGTTGGAAGAGGGTGGCCCCTACCATTTCTACTTCAAGCAACTGGTGCGCAAGCTGGTGGGCGGTGGCCGCAGCAACCTGTTCAAGACCGATCAGGCCATGCCTGACAGTGAAGTCACGCCGGATTTTGTGACCAAGAAATTAGTGCTGGCCGGTACGGTGAATTCGGTGGTCGATCAAATTCTGGCCTTTCGTGAACACGTGGGTGACTTCGGCAATCTGCTCTATGCCTGCCACGACTGGATGGACCCGGCCCTGGGCCAGCGCTCCATGGAACTGTTTGCCACCGAGGTCATGCCCCGCGTTAACGCTGCTATTCAACGATAAGGACACACCATGTTTTACACCTGCGCTCCCCAATGCTCTGACCCCACGCACAACCACACAAAGCCAGGCACACAAAGCCAAGCCGCCACGCGCGCCAAGCCCGTGGCCAAGACCCAAACCATCGTCAAAAACAGCAAGGGCAAATCCAAGATAGTGGACATCCACTGCCACTACCTGAACCCCGTAGTGAACCAGAAAACCGCTCACCTCAATGCGGCCAAGTACGACCCCACCGTCACCTATGCCAACGCCTTGACGAACGAAACCAACGTCAAGCAAATGAAAGACCGCGCCCCCAAGCTGATGGGCATTGAGGAGCGCATGGCCGACATGGACCGCATGGGCGTGGACATCCAGGCCGTGTGCCCCGCGCCTTACCACTACTTTTATTTCACCGAGCCCGACCTGGGTGCCAGCTTGGCGCGCGAGGTGAACGAAGGCATTGCCGCATTGGTGGCCGCGCACCCCGACCGTTTTGTTGGCATGGGCTCCGTGCCCCTGCAAAACGCGGAGCTGGCGGTGCAAGAGCTGGAGTACGCGGTGAAAAAACTCGGCCTCAAAGGTGTGGAGATCAACACCAACGTCAATGGCCTGAACCTGACCGACCCCAAGCTCGGGTTGGAGAAGTTTTTTGCCAAGGCCAACGAGTTGGGCGTGGTGATCTTCATGCACCCGCTGGGCTTCACCCAGGGCGAGCGCTTGACCAACCATTACTTCAACAACGTCATCGGGAACCCGCTAGACACCACCATCGCTGTCAGCCATCTGATCTTTGACGGCGTGGTGCAACGCAACCCAAAGATCAAGTTCATCGCCGCGCACGGCGGCGGCTTCATCGCCCACTACTGGGCTCGCATGGACCACGCCTGGAAGGCCCGCCCCGACTGCCGCACCGTCATCAAACGCAAGCCCTCCAGCTACCTGGAGAAGTTTTATTTCGACACCATCACCTTTGATCCGGCCATGTTGAAGAACCTGATCGACCGCTACGGTGCCGACCATGTGCTGCTGGGCACAGACTACCCCTACGACATGGGCGAAGACGATCCGCTGGGCCTGATCCGCGCCGTCAAGCGACTGCCCGCCGATCAGCGCCGGCAGATTGAAGGGCTCAATGCCATGAAGTTATTGAAGATCAAAGCGTCATAAATTTTGAAGTTCACTCAAACGAAGGAGACGATATGAAACAACGGTTCAAAATCTTGAAATCCCTGGCCCATAGCGGTGCTGTGTTGTTGGCGGCTTTGTGCGTGAGTCAGGCACCCGCGCAAGCCCAATCTTTCCCGAACAAACCCGTCAAACTCATCGTGACTTACCCCGCTGGCGGCAGCTCCGATTTGATGGCCCGCATCATGGGACAAAAATTGAGCGAGGCTTGGAATCAGCCGGTGGTGATAGAGAGCAAGCCCGGTGCAGCGGGCTCTATCGGCATGGAGTTTGCTGCGCGCCAAGCGGCCGATGGCTACACCTTTGTCATCGGCAATCTGGGCCCGGCTTCGGTCAACCCGATCATCAACAAAGTGCCCTACAACATGGAGAAGGACTTTATTGCCGTCTCCCTGGTGGCCACTGGGCCCAATATTCTGGTTGTGCCCACCAGCTCGCCTTTCAAGACCCTGGCCGACTTGCTCAAAGATGCACGCGCCAAGCCCGGCGTATTGAGCTTTGGCACCAGCGGTCCTGGCAGCATGTCGCACTTGGCGGGCGAGATGATCATGCGCCAGGCCAACGTCAAACTGGTTGGCGTGGCCTATAAGGGGGGCGGTCTTGCAGTGAATGACCTGCTCGGCTCGCATTTGCAAATGCTGGTGTCGGATGCGCTGCCCGTGTCGCAGCACATCAAGAGTGGTCGCCTTCGGCCATTGGCCATCACCAGTGCCCAACGCTCACCTTTGTACCCTGACATTCCCACCTTCACCGAAGCTGGTCTGCCCTTGGCTGCGCTCAACTGGTGGGGCGTGTACTTGCCTACCGGCACACCCAAGGCCGTGGTGGACAGCTACCACAATGCGCTGGTCAAGGTCATGGCCGACCCGGATTTGAAAGACCGCTTCGCTGGCTTGGGTGTGGAGGCCATGGCGAGTTCACAAGACGAGTTCAAAGCCTTCATGGCGGCAGAGCATGCCAAGTACGCCAAACTGGTGGCCGACAACAATATCAAGGGCGAGTAATGTTCCAAGCACTGCAACCGGCTGGACGCGCCGACCAAACACTTTCGCTCAACATGAAGCTGCTGGCCCAGCACGAGCTGGCCGGTTTCGGCGGCTTGGGTGAGGGCATGGCCATGCAGCTCACGGGCGATGGCCGTCGCATCATGTGGCTGGCGCATGAGGGAGCGCCCAAAAACTTTTCGGGCGTTGATGTGACCGATCCACGCAACCCGAAGCTGATCGTGCAGACCGATTTGCCGCACGCCAAGGTGCGTTCCAACTCGCTGGACGTGGTGGGCAACATCATGGCCGTGGCCTACCAAACCCAAGTCGTGGGCCTCAAGCCAGCGGGTGTGGATTTGTTTGATATCAGCACGCCTGAGTCGCCGCGCCTCATCTCCCACTTTGACTGCTCAGGCCCGCATTCACGCGGCGTTCATGCGGTGTGGTTTGTCGATGGCAAAACCATCCACATGTCGGCCGGTTCGGGCGACTTTGTGCCCACCAACCCGCTGGACGATCAGTTCTACCGCATCCTGGATGTGTCCAACCTCTCCAAGCCAGTGGAGGTGGGCCGCTGGTGGTACCCCGGCACGCGCGTGGGCGATAGCGCACCGCCGCCACCGCGCTTGCCCGCGCCCTTTGACATGGGCTTTCGCACCCACAACACCAACGTCTTCCCCGATCAACCCGACCGGGCTTATGTGGGCTACATCGACGGCGGCGCGCTGGTGCTCGATATCAGTGACCTGAGCAACATCAAGGTGGTCTCGAAGTGGAACCACTCGCCCCCCTTCAACGGCTTCACCCACACCGTGTTGCCGCTGAAAGAGCGCGGCCTGTGGATCGTGAGCGATGAATGCGTGCTGGACAACGGTGCCGACTGGCCCAAGCTGGTCTGGGTGGTGGACGCGCGCAACGAGGCCAACCCCGTGCCCATCAGCACCTTCCCCGCACCGCCCGTTGAGGCCTTTGCCAAACGCGGTGGCCGCTTTGGCGCGCACAACCTGCACGAGAACTTGCCGGGGCCGGGCTCGTTCCGATCTGACACCATCGTTATCGGCACTTTCTTCAACGCCGGCGTGCGCGTTTATGACACCAGCAACCCCTTCGCCGTGCAAGAGATCGCCTACTACGTGCCCGGTGCGCCCAAGCTCTCGCCCGCAGGTGCGATTCAGCTCAACGATGTGTTTGTCGATGAAAACCGCATCGTGTACACGGTGGATCGGTTCACGGGTGGGCTGTACATCCTTGAGATGAACATTTGACCTTCCAACGCGACCCCCTGGCGGGCAAGATTCCCGTCACTCTCATCACCGGTTTTCTGGGCAGCGGCAAGACCACGCTGATCTCCAAGCTGGTGCGCCATGCCGACATGAACCGGGTGGCGGTGGTCATCAACGAAGTGGGGGAGATTGGCATTGACCATGACTTGGTCACCATGGCGACCGAGAACATCGCGCTGCTGGCCAATGGCTGCATTTGCTGCTCGGTGCGCACTGATTTGCAAGAGACTTTGCGCGAGCTGTTTTCGCAGCGGCACATGGGGCAGGTGCTGGACTTTGACCGGGTGGTGATCGAGACCACCGGCTTGGCCGACCCCGCACCTGTGGTGCAAACCCTGGTGAGCGACACGCTGCTGGGCGCGCAGTTCCGGCTGGATGGCGTCATCACGCTGGTGGATGCGGTACACGGCTTGGGGCAGTTGGACAACCAGCCCGAGTCGGTCAAGCAAATCGCGCTGGCGGATCGTATTTTTTTGACCAAGTGCGACTTGAGCAGCCCGGCCACCATCCGTACTCTCACCGAGGCGATCGCCGCCATCAACCCGGTGGCGGATGTACGCCAAGTGCTCAATGGCGAGGTGCAGCCCGCTGAGTTGATGGGCTTGGGTTTGGCCTCGGCTCGCGCCAGTGCAGCGACTTTAAGTTTCTTGGGCGAATCTCTGACGGATTCAGAGGTGGATTCCGTTCGGGCTGAGCCTGTCGAAGCCTCGGATGAGCGGGTCAACACGGCTCAAGGTCGCTACCTGGGCCAGCGCACCTCGCGCCATGACCCGGCCATCGCCACGCTGTCCCTGCGCTTTGATGCACCCTTCACCTGGGCTTCATTTTCTGCGGCGATGGAGTTGCTGGTCACGCTGCGCGGGCCAGACTTGCTGCGCGTCAAAGGCATTGTGAACATCGAAGGCAAGCCAGTGGTGATGCAGGCGGTGCAGCATATCTTTCACCCGCCTGTGACGCTAGACCATTGGCCCAGTGCGGACACCGGTTCGCGCTTGGTGTTCATCACGCGCAATATCGACGGCGGCATGATCCGCAACCTGCTGCAGGCGGTTGGGGCGGTGGCATCGCCTGCTGGAGGGATGCCTTGAAGAGGCCCAAATTGCTATACTTTAAATAGCTGCTTGCGTACATTCTACGAGGGTTTCAGGCCAATACCCGCAGTAGCCATGCTTCCAAGTCCGCTACCTCTTGCGGGCAGACCGAGTGCTCCATCGGGTACTCGTGCCAGTCCACCGTGTAGCCCAGGCTCTGCAGCGCATCGCGTGAGGCCAGGGCGCGGGGCAGTGCCACCACGCCGTCATGCGTGCCGTGGCCCATGAAGATCGGTGTGCTCTGGCTGGCTGCGCTGCGTTCGGTCGCCGTGATGTCGGCCAGTGGCAAGTAACCCGACATACCCACAATGCCCGCCAGGCGTTCGGTGTGGCGCAAGCCCACCATCAGCGCCATGGCGCAACCTTGTGAGAAGCCCGCCACCACGATGCGGTTCGCAGACATGCCGCGTGACTTTTCATGCGCGATGATGGCTTCAATGGCCGATTGCGATTGGCGCAAACCTGCCTCGTCTTCGCGCCGAACTAGATCCGCTGCGAGGATGTCGTACCAGGCCGGCATGACGTAGCCGCCGTTGATGGTGACAGGGATTTCGGGCGCGCTAGGAAAGAGGAAGCGCACCGGGCCGATGGAGGACAAATCCAGCTGCTCAGCAATCGGGATGAAGTCACGCCCGTCGGCCCCCAGGCCGTGCATGATTAGGATGGTGGCGACGGGATTTTCACCGGTCTGGGCTTCTAGAACTTGAAGTGTCATAGTGGCTTTCAATACGTACCGATGTAGTCCTTCTTGCCCACCTCAACACCGTTGTGGCGCAGGATGGCGTAGGCCGTGGTGACGTGAAAGAAGAAGTGCGGCAGGCCGTAGTTCAGCAGGTAAGACTGGCCGGTGAAGCGCTTTTCTTTGGGAGTGCCAGCCTGGGTGATGATCTCTCGCGTGGCGGCGTCGGCGAACTGGCTGGGGTTCAGTCCGTCCATGAAGGTCAGCATGGCGGCAATGCGGGCTTGCAGGTCGGCAAAGGTCTGTTCTTTGTCTTCTACTTTGGGTACGTCCACGCCGGCCAGTCGCGCCGCAATGCCTTTGGCAAAGTCACTTGCCACCTGCACCTGTCGTAGCAGGTTGAACATATCGGGGTACAGACGCGATTGCAGTAGCACGGCGGGGTCAATCTTCTTGGCTTCGGCATGAGCCTCAGCCTTGCGCAAAACGTCGGCCAGGCCGCCCAGCAGTTGCTTGAAAACGGGGATGGAAGTGGTGTACATCGGGGTGGTCATGGGTGATCCTTGGTTAAGCTGGGTGAGAGAGTCAGGTGGCTTGCAATGGTTCGCTTGTTTTGGAGATTGTCCGCGAGGGGGCTTTCATCGGCCAGGCCACCAGCAGCCACAGTGCCATGCCGATAGCGCAGGCCACAAACAACCCGTGCATGCCGGTGTGCTTAATCAGCCATCCACCCGCCGCACCGCCCGCAAAAAATCCGAGTGACTGCAAAGTGTTGTAAACCCCCAAGGCTGCGCCGCGCGCATGGGCCGGGGCGATGCGAGAGGCCAAGCTGGGCATGCTGGCCTCCAGCACATTGAAGCCGCAGAAAAATAGAAAGAGCAGCACGGCCAGCGCTGCAATGCCCGCCCCGGCGCTCACCACCCAAAGTAAACCCAATTGCACCACTCCAATTAAACCCAACGCCCCTAGAAAAGCCGCGCGCAGATAGCCTCGTTTTTCCAGCGGGAACAGGGTGAAGCCCATGACCCCAAACGACGCCAGCACCGCAGGCAAATACACCCACCAGTGATGCGCTTTGCCCAGGCCCGCTTGCACCAGCAGCGCGGGGATGACCACCCACATGGCGAGCTGCACTGCATGCAGAATAAAGACACCGAAGTTCAGACGCAACAAGGCCGCATGCTGCAAGACCTCGGACAAGCGACCACGCGGCATGTCTTTGTGCTTGGCGGGCTCAGGCGGCACACGCCAAATCACCACCGCCACACCGCCCAGGGCCAACGCCGCAGTGAGTGCAAACAAGCCTGACAAGCCAATGGCAGCAGCCAGCACAGGTGCCAGCAGCAGCGAAAGGGCAAACATCAGCGCGATGCTGCCCCCCACCAACGCCATGGCTTTGGTGCGCACTTCGTCCCGGGTCTGGTCGGCCAGCAGCGCGGTCACCGCCGCCGACACCGCCCCCGCGCCCTGGATGGAGCGTCCAATGATGAGCCAGGTCAGGCTGCCTGCCAAAGCCGCCACCACGCTGCCCGCCGCAAACAGCAGCAAACCCAGCACGATCACGCGCTTGCGCCCAAAGCGGTCCGACGCCATCCCAAAGGGAATCTGCAAAAACCCTTGTGTCAGACCATAAATGCCCATGGCGATGCCCACCATGACCGGGTCGTCACCCCCTGGGTATTGCGCTGCCTCCAGCGCGAACACCGGCAAGACCAGAAACAAGCCCAGCATGCGCAGGGCGAAGATGGAGGCCAGCGAGAGGCTTGCGCGCCGCTCCAGCGGCGTCATCGCGCTCGCTAAGGCGGGTGCTGGTGGGGACAAGAGATCAGAGGTATTTGACACTGGAGTAGGCCGCTCATCACGGCCAAAACGAAAACGTCAATTGTCCCCGATTCCACAGGTCTGCCCCCGCCGTACAACATGACATTTGCAACATGGAGTGCAACACGCTAACGGATGACCTCTGAACTCTCACCTGCCTTACACATCACTCAACCAAGGCTGAACAAATGCAAACCAGCCCCCCAGAACGTAAATAAGAACGCTGACCGCATAAACGCGCGACGAAGTCTTGCGTGTCTTTAGGCAAGCGTCCCGCAGATGCGGATCGGTGGGACACGGCGCGCTACGGTTGCGCCACTGTAGACAACCGCTGGCCAACATCATGGCCCCAGCCGACACAAATAAACCCGTCTTGTGCTCGCTCAACCACACCACTTGCGGGAAGACCGAGACCAGTGACGACAACGTCGCCCCGGCCCCCAAGGCCACCAGTAACGCGGGTATAGCGCAGCACACCAGCGTGCTGGACGTGGCGAACAGGCTGGCGACCGAGGCCCAATAACCGCCCCGTGATTGCGTCAAACCGTTCGGGCTCATTTACGGTCCTTCAGCTCGGCCTTAAGCTCCGCAACCGACTGTTGCACCGCTTCCAACTTGACCACGTCGTAGCCTGAATCCACGATCTCGGCGGTGATGGCCTTGCCGTCCAGCGCTTGCCCGTCCTTGGCTTGCACCAGAACGGTCTTCCTTTTAAGGTCAACAAAGACCGCTTGCGTGGCGCTCATCTTGGACAAGCGCTTCTCAATGCCCTGCGCACAAAACGCACAGACCATGCCGTTGACGGTGACCTTCATGCTGGTGGCGGCCCAAGACGGCAGCGCAGCGATGAGCAATGCCGTGGTGATGATGATGAATTTTTTCATTACTTTTCCTATTCAGTTGGGTACAGAGCTACGTTGGGCTTCGGCTTGTCACGCAAGGTTTGCATTTAAAAAATATACATAAAGTTGGCGCGAACCTGCGAGGTATTGTTGACCCCCAACTCCACGAAATACCGGTTGTGAATGAGGCGCAGCATGGGCGTGATTTCGGTCTTATCCGTCAGCTCATTCATGCGCCTGGCCTCCAAAATGAACCAGGGTTGCGTCTGGTCGTAGTCCGCTTCAAAAAAGGAAAATCCCACGCGCACAGAGGCGAAGTCATGGTTGATGCCCTCGGCGCGGTACAGCCGGGTCGTCACGGCGGCGTAAACCCGAGTCGTCTCGTAGTCCACCTGAATCCCTGGCGTGACCATGGTCTTGGCCCCCGAAAAATCGTTGCCAGTCACCGAGCCCACGCCGCCGAGAAACCAGACGTTGGCTTGCGCCTCGGGCAGGTTCCAGCGCTTGAGCAAGCGGGTATAAGTGGCCTCTGTCAGCAGCCGGGTGCGGGTTTCGTTGTCCGAGCGCATGGCGATGGCCGATGCCCCCACCGCGTCACGCGAGGTAAGCGCGTAGTTGGCCAAGGCCTCTTGCCAGTTGGGACTGAAGTCGCCCATGGCCATCCAGCTGTCCTTGAAGCCCATAGGCGCGGCAAACGCCGATGTTGCTAAGCACAGGCCCAACACGGCCGACATGAGCGCTGCAATACTTCTGAGACGCGGCGTCACGGGGCACGCTCCATGGCGTCGATCACCAGGTGATGGTTCGCCTCCTTGACGGTGAAGCGCACTTTCTCGCCGGTTTTGAACGGGCTCAACGCCACGCCCTCGGCCACCTTGAACGGCATGGTCATCGCGTCCATGTCAATGCTTTTGATGCGCTCGTGTTTGAGAATCACCTGCGCTCTGGCGGGATCCACCTTGACGATGACGCCACGCGTCCATTCAGGCGCCGCCCAGACTGAGCTGGCGCAGGCGAGCAGGGTCGCCCCTATCCAATGTTTCATATTGACTCCTAACAGTGGAGCCGGTGGCTTGACGGTCGTTCGCAAGTCCGGCTCACGGCAAATAACCCACCGCTCGATGGCCCTAGGCCAAGCAACGACGGACGTGATTCGGCTATCGGGTCAGGAGATGGGGGGCTTGACGGCGTGCGCAAGCTCTGCATTAACGAAGCGAGCGACGTGATGCGCCTGCGGTGCTTGAGGCTTCACCACGAAGGTGTCTATCGTCAGAGATTTCAGCGCGATCAGAGGCATGCACAACTGGCAAGACTGGCAACTGCGCTGGATGTCACTGTCATCGTGCGTGCTATCAGGCGTAGGCGTCGAGGCCTGCATGGCGGCGGCCATCATGGGGCAGTCAGCACTCATGGCCGCCGGGTTGGTCGCCATTTGCGTGCCCATGAGATCCGCACTCCAGCCACGCAGAGGCAGGAGAACGATCAGAAGGAGAATGAAAAAGCGGCTCATGGAGTGATGATAACGGTTGCCGTGAAAAAGCGTTCGGTCTGCGATGATGCAGCCTATGACACCTACACCCACAACCTCCACCACCAGCCAGCCCGACTCCCGCCAAGCGGTAATGCGCCTGCTGGTCACGCTGGCCTTGATGGCCGTGGGGGCCAGCGGCATGTTTGTGGTGCCGGTGGTCTTGCCTGCTGTGCAAGCGGAGTTTGGTGTGGCGCGGGCGGATGCGTCCCTGCCCTACACGGTGCTGATGATCGGCTTTGGCGTGGGTGGCCTGCTGATGGGGCGGCTGGCGGATCGGCGCGGCGTGATGTTGCCGCTCTTGATTGGCGCAGGGGGTTTGGGGCTGGGCTTTGTGGCAGCGGCCCAAGCGCACAGCATCTGGGCCTTTGCGCTGGCGCACGGCGTGTTGATTGGTCTGCTGGGTTGCTCGGTGAGTTTTGCGCCCCTGATGGCAGACACCTCGATGTGGTTTGTCAAGCACAGAGGCATGGCGGTGGCGGTGTGCGCCAGCGGCAATTACCTGGGCGGTGCCATCTGGCCCCCTATTGTTCAGCACTTTGTAGAGACCGTGGGCTGGCGTCAGACCTATATGGGTATGGGCCTAGTTTGCGGCATCAGCATGGCGCTGCTTGCCCTGCTGATGCGGGCCCGGCCACCGGTGGCTCCCGCTAGTGGATCACTCAGTGCGCAGATATCGACAGCCCCCCCGATCTCTCCCCGCCCCTTCGGCATGCGCCCTAGCCAAGCGCAGCTGCTCTTGTGCATCGCAGGCGTGTCCTGCTGCGTGGCCATGTCGATGCCGCAAGTTCACATCGTGGCCTATTGCAGTGATCTGGGTTTTGGTGCGGCGCGCGGGGCCGAGATGCTGTCGCTGATGCTGGCCTGTGGCATTGCCAGCCGTTTGATCTCCGGTTTTATTTGCGACCGCATTGGCGGCCTGCGCACCCTGTTGTTGGGCTCCACCTTGCAAGGCATTGCGCTGCTGCTGTTCCTGCCCTTTGATGGCTTGGTGTCGCTGTATGTGGTGGCGGCGCTGTTTGGTCTGTTTCAGGGTGGCATCGTGCCGTCTTACGCCATCATCGTGCGCGAATACTTCCCGGCGTCTGAGGCGGGCGGGCGCATTGGCGGCGTCATCATGGCCACGCTCTTGGGCATGGCCCTGGGCGGTTGGATGTCGGGCAAGGTGTTTGACCTGACGGGCAGCTACCAGGCCGCATTTATCAACGGCATCGCCTGGGCACTGCTCAATATCAGCATTGCGGGTTTCCTGCTGCACCGTGTGAAGAGCGCGCGGCGCTGACATTGACTATCATCGTGGGTTACCCTGAGCCCACATCACCTTGAACTCTCCTGTCCAGCCCGTCCAGCACATCAGCATCCGCGGTGCGCGCACGCACAACCTCAAAGCCATTGACCTGGACATCCCGCGCAACCAGCTGGTGGTGATCACGGGCCTGTCCGGCTCGGGCAAGTCCAGCTTGGCGTTTGACACCCTGTATGCCGAAGGCCAGCGCCGCTATGTGGAGAGCCTGTCCACCTATGCGCGCCAGTTTTTGCAGCTCATGGACAAGCCCGATGTGGATTTGATCGAGGGCCTGTCGCCCGCCATCTCCATCGAGCAAAAAGCGACCAGCCACAACCCGCGCTCCACGGTGGGCACGGTCACCGAGATTCACGACTACCTGCGCCTGTTGTTTGCCCGCGCTGGCACGCCTTTTTGCCCGGACCACGACTTGGCGCTGCAAGCGCAGACTGTGAGCCAGATGGTGGACGCCGTTCTGGCCCTGCCCGAGGACACGCGGCTGATGATTTTGGCCCCGCTCGCGCGCGAGAAAAAAGGCGAGTTTTTGGAGGTCTTTGCCGACATGCAAGCCCAGGGTTATGTGCGCTTTCGGGTCGATGGGGTGATCTACGGCTTTGACGATCTGCCCAAGCTCAAGAAAACCGAGAAGCACGACATTGACGTGGTGATTGACCGCATCAAGGTGCGGCCACCTACCGTTCGCACTGAGCCCGTCGAAGGGCTCACAGCGGCTTCGACAAGCTCAGCCCGAACGGATGATGGTCACCTCAGACAGCGTCTGGCCGAGTGTTTTGAGGCTGCTTTGCGGCTGGCCGATGGGCGGGCGATTGCGATGGAGATGGCCGCGTCAGAGACAGACAACCCTGCCGCCAAAGAGCACCTCTTCAACGCCAAGTTCTCCTGCCCCTTGTGCAGCTACTCCATCACTGAGTTGGAGCCGCGCCTGTTCTCCTTCAACTCGCCCATGGGGGCCTGCCCGTCGTGCGATGGCCTGGGCGCGCGCGAGTTTTTTGACCCGGCGCGCGTGGTGGCCTTTCCCACGCTGAGCCTGGCCAGTGGCGCGATCAAAGGTTGGGATCGGCGCAACGCCTACTACTTCGCCCTGCTGGAGAGCCTGGCTAAACACTACAAGTTCGATATCGACGACGCCTTTGACTCCCTGCCCTCTGCGGTGCAACACGCGGTGCTGCACGGCTCAGGCGAAGAGGACATTCGTTTCAGCTACCTTATGGAGTCGGGCGCTGAGGGCGGCACCAAAAAAACCAGTAAAAAACACCCCTTCGAAGGCATCATCCCCAACCTGCAGCGGCGCTACCGCGAGACCGACTCCGCCGTGGTGCGCGAGGACTTGGCCCGCCTGCGCGGCGTCCAGCCCTGCCCCGACTGCGCAGGCTCACGCCTGCGACGCGAAGCCCGCCATGTTAAGGTGGGTGAAGGCGCGCAGGCGCGGGCGATCTTTCAGGTCAGCCACCTCACGCTGCGCGAATCGTTTGACTACTTCAACGCCCTGAGCCTGCACGGCGCCAAAGCTGATATTGCCGAGAAAGTAGTGCGCGAAATCCGCCTGCGATTGAAGTTTCTCAACGACGTGGGCCTGAACTACCTGAGCCTGGACCGCAGCGCCGAAACGCTCAGTGGCGGTGAAGCGCAGCGCATTCGTCTGGCCTCGCAAATCGGCTCGGGCCTGACCGGCGTGATGTACGTGCTGGACGAACCCAGCATCGGCTTGCACCAGCGCGACAACGACCGTTTGATCGGCACGCTCAAACACCTGCGCGACATCGGCAACAGCGTGCTGGTGGTAGAGCATGACGAAGACATGATGCGCGCCGCCGACCATGTGATTGACATGGGGCCCGGCGCGGGCGTGCACGGTGGGCGCGTGGTGGCGCAAGGCACGTATGACGAGGTCAAAGCCAACCCGGATTCCCTCACAGGCCGCTACCTCGCGCACACGCTCAAGATCGCGGTGCCTGCCAAGCGTCACAAATGGCTACCCCTGCGGACTGAGCTCGCATCCGTTCGGGCTGAGCCTGTCGAAGCCGCGTCGAGCCCTTCGACCCTTCAACAAGCTCAGGACAGGCCAAGCTTAGACCGAACGAGGTTTCAAGCTTTAAGCCTCATCAACGCCAGCGGCAACAACCTCAGGGGCGTCAGCGTGGACTTCCCCATCGGCCTGTTCACCTGCGTCACCGGCGTCTCCGGCTCGGGCAAGTCCACGCTGGTCAATGACACCTTGTACAAGGCGGTGGCGCGCCAGCTCTACCGCGCGCATGACGAGCCAGCGCCGTGTGAAGACATCGAAGGCATCGCGCATTTCGACAAAGTCATCAATGTCGATCAGTCGCCGATTGGCCGCACCCCACGCTCCAACCCGGCCACGTACACCGGCCTGTTCACCGCCATGCGCGAACTGATGGCCGAAGTGCCCATGGCCCGTGAGCGCGGCTACGGCCCCGGGCGCTTCAGCTTCAACGTGGCCGGGGGCCGGTGCGAGGCCTGTCAGGGCGACGGCATGGTCAAGGTGGAGATGCACTTTTTGCCTGATGTGTACGTGCCCTGCGACGTGTGCCACGGCAAACGCTACAACCGCGAGACGCTGGAGGTGCTGTACAAAGGCAAGAACATCGCGCAGGTGCTGGACTTGACGGTGGAGGCCGCGTTTGACTTCCTCAAGGCCGTGCCCACCATTGCGCGCAAATTGCAAACCCTGCTGGATGTGGGCCTGTCCTACATCCGCCTGGGGCAATCCGCCACTACCTTGTCAGGCGGCGAGGCACAACGCGTCAAGTTGGCGCTGGAGTTGAGCAAGCGTGACACTGGTCGCACCCTCTACATCCTGGACGAACCCACCACCGGTCTGCACTTCGCCGACATCGACCTGCTGCTCAAAGTGCTGCACCAGTTGCGCGACGCGGGCAACACCATCGTGGTGATCGAGCACAACCTGGACGTCATCAAAACCGCCGACTGGCTGATCGACATGGGGCCCGAAGGCGGGGCGGGTGGCGGACTGGTGGTGGGCGTGGGCACGCCCGAAGACATTGCGGCCAATCCAGCGAGTCATACGGGGCGGTATTTGAGACCGTTGTTGGTGCAGGAGCAGAGTGAGACAACCGGGGTTTGATTGAGTCTATCCTGCGACCAACATTTCTTCAGATTCAGGCGTAAGCCAACCTTCGGCAGCCAGCCGCTCCCATGCGGCAGTCACGTGTGAAGGCTGCATCAGCCGTTTCTTGCGAACATTCCATGCTCCGACTGCGGCCAGTGCGGCTTCGGGAGAATTTGCATTTGCTTCGTGGTGAGCGACCCAATGTACCGTTGCCAATAGCTCCATCCCATAGGGTGATTGGAAACCATCAATCAGCGTTTGCAATCGCTCCAAACGTTCACTCAGCGCCACTTCACCGGCAGAGGCAATAAAGGCATCCGCCTCGGCCAATGCGTCAGCAGTAGGTTCAATCTCCGAGTCCACCACACCATCGCCCAGGCCGACGATGAAATGGCCTTCCATGCGGTTCAAGGCATGGCGAAGTTGCTCGGAGTACGGGCCGTAAATGTGTTTTTCGAACTGTAGCTTCAAGTCCTGGCCCGACACCTGCAAAAAATAACCCAGCTTTTGGACTTCGATTTTCGACAAACCGTAATTCAGGTCGCGGTAGGTATCAATGGCTTTCAAGATTGCGGCTCGGCCAGCGGTCATCTTGGGTCGGGCGGTTCGCACTTGCATGGCTTTAGCCTTGGGCGTTGCACCGGGTTCGAACAAGCGAACTTCAACACTTGGCAAAGATTCGAATGCATCAACGATCAGTGGCTTGATGTCTGTCCAATTCAAACCGCCATTGCCACAGCCCAACGGAGGAATCGCGATGGACTTGATGCCAAGCCGCTGCACCTGCTCAACCAGGTCACACAAACCGTCTTCGATAAACGAAATTTTCGAGTCGCCGCGCCAGTGATCTTTGGTTGGGAAGTTGATGATGTAGTGTGGTTGCGCATAGGCCCCTGCATCGAACACATGCATCTTGCCGGGGCGCACCTCGCCAGCCCGACAAGCTGCCTTGTATCGCTCAAAATTGTCAGGCCATTTGTTTTTGAACTGTAGCGCAATGCCCTTGCCCATCACACCGACGCAGTTGACCGTGTTGACGATGGCATCAACAGCATCCTGCTTCAAGAGATCGCCGTGAGTAAGTTGAATAGACATGTTTACTGGCCTAAAAAATACCAGTCGGGTTGCACCACAACGGGCAATGGTACTCCTGCCGCAACCAAAATCGATTGCACCTGCGCAGCCTTCGCCGTGCTCACCACGCCTATGCGCATGAAGCACTGCAATGGCACGTGATGGCGCACTAGAAACTCTGCCTGACGCTTTTCCA
>JANXSU010000174.1 GCA_025356545.1 Comamonadaceae bacterium
TGGCTGGACATCTCGGCCTTGCACGCCGCGCGCTACTGCCGTTTTGTCTCTAAATCCGATGTGAAGGGCTGGCCGGTGATTGGTCGTTTAGCGGAGGGTGTCGGCACGCTCTTCATCGAGCGCCAATCTCGCAGAGACACGCGCCGCATCGTGCACCACATGACCGCCAGTCTTGCGGCTGGAGATGTGCTGGCGGTTTTTCCGGAAGGCACCACGGGTGACGGCGTCCACCTCTTGCCCTTTCATGGCAATTTGCTCCAGGCAGCCATTGCCGCCGACGCATCCGTGCAGCCGGTGGCGTTGACCTTTGTCGATGAGAGCACCGGGCAAAACAGCCAGGTGCCCTGCTATGTGGGGGATGACACGCTGGTCGCATCAGTCTGGCGCACCGTGGCTACTCCCGGCATTGCGGTACATGTGCACTTTGGTGAAATTCAAAAGCCCGAGGCACGAGACCGCCGGACTTGGGCCGCAGATTTACACACGGCCATTGCGCAGTTACGCGAATAAAGGCAGGCCTTAGCTTCTCTCAAACGTCACCACATGGTCCACCTGGGGGCGGATACCGATCCATTCCCCCAACTTGTGGTCATGGTGGCTGGGGACATGGGCCAGCACCGTTTGCCCACTGGCAAGCCGCAAGGTGTAGAGAAACTCCGAGCCGCGAAACGCCTTGCGGATGATCTCGGCTTTCACCGGCGCGTCGTCATCATGCACGATGTCGTCGGCACGCAGCAGCACATCACATTGGCCGGAGGCAAACGCACTGGGTAGCGGACATTCCGCCACATCGGTCAAGTCACCCAGCGGGGTATTCACCACGGTTTGATCGTCCACGGTGCGCAGCGTCGCCGGGGCAAACACACCATGGCCAATGAAGTTGGCCACAAAGCGTGTGGTCGGGCGGTGGTAGAGCTTGTAGGCGTCGTCCCACTGGTGCAAATGCCCTTCGTGCATTACGCCGATGGTGTCGCCAATGGCAAAGGCCTCCAGCTGATCGTGGGTGACAAATAAGGCGGTGGCTTGCGCGGCCTTAAGGATGTTGCGCACCTCATGGGCCAGGCGTTCGCGCAGTTCGACATCCAGGTTGGAGAAAGGCTCGTCCAGCAACAGCAGTTGCGGGCGCGGGGCCAGCGCACGGGCCAGCGCCACGCGCTGTTGTTGCCCGCCTGAGAGTTGATGGGGGAAGTTCTTTTCGCTGCCGTGCAGGCCAACCAGAGTCAGCACTTCGGCCACGCGCGCCGCCCGCTCAGGCGATGGCAAGTGATGCAGACCAAAGGCCACATTGCGCGCCACGTCCAGGTGCGGGAACAGCGCGTAGTCCTGAAACACCATGCCAATGCGGCGCTCTTCCGGCGCCAACTGCTGGGTCGCGCTGCTCACCACCTGGCCGGACAGCTTGATCTGCCCACCGGTGACGGGCTCCAGCCCGGCAATGGCGCGCAGCAAAGTGGTTTTGCCGCAGCCTGAGGGGCCAATCAACACGCCAATGTCCCCGGCCGGCAGACCAAATGACACTTGCGCCACGGCAGGCTGGGCACGCCCGGGGTACTGAACCTGGAGTTGGCTGAGCTCTAAAAACATGGCGTCTTATTGTAGATGCTTACAATTCTCATTTGCATTGTCTTGCCTTTCCCCCAATTTTTCGCAACGCACTTTCCATGCTGTCAAGCCGACTGCGACATTTACTTCTCTTGCTGCTGACGGCCTTGCTCATGCTGCCGGTGTTAGCCGTGTTCGTCTCTTGGCTACCCTGGGGAGAGCAAGCCGCGCAGGCCCTGCCCCTGCTGCTGGAGATGGGCCGTACCGTCTTGCCCGACTACGTGGCGACCACGCTGTGGCTGTGCCTGATGGTCAGCGTGGGGGTGATCGCGGTGGGCCTATCGGCTGCCGTGGCCGTGACCCTGTTTGATTTTCCTGGTCGCAAAACCTTCGAGTGGGCCTTGTTGCTGCCGCTGGCCATGCCCGCTTACGTGGTGGCTTATGCCTATACCGATTTTTTGCAGTTCAGCGGGCCATTGCAAAACGCCGTGCGTGAACTCTCGGGCTTGCAGGGCCGCGTGTTTCCTGAGATCCGCAACACCGTGGGCGCGGCCTGGGTGTTGACCTTTGCGCTCTACCCCTATGTGTACCTGCTGGCGCGCGCCGCTTTGGGCGAACGCGCCACACACTTGATGGAGGCGGCCCGCCTGCTGGGTGCGCCCATGGCACGGCGCATCCGTGAAGTGGCCCTGCCGCTGGCCCGCCCCGCCGTGGCTGCCGGTGTGGCGCTGGCGCTGATGGAGACGCTGGCCGACTCCATCAAGTGTGTGGCGCGTTCGCCCAAAGCGGCGCGCGCCAGCAGGTACACATAGGGGTAGAGCGCAAAGGTCAAC
>JANXSU010000218.1 GCA_025356545.1 Comamonadaceae bacterium
TCGGACTTTAGCTCAGGTGAAACCTCGATGGCATTAGGGAAGGCGGCAATGCTCTCCCAAATAACTTCAACGAGCTGAATGCGCTCCTGCACAGGCAGTTCCAAAATATCGGCAACAGAAATTTGGTTCATGAGATGTAGATTACCACGGGCGCTGCTCTGCGCGTTAACGTTTGAGGTCAGCGGGAGCCGCAGGCGATCCGCTGGAACGAGGGGTTAGGCATTTTGCGTGCCCGCCCCCTTGAAAGATTAACTTTTAAACCATTTGTACAGACCATAAGCCGCGCCGCCTATAGCCAATGGGGCGGCGACGGTAACGGCAAGACCTGCTGCCATGCCCCCACCCACAACAGTGCCAATAGCAGCCAAGCCCGAAGTGATTCCAGTGGCACCAAGACCCGTGACCGCTCCTGCTGCGGCAACCGTACCAATTGAACCTGCGGCACCAGCCACACCACCTGCTGCACCTGCAATGACAGCATTTTTATCTGATTTACTCATTTCTCTATTACCTGAATCCGTGATCTCAAAACAGGCCACCCAATTTCCAATCTGGATCACGTCAATATTTCAAAATACTCTGTGAATCCAACTGAAACAGCCCTCAGCAAAACATCAAATATTCACTCTCGTGGATGTTCTGGTGGTTTTGCGCCGCCAATAGCAAATAGCGTGCGTGGCTTTTCCTGCCCAGTTAACTTGGACAAGGTAAATTTCACATCACAGGATTTATTCGAGGCAGCGCAGCCGCTACGTCGTCTTGAGTTGCCCGTAATGGCGCTCAAACACAGCAAAGCCGCTGTCACTCTCGCCCAAGCCCAGAATCCATCGCCTAGCGTGGCGGATCATGCGCGCAGCCTTGAACATCATCTCTTGCATCACGGTTCTGATGCGACGACGCTTGGCGGCGTGGCGCACCGGAGAATTGGGCTCATTGAGAGTGTTTTGACCAATCAGACGCAACAAGTTCATGGCCACAGCGGCGAGCTGGCACACCAGGTAGTTGGTGTCAAACTTGCCAGAGGGCAGGCGCTCCAAATCCATGTCGGTCTTGAACTCAGAGTGAAACTGCTCATGGGTGGCATGGTCACAATACAGCGCAATGATCTCAGGGGCGTCGAACTTCTCGGGCAGAGTCGTCGTCCAGCCTTCCAGCACGTACTCGGGCAACAACAAAACCACCCCATGCTTGTCAATGGTGCGCTCGGTGAGGCGATAGACACGACGCGCCGGATTGGACTGGGTGCCCACATTGAGCAACTCCAGACGTACTTGCCAGATGCATTCGCGCTTTCCTTCGCGATGGATCGTCCACTGCGTGTTGGTGTCGGCGCTCTTTTGGGCGGCAATCGCTTCGACTGGCGCGCGCCGTGGATTCCATTTGATGATGAAAGCAATCTCACGCTTGAGAGCACTGGCCTGAGCGGCAACTTCTTGCATCAGCTTCAACGAGCAAAAGCCAGAATCGGCGCGCACCAACAAGGGCGAGCAAACCAGACGGGCGGCCATCGGCAAGGCGCGCTCAAAGTTGTATTGACTCTCAGCCGCCGAATGCTGCACACCGGGGCGAAGTGCCAATTCCAGGCAGTAGCCCAGGCTGCCCAGATACACCGCAAACGGGCAGTAGCCATCGACACCCGCATAGGTACGCCCCACCAGTTCTTTCTTGGTCGAACTGTTGTCCATGGCGAAGGTATCCAGATCAACCGGGGTGTAGCCGCAGGCCAGGGCGCCGAACTCAATGGGTTGGCCGTTGATACGACTGGCCAGCAGACGCTGATTCATTTGGGGCACCAGATCGAACCAGTCAGGAGCATGAGTATCCAGACGTTGACGCAAGGTGGGACTCGACGGAACATGGCTCAGGCCCAGAGCGCGAATGAAGAAGGCGTTGGCGCGAAAGTTCTCGATCGCATCAAAGTCGTTCTTGCCCAAGCACAGCAGGGCAAGGTAGGACTTGAGGATGTCGCTGTTGGCCACGCCAGAGCGAACTGGAAAGGCCGAATCAATCACCGAGTTGATGTTGATGGACTTGAGATACTTGCCAATAAATGCCAGACCCGCGTGGGAACTAAGGTCGTAGGGCAGCTTTTTGATAATGAA
>JANXSU010000220.1 GCA_025356545.1 Comamonadaceae bacterium
AGAATCGGCGCATCTTTGTAGAGTGCGCGGGCTATGGCCAGACGTTGGCGCTGCCCGCCTGAAAGCTGCATGGCGTTATGGCCGACCAGGGTGTCCATGCCTTGTGGCAGGTCTGCAATCCACTGCGTCAGATGCGCAGCACTCAGGCATTGAGTGATCTTGTCGCGGTCTAGGGCCAAACCCAAAGCGACGTTGGCCGCGATGCTGTCATTGACCATGACCACATGCTGACTCACCAGCGCAAACTGCGCGCGCAAGGCGGTGAGCGACCATTCCCGCACGTCGTGGCCTTCTAGTTTGACCTGCCCTTCGCTGATGTCCACAAAGCGCGGCAGCAGGTTCACCAGCGTCGTTTTACCTGAGCCCGAAGCACCGACCAGTGCCACAGTTTCACCGGCATTCACGCGCAGGTTGAGGTCTTGAATGGCCGGTGTACCCTCTGCCGAGTAGCGCACGCTGAGGTGAGAAAACTCAATCGCACCTGAGGCACGCGGCACAGAGAATTCACCTTCAGTCTCGCTGGGTGTGGCCTCAATGAGGGCCAAGCCCCGCTCCAGCGCCACCAGCCCACGGGTGATGGGGTTGGAGACTTCGGACAGTTGACGAATGGGCGACACGATCATCAGCATCGCGGTCACAAAAGCGGCAAAACCACCGACCGATGTGCCTAGCGTCGCGCTTTGCAGCAGGGCCACAGAGATGACGGCCGACAGCGCTGCCGCCGCCAGCATTTGGGTCATGGGCGTCATGGCCGCACCTGCCACGGTGGACTTCATGGCCAGGCCTTTGAGTAGCTCACTGATGCCGTTGAAGCGCTTGGCTTGCGTCTGCTGCGCGGCGTACAGGCGAATGTCCCGGTGGGCCAAGACGTTTTCTTCGACCACATAGGCCAAGTCGTCGGTCGCCGCTTGGTTGGCTTTGCTCAAACGGTGCAGCCGTCGCGTCAACACCCGCATGACCCAAGCCACAGCAGGAAACACTGCCGCCACAATCAGTGTCAGGCCCCAGTTGAGGTAGAAAAGATAGGCCGTCAACGCAATCAAAGTCAGGGTGTTGCGGGTCATGCTGAGCAAGGAGTTCACCAGCATCAGCGCGCCGTTTTGCACCTCATAAACCACCGTGTTGGACAAGGCGCTGGAACTTTGATTGGAAAACAACTTGAGGTTGGCCCCCAGTATCTTGTTGAACATGGCCTCTCGCATGGAGAACAAGCCATGGTTGGTGATCTTGGTCAGACCCAGTTGTGACACATAGCCCGCCAAGCCGCGTACGCCAAACAGCGACATGAGCGCCACAGGCACAGTCCAGAGCGCCAAAGAACCTTGTTGAAAACCACGGTCTAGCAAGGGCTTAAGCAGGGCGGGGATCAGGGGCTCTGTGGCCGCGCCCACCACAGCGCCTGCGGCGACCCAGCACCAAGTGCCGGGCAGGGTGCCAAAGTAGGGCATGAGCCGTTTGATGCGCTGAATCAAGCTCAGCGTAGGCAAAGAGTCGTCAGCGGGTGCGCTTGGGTCTGACATTAGGTTGTCGCCTTGGAAGTGGCTGTCTCAGACAGTAAGTTGATCGCTGATGGTGAATCGGGGCGAGTCTGCAGGCCCCAGGCCAAAAGCAAGCCCAGCACAACGCAAAAATAGTCGCCCATCAAATCGTCATACAAGGTTGAATTGAAAAGACAGGCCACCGCCATGGCGGCCAGTGTGGACAGGATGGCGCGCTGCACCGAGGGGCTAAAGTTACGGGTATCGCGGATCACGCCGAGGAACAAAGCCAAGAGCAAAACAATGCCGCCCACGCCAAGCTCAACACCCCACAATAAATACTCTTGGTGCGGGTTGCTGGCCTGGCCGGGGCCAAATACTTGCTCGGCATTGCTGCCCTGAAGCTGCTTGACAGTGACGGCCCAGCTGCCTACGCCATGACCCAAAATGGGGCTGGTCTGTAGGGCTTGCAGCGAACGGTGCCATGCGTTGAGTCGCCAGCCTGATGAACTGGCACTGTCAACTTGGCTGGCATAGTTTTGGCTCTCTTCGACGATTTTGGACACCCGTTCTTTCACCTGTGCAGAGGCCATGAACAAAGCCAGCAGCACAATGATCGGGGTGGCGATCAAAGTCGCTAGTCGCAAGCGCTGGGGCATCATCCACATGGTGGCCAGTGTGAGCACGGTAAGCGCCACGGCGTAGCCTGTGCGCCCCTCCAGAAGCAAAAAAACGTTGACCAAAGCGGCCAAGGCCACCAGCACAGCCAACCAGCGGGGCCAAAGCGTGTCGGCGCGAAGGTGCCAGAACACACCGGCCATGGTGGCGAAGATGATGGATTGATCCAGGTAGGTAGAAAACACCACGTATTTGCCCGTGGGGTTGGTCGTCCAGCCAATGGGCACGCCGACAGCCAATAGCCATGAACTGAGTAAAAGAAAAATCTGGCCGCAGGCAAAAGCCAGAAGACCGATCCGTGCTTCACGCGCTGTGCGAATGATCAGCACCAAGAAGACCAGGCTGATCAATTTGCTGTGCTTCAGCAGGGCCATCACACCAATGGCCATGTCAGCCTCGGTCCACATAAGACTGGCCGAAAATACCAAAAGAATCGCAAGAACAAGCTTGGGCATCCACAAAGAATGGACGTTCGTGTCATCGCGCTTTGTGACATAGCTGTGCACCAGATAAGCCAGGCCCGAAAAAAACAACAGAACTTTCGATGTGCTGACCCAGGCCATAGGCAAGCTGACTGATGCAGCGACAAAGCAGATCAGCAGCAGCCGAAAATTGACAACAGATCGAGGTGAGGTCATGACAGGTGGGGCAGTTGGCACGAATGAAAGATGAGATCGCCTGACCTGTTGCAGGGTTGAGTGCTTCAGTGCGTTGTTTGAGTAGAGATTGTCGTTGCTTGAGGGGCTTTCCAGAGCTCGCCCTTTTGCATCTCCACCGCCTTGGCATAGCGGTAAAACGTGCCTTCAAAATTACCCAGAGCGATCACAAAGCCGGCCCAGCCGTCGAGGAAACCTAGTTTGAAGATGTAGTGCTTCACAAAAGCCCAGATGCCGTGGGTCAGTGCCGATCCCATGGAGAGTTTTTTGTGTTTGATTTTTTCTGCACCTAACGTCGAATAGCGATTCGACTTGTGCATAACCTCTGCCATGTTTTTGAAAGGAAACTGCCAGATGGCGTTCTTCAGGTGACCAATGGGCTGGGTGGAGTTGAGGATGTAGCCCTCATGCACGGGCTTGAGGTCGTAGGACATGAACCCCTTACGAAACAGTTGTGGCTGGCGATAGTTGGGGTACCAGCCCGAGTGTTTGATCCAGCGACCCATAAAGTAATTGCGCCTTGGCATCCAGTAGGCATCTGCCGCATTGGGGTCGTTGATGGTTGCTCGAATTTCACGCTGCGCCTCCGGGGTGCAGCGTTCGTCCGCATCCAGACTGAAAATCCATTCATTCGAACACGCGGCAAGGGCCTGGTTACGTAGGTCACCAAAGCCTTTGAAATCAACCTGGACGACCTTGGCCCCCAATTTCGTGGCGATCTCAGGCGTGCCGTCGGTGCTCCACGAATCCACCATGATGATTTCGTCAGCCCATTGCACGCTTTCAATGGTGGCTGCGACCTTTTCAGCCTCGTTGAAGGCGATGATGTAGACGGAAATTTTGCGCATCAGGGGGATGTTAGTATTCAGCGGCTTTCGCGTTCTGCGAGTAGCTTTTAAGAAGAGTAGTCTAGTTCAAAATGGATTCTTCCGAGCTTGTTTCTGTCGTGATCACGACCTATAACCGCAGTGATGCCTTGCTAGCGGTTTTGGCTGGTTTATCAATGCAGACTGATCGTAATTTCGAGGTGATCGTGGCCGACGATGGTTCGAGTGAAGTGCATCAACAGGTGATTTTCGATTCATCCGTGGCGCGTTCTTTGAGCATTGCCCATGTTTGGCACCCTGATGTCGGCTTTACCGCTTCTCGTATCCGTAACAGGGGCGTCGCAGCTTCTCATGGCAAGTACATCATTTTCCTGGATGGGGATTGCGTGCCTGAGGTGGACTTCATCGCCCGACATCGCTCACTGGCTGAGGCTGGCTACTTTGTTAATGGCAGCCGTGTTTTGCTATCCAAGGCGATGACTGTGCGCGTGGTCACTGGCCTTGAGCAAGTATGGGGTCGTTCGTGGCTATATTGGGTTAGTAATCGACTTTTCGGTCACGCAAGCAAACTTGGTGGTTTGTTGCGTTTGCCGGACAGCACGTCTCGGGTCGAGAAATCGTTTTCCTGGAAGGGGATACGGAGCTGCAATATGGCCGTCTGGCGATCAGATTTTGAGCTTGTAGATGGTTTTGATGAGTCGTTTGTCGGCTGGGGACATGAAGATGCCGATTTCGTATTGCGTTTGCACAACAGCGGTGTTATGCGAAAAAACGGTTACTACGCTACCGAAGTTTTTCATCTTTGGCACAAAGAGGCCGCCCGTGATCAGGAGTCACTCAACGCGTGTACCGTGGAAGAACGTTCCAAGACCGACATCACTCAGGCGGCCTTGGGATACGCTCAGTTACGCGTCAATGACGAAGTCGTCGTCACAAGACTGAGATAATCTAACCATGATGAAGCGCATCCTTTTTATTTTGATGACCCTCGTGGCCTGTCTGCCAGCCTGGCCACAATTCCGAGTTGAAGTCTCAGGCGTTGGCTTGACACAGTTGCCTATAGCCGTTGCGTCATTTCGCGGTGAAGATGCAGCACCTCAAAAAATTTCACAAATTGTCCAAGCTGATCTGGAACGTAGCGGACAGTTCCGTCTGGTTGATGTGGCCGGTAGTTTTCTGGATGAAAGCGCGCGTCCCGAGATCTCATTCTGGCGTCAGAAGAACGCGGATTCACTTCTTACCGGAAGCGTCACGCGATTGGCCGACGGTCGTTACGATGTGCGTTTTCGCCTGTGGGATGTGGTTCGCGGGCAAGATATCGGACGCGATGGCTATGTGGTCGTGCAAGGTGATTTGCGACTGGCTGCACACCGAATTTCAGATTTCGTTTACGAAAAATTGACCGGTGATAAAGGCATTTTTTCAACCCGCATTGCTTATGTTACCAAGTCGGCTCAACAGTTTGACTTGTGGGTTGCTGATGCCGATGGCGAGAACGCGCAGTCGGCTTTAACCAGCCCTGAGCCCATCATTTCGCCAGCTTGGTCACCCAACGGATCGCAACTGGCCTACGTGTCCTTCGAGTCACGCAAGCCCGTGGTTTATGTGCACACAGTAGCCACTGGAAGGCGTCGTTTGGTGGCTAATTTTCGAGGTTCGAATAGCGCCCCGGCTTGGGCCGTAGATGGCCGTACCTTGACTGTGACACTAAGCCGTGACGGTGGCTCGCAGCTCTATACACTTGACGTGAATGGCGGTGAACCGAAACGCTTGACCCAGTCTTCCAGTATCGATACGGAGCCGGTTCATTCACCTGACGGGAAAAGCATTTATTTTGTGAGTGACCGGGGCGGGAGTCCACAGATATATCGTATGCCTTCAACTGGTGGAGCAGCGGAGCGCATTACTTTTACTGGCACTTACAACATTTCGCCTGCGATGAGCTCAGATGGACGGTGGTTGGCTTATATTTCTCGCATCAGTGGTGCGTTCAAACTGCATGTGATGTCACTCGCCACGGGGCAGTCAACAGCAATAACGGATACGACGGCGGACGAAAGCCCGAGCTTTTCGCCCAACAGCCGCCTTGTAGTGTTTGCAACCAAGCAGCAGGACAAAGAAGCGCTTATGACAAGTACCCTCGACGGAAAAATCAAAGCACGCCTAGCAGGTAAGGGCGGAGATATCCGGGAGCCGGATTGGAGCCCGTTTCAAAAACAAAGTAACTGAATTTTTATTTAACAGGAGTAGTTGATATGGTCATGAAAAAATGGATTTTTGTCTTGGGTGCAACCTTGTCGCTCGTTGGGTGTGGTTCGTCTGTCAAGCTGGACAAGGCACCTGTGGAAGATCGTTCGGGGACGACTTCAGACCCAAAAACCAACCAAGCTGGTGACAATGCAATGGCCAAGAGCAATGTGCCGCCGTTGGATTTGGGTAAATCGGCAAGTGATGCTTTACCAATTAGTTCACGGTTGATCTATTTTGACTACGACAGCTTTGTGATCAAGGCAGAGTCTCAACCCCTGATCGAGTCCAACGCCCGCATTATTAAATCAGACAAGACTCGTAAAGTGGTGATTGAGGGGCACACCGATGAGCGTGGGGGACGAGAATATAACTTGGCATTGGGCCAAAAACGTGCAGAAGCTGTACGACGTGCTCTGGGTCTTTCGGGTGTGGCAGAGAGTCAGATTGAGGCCGTGAGTTTTGGCAAAGAAAAACCTCTGAATTCGGGTGTTGACGAGGCATCGTTAGCGAAAAACCGAAGAGCCGAAATTTCTTACCGTTAAGTAATCGAACACAACGATAATGAAAATGCGTGTGCGAATTGCAACAGTCCTTTTTGCGTGCTGCTTCATCGGTGCGGCCCAAGCTGGTATTTTTGATGACGATGAGGCTCGCAAGGCGATTTTGGATTTGCGCCAACAAATCGATTCGGTTCGCAAGGAATCGCAATCCCTAATCGCTGGTGAAACCCTTCGAACCACGGAAGAAAACGCTCAATTGCGGCGAAGCCTTTTGGATCTTCAAAACCAGATTGAAAGTTTGCGTTCTGATCAAGCAAAAATCCGAGGCCAGTATGAGGAGTTAAGTCGTAGCGTGTCTGAATTGCAGCGCCAACAAAAAGATGCTGTGCAGGGCATGGATGATCGCTTGCGCAAGATGGAGCCGACCAGCGTCACCGTGGATGGGCGAGAGTTTTTAGCTGATCCAACGGAGAAGCGTGACTTTGAATCGGCGTTGGCGGTCTTTCGTAAAGGCGATTTTGCTGCTGCACAAGTGGCCTTTTTTGACTTCATCAGGCGCTATGGTCAAAGCGGTTATGTGCCTTCTGCCAATTTTTGGTTGGGTAATGCTCGTTACGCGACTCGTGATTACAAAGAGGCTGTACTGAACTTCCGAGCCTTGCTCGCGCAGGTTCCCGATCATCTCCGGGCACCTGAGTCCGTGCTGTCTATTGCCAACTGCCAACTTGAACTCAAAGACAACAAAGCAGCGAAGAAAACACTAGAAGACTTGCTAAAAGCCTACCCTCAGTCCGAGGCGGCCGCTGCAGCCAAAGAGCGACTGGCGCGACTCAAATAGATTCGTACTTGCATGCCCTAAAATTCAGGCATGCAAGTTTCTGAACTCAACACCCTTAGCACTCAAGTTCTGGCGGCAGCTTTTTTGCTGTCACTTATCTTTGGTGCCATCACTCAGCGCACTCATTTCTGTACTATGGGGGCCATAAGCGACGTCGTCAATATGGGGGACTGGACTCGTATGCGCCAGTGGGGCTTGGCGATTGGTGTAGCTATGGGTGGTTTTGCTTTGCTGGCTTACGCCGGACTGATTGATTCTTCAAAAACCATCCACGCCAGCAACCGCTGGTTCTGGCTTTCCGGCGCAGTGGGTGGGGCTTTGTTCGGTTTTGGCATGGTGCTGGCTTCTGGCTGTGGCAGTAAAACTTTGGTGCGTGTGGGTAGCGGTAATCTGAAGTCCTTGATCGTGATGATCGTTATGGGTTTGGCTGCATTTGCTACGCTGAAGGGCATTACGGCTGTGTTGCGCGTTGCAACAGTGGATCAGTTGACGGTCGATTTTGCAACCGTCGCCAATTTGCCGCATCTGTTGGCAGCTGCACTGGGTCTAAAGGTTGCCGTTATCGGTCTGATTCTGGGACTCGGTTTAGGGGGGGCGCTTATCATTTGGGCGGTAACAGGGCCAGAGTTTTGTCACGCAGATAACCTGCTCGCTGGCTTGGGCATTGGCAGCATCATCGTGGCCATGTGGTGGGTGAGTGGGCATTTGGGTTTTGTGGCTGAACATCCTGAAACCTTGAATGAGGTTTTTTTGACCACTAATTCGGGGCGTGCAGAAGCATTGAGCTTTGTTTCGCCTGTGGCCTATACCCTGGACTGGCTGATGTTCTTCAGTGACAAAAGCAAGGTGCTTACACTAGGTATTGTTTCTGTTTTGGGTGTGATCATGGGCTCTACCATCACAGCACTTTGGACGCGCAGCTTTCGCTGGGAAGGTTTTGGCAGCACCGAAGATGTGGGAAATCATCTGATCGGTGCCATGTTGATGGGGGTGGGTGGTGTAACTGCTATGGGTTGCACGGTTGGACAAGGTTTGTCCGGAATTGCCACTTTGGGCTTAACCAGTTTTGTGGCGATTTTTGCCATCATTGCCGGGGCCGTAGCCGCCTTCAAATACCAAACTTGGCGCATCGAACAGAAGGCATGACCCAAGCGCAATGCTAATGGATGTTGAACGACGCTTTGGTGGGCTAGAACGCCTGTATGGTGTACCCGGTGCACAGCGTATCCGTGCCGCGCACGTTGCGGTGGTGGGTGTTGGCGGTGTGGGCTCATGGGCGGTAGAGGCGCTGGCACGCAGTGGGGTAGGGCGCTTGACCCTGATCGATCTGGACCACATCGCCGAATCCAATATCAATCGTCAAATTCACGCACTGGAGCCCACGCTGGGGCAGGCCAAAGTGCTGGCCATGCGAGACCGTATTGCACAGATCAACCCCGCGTGTGAAGTTCATTGTGTTGAAGAATTTGTAGAGGCCGGTAACTGGCCGGGTCTTCTGCCTGCTGGCGTGGATGGTGTCATTGACGCTTGTGACCAAGTCCGCGCCAAGACAGCCATGGCGGCCTGGGCACTTCGAAACAAAATCAGTTTTATTACCGTTGGTGCTGCTGGGGGAAAGCGCTTGGCGCATAAGGTGGACATTGAGGATTTGAGTGTCATTACTCACGACCCTTTGCTAGCCCAACTACGCTATCGCTTGCGTAAAGAACACTGCGCGACGCGTGAGGGCAAAAAAATGGGGATTACTGGCGTCTTTAGTCGTGAGGCCGTGAGCTCGCCTGATGCCTCTTGCGCCGTAGAGGGTGATGGCTCCCTCAACTGCAGTGGCTATGGTTCACTGGTGTCAGTGACGGCCACGTTTGGCCAGTGCGCCGCCGGGTGGATGATGAATGAAATTTCTTCGCGAACTTAAAGAAGCCTCAAATTTCCAGTTATAATTTAAGGCTTGGTAAAACAGAATAAACCTTGTTTTTCCAGTGATGGGACGTTAGCTCAGTTGGTAGAGCAGCGGACTTTTAATCCGTTTGTCGTGGGTTCGACCCCCGCACGTCCCACCAAGATATAAAACCTCGTAGCCTTACGGTTACGGGGTTTTCTTTATGGGGCTTATTTATTTGAGTTCAGAGTGGTTTTTGAAAGGCATCTGCGCGCCCACATGCGCCTGCCCACGTTGACGAGCCAATTCAACTTGGCGTTGGCGTTCTGCAAAGCCCTGTTTTTGAGCTTCTGTTTTTTGGTCGAAGCAGTGGGGGCAGCTCACGCCTTTGACGTAATGCGGTGATTGGCGCTCTGCGGCGCCTACTGGATGTCTGCAGGAGCGGCACAGTTCGTAGGGGCCGGGCTGTAGGCCGTGGCCGACAGAGACGCGCTCATCAAATACAAAACATTCACCTTCCCACAAACTGTTGGCTTGGGGTACTGTTTCCAAGTATTTGAGGATGCCACCCTCTAGGTGATAGACCTCGTCAAAGCCTAGTTGTCTAAGCAAGGCCGTGGATTTTTCACAGCGGATACCACCGGTGCAAAACATGGCGACTTTAGGCTTTTTGCCTTCTGCACTCGCTAGCGCACCGCCAGCGGCCGCTTGGGCTGACACCCATTGAGGCAAATCGGCGAAAGTTTTGACATTGGGGTCGAGCGCACCTTTAAAGCTTCCAATCGACACCTCGTAATCATTCCGAGTATCAACCAGCACCACGTCAGGGGCACTGATCAAAGCGTTCCACGCGTCTGGTTTGACGTAGCTGCCTGCCATTTGGACTGGGTTGACCCCAGGCACTCCCAATGTAACGATCTCTTTTTTGAGGCGCACTTTCATGCGTAAAAAAGGTGGAGATTCGGACCAAGATTCTTTGGGAGTGAGATCGCTCAGGCGAGGATCTGCGCGCAAGTAGGCCAGTACCGCTCGCACATCTGACTCGGCCCCAGCAATGGTGCCGTTGATACCCTCATCCGCCAGAAGCAGGGTGCCTTTGATGTGATGGGCATCGCAAACGGTTTGCAAAGTTTCCTTGAAGGAAGATGTGTCCTGAAATTCAACAAACTTGTAGAGCGCAGCGGTGAGAAACTTCGACATAACTCGAAGTTTAAATCAATGGAACAAACACTTCACTCGCGCGCTTGCTGGGTAACTCCATTTCAAGCGCCAATGCTTGAATGACGTGAGCCATCGCGTCAGACACACCCTGTGGATGACGATAAATCTCCATCCAAGTTTCCATGTTTTCAGATGAGGCTGCGGGACGCTGCATGAGTTCCAGCGACAGAGATGGATGGGCCACTTTCAGTCGGTGTTGAAAGTCACGCACTCGCTGCGCCAAAGCCGCATGTTGGTCTTCAGCTACCTTGTAGTAAACAAACAATGAGCGGTTTTCCATCAGCCTACAAGCGCTCCACTTTCATGACCGACACCAGGGTGTTCCACTTGTCAATTTCGTTCACAAGGATGTTCTGTAACTCTTCAGGTGTTCCGCCACGTGAATCAATACCCAGTTCTTGAAATTTATTTTTGACCTCCGGTATAGCCAAGGCAGTATTGATTTCTTTGTTGAGCCGGTCGATGATGGCCCTAGGTGTTTTAGCAGGTGCGGCAACGCCATTCCATGCGGTGACTTCATAGCCTCTTACACCGCTTTCCAGAAGAGTGGGAATGTCTGCAAGACCTTTGAATCGATGCGCGGACGACACGGCTAATGCCTTGATTTCACCACTGCGAATCAGGGGCAAAGAGGGCGAAATGATCTCAAATGCCACAGCAATGTCTTTGCTCTTGATGGCCAGCATTAAAGAGGGGGTGGTCTTGTACGGGACGATAGTGGTTTGCAAGCCCGTCAAACTCTTGAACAGCGTTGCCGACATGTGTTGGCCGCTGCCCAGGCTGACTGTTCCGATGTTGTATTTGTCGGGCGACTCTTTTGCCTTGGCAATGAAATCCTGAACACTTTTGATGTCAGAATTTTTATCAATCAACATCACGACATCAAAAAATCCCATCGCCGAGATCGGTTGAAAATCAGTCTTGATGTCGAAGGGTAATTTGCGAAATAGGGCCGCGCTGACGGCATTGCCATAGTTCATGTGCAGCAAGGTGTAGCCATCGGGGTCGGCTTTGGCCACAGTCTCTGCGGCCACGATGCCCCCGGCGCTGGGCTTGTTGTCCACAATGACCTGTTGTCCGAGTGAGAGTGAGAGTTTTTGCGCCACCAGCCGGGCGGTGATGTCGGCCACGCCGCCGGGTGCATAACCCAGCACGAGGCGAATGGGTTTAGTTGGGTAGGTTTGAGCTTGCACCGCGCTTGCTAGGAGGGCAAGTGCGCAGAGCATGAGAGTTTTAGAAGTCATTTCACATCTCCCGTCTTGGCTGTACCCATACCGGACCAGCGGTTCACTAGAACAGTCTCGATATCAAACAAATCCAGGCAACGCCCCACCGTGTGGTTGACCATATCGTCCAGAGATTTTGGTTTGGCGTAGAAGGCAGGCATGGGCGGCATGATGATGGCGCCGTTTTCTACCGCTTGCGTCATGCTACGCAAATGACCCGCGTGCAGCGGTGATTCGCGCACCATCAGCACCAGGCGGCGTCGCTCTTTGAGCACCACGTCCGCTGCGCGCGAGAGCAAGCTGGTGGTCGTGCCCCAGGCGATCTCTGACAGGGAGCGAATCGAGCAGGGGGCGACCACCATACCCATGGTCTTGAACGAGCCTGATGAGATGGACGCACCGATGTTTTTGGCGTTGTGGACTTGTCCTGCAAGAGCTTCAACCTCTTTGATTGTGAAATCTGTCTCCGCCGCCAGGGTGATGCGGGCCGAATCGCTCATCACCAGATGCGTTTCAATGTCCGTGCCTTGAAGGGCTTGCAGAATGCGCACACCGTAAATGATGCCGGATGCACCGCTGATGCCGACGATCAAACGCCGGGGCTCATGTGCAGTTTTAGTGACCATCTTTCGCCTTGTGAATGGAGGTGTAGGGCGGGTCTTGGTCGGGCCGGAACTTGCTCTCGGCCTTCACGTCGTTACGCTGCTGGCCATGGCTGATAACACCGTTTTCCAGATAACGGCCCGTGGCGGCGCGCTTGGCCGCTTCTTCCCACTGCGGCAACCAATCGCCCAGCGAGTAGCCAAACCAGGGCGCTTGGGGGCGCAACTTGGGCAAGCCCAGCTCTTCCCAGATCGCCTTGGAGCGCAGCATGTAGTCTTTGGTCGGCAGGGCCAGCGGCGGCATGGCGGACTTCATGGTGGCGTCCATCAACAGGGTGGAGTCTTCGTCACCATCGGCTTCGCGCTTGGGGCCATGGCCTTGGCCGCGGTGGTCCAGGGTGCGGACGTCTTCCACCGGGTTCATGCGGTAAGCCATGGCCCAGAGCAGGGCATCGGCGTTGTCGGGGTCAATGTCCTCGTTCACGGCCACGCAAATTTTGCCGCAGTCGCCTTTGAAGAAGGCTGCACCGTAGAGCGCGCGCCAAATCTCGGTCTTGGGTGTTTCGTTCTCAAAGGTGATCACGGTCACGCGCAATAGGCCGGTTAAGGGCTCATGCAGCGACACTTTTTTCACGCCGCGAATACCCAGTGCGTTTTTCAAGTGTGCCAAAAACAGTGGCTCGTAAGCCACGCGCTTGATCACGCTGGACTCACTTGGCGCGACTTGGCTGAGGTAAGACGGAATCACAGGCTTGAAGCGGTGCGTGATAGCTGTGATGGTCATGGGCAGGTTGAATTCCTCCAGCGCTACGTGGCCGTGCGATTCACCAAAAGGCGCTTCGGGCTCCAAAAATTCCAGGTCAATCTGGCCTTCAATCACGATCTCGGCCTGGGCCGGCACGCGCAGCTTGACCGTGCGGGCCATCGTCACCTCAATCGGCGCACCGGCTAGACCACCGGCCACGTCAAATTCATCCACCCCAATCGGCAATTTTTGCGGCCCCATAAAGGCCACCAGCGGCGGGCAGCCCAGCACGATGGCGCAAGGCATGGTCTTGTGGCCGGCTTTTTTCCAGGCTTGGTAATGCAGGTAGCCGCCCGCACCGCCGACGCGTGTGGCCATACGTACTACCAGACGGTCCGGTGCCTTCAAGGCGCAGCGGTAAGTGCCCATGTTTTGTACGCCGGTCACCGGATCCACCGTGATGACGTTGGTGGCGGTCAACGTGGGCGCGCTGTCAAAGCCGGGGGTGGAGATGGGGATGCTGAGCATGTCTAGGCCCTTGCCTTCGCCTTGCAGGTCAGCACCTTCGTGAATCACCTCATGACACTCGGCGTTTTCAACCATTTTTGGGGCGATTGGGTTGGCAATGGCGTGCGCCCATTTGGCTTGAATCTCGTCCACCGAGCAGCCCATGCCCACGCTGTAAATCTCACGGTTGGCCGCCAGAGCGCCCACCACCACTGGGATATCGTATTTTCGGCCCTGGGCGTTGACGATGTTAGTGAATAAAAACGCCTTGCGCTCGGCCTCGGCCATGCCGCCCACGAACTGCCAGCGCACCAAGGGGTGCAACTCAGAGTCTTTGTCGATGGGGCGATCTATCACTTGCAGCAGACCTCGCCGCTTAAGCTCTTCCAAATGGGCGTGCAGGTCAGGGTAGCCGATGGTGTTTTTACTCATGGGGTGCGGATAAAAATCATAAGGGAAAAAGTCCCGAATTGTGAAAAAATACACTAATTTCTTGTGCAGCTTACATCAAAGAAAGTATGAGAAATCCTCACGCTTTTGTTTCCATACTCTGTGCCAAAACATTAATAGATTGCTCAGTATCCAGGCCTTCTTGCATTAGCCACTCGCAAAAGCTCTCGACCAAGGGGTTGACCGTTCCCGTTGTTGCCGAGTTGGCGTAATAGCGACGCTGACGTGCGGCCAGCAGTCCAAAAGGTGTGCACAAACGCCCAGCAATGATGTCGTCCGCCACCAGGAATAGAGGCACCAGCACCAAGCCTAAACCTTCAGCCGCCGCTTGCAAGGCGAAATACATCTGTTCAAAACGCAAGGTGTTGTTTGCATGTATGTCAATTACTCCCGCTTCTGCAAGCCATCCTGCCCATGTCAACGGCTCGGTGTCGTAGCCGATCAATGTGTGCTGAGTCAGATCAATGGGCGCGCGCAAGCGCCCTCGCTCCAACAAATCAGGGTGGCAAACTGGCACGATGGTCTCGGTCATGAAGGGTATAGAACGAACCTCGGTCAGCGGCTCATCTGCCCCTCGAATCGCGAGGTCGTAACTGTTCTCGGAAAAGTTCACTGGCGCAATCGAAGTGGAGAACTTGATCTCGACATCGGGCCGCTTGCGCTGAAAGGTGGAGATGCGAGGAATCAGCCAGCGCATGGTGAACGTGGGAGGCGCACTGATTCGCAAGGTGGTGGGCGAAGCCTGTTCCAGCAACTGCATGGCGGTTACGGCGATGCGGTCCAATGCAGGCGTGACAGCAGCCAAAAATACACGACCTGCCTCTGTCAGTTTAAGTTGAGCTTGTGACCTGCTAAATAATGTCGTACCTAGCCAAGCCTCCAAAATCGCGACTTGCTTGCTCACTGCCCCATGGGTGACCGACAACTCAACCGCTGCCTTGGTAAAGCTTACATGCCGCGCGGCGACTTCAAAGGCGCGCACAGCATTCAATGGGGGCAGTTTTCTCATATGAAAGTCAATTGTGATTGTGTTGTGGTGGACTGGTATGAGAAATTCTATACCGGCGTGAAATTTATTTCATTGCTTTTTTATAATTAAAAGATAGAAAATGAGAGCCTACATATGAGGAGTCATGCGTGAGAAATAGTAAATCAAATAAAAGCAAACGCTACTTTAAGGGGTTAAGGTGAAAGCAGCGCCTTTTGATTACATTCGGGCAGAAAGTACTGTCCAGGCTTTATCGCTACTCAATGAACATGGTATTGATGCCAAGCTCATTGCAGGGGGGCAAAGCTTGGTGCCTATGATGGCCATGCGATTGGCCCGGCCTGGTGTGTTGGTGGATATCAACCGTTTGGTCGAACTCAAAATACTCAGCCATTCAAACGAGCTCGTCACCACAGGTGCGGGCGTGCGTCAACGCACATTAGAAGATACTCCCGTGCTTGATGCCAGTCTGCCATTGATGCGTAAAGCCCTGCGTTGGGTCGGCCACGCGCAAACCCGCAACCGGGGCACGGTGGGGGGCAGTTTGGTGCATGCCGATCCGTCTGCCGAGTTGCCGCTGGCCGCGCTGGTGCTGGGCGCGACGATGCGCATTCAAAGCCAGGGTGAGGGCGAACGCAGCGTCAACGCGCAAGACTTCTTCCTCGGCCCCATGTTCACCGCCGTGTCTGAGACTGAATGCCTGATGGACATCCAGTGGCCGGTCTGGCAAGGCCCACGCATCGCCGCCGCATTTGAAGAAACCGCGATTCGCCACGGTGATTTCGCCATGGCCTCGGCCGCTTGCCAGTTGCAAGTCGATGCGCGTGGCGTGGTCACACGCGCTAGTTTTGGCTTAGGGGGGGTGGACGGCGCACCGCTGGCCTTCCCCGCTTTGGCTCAAACCCTGTGTGGACAACGAATGACGCCTGAGTTGGCCCAAGACCTGGCCCATACGGCAGCGAAAGAATCCAACCCCGGCAGCGACATCCATGGCACAGCCGAATACCGCCGTCATTTGGCAGGTGTGTTGCTTGCCCGCGTGCTGCAGCAAGCCGCGAAAGATGCAGCCCAAGAAGCCCGTCAGGTGACATCATGAACAGCTCCAAAAAACTCCCCATCCAAATCACCGTCAACGGCGTCGTGCAGCAGCGCACGGTGGAGCCCCGCACCAGCTTGGTTGATTTTTTGCGTGACGAATTGGGCCTGACCGGCACGCACGCCGGCTGCGAACACGGTGTCTGTGGTGCTTGCTCGGTGTTGCTCGAAGGCGACCCGGTGCGCTCGTGCTGCATGTTTGCTGTGCAGGCCGATGGCCAGAAGGTCACCACGGTCGAAGGCTTGGCCCCGCAACGCGGCCAGCTCTCCAAAATCCAAGACTCGTTCTGCGAGAAGCACGCTCTGCAATGCGGCTACTGCACGCCCGGCATGTTGGTGGCCTGCCACGCGCTCGTCAGCGTCACGCCGCACCCTACAGAGGCGCAAGTGCGCGAGGCTATCAGCGGTAACCTGTGCCGCTGCACCGGTTACCAGCAAATCGTGGATGCCGTGATGTACGCCACTGCGCCAGAGGGACAAGCCCATGTCTGAGTCCATCGTCAAGCCGTCAGAAGGTTTCCGCTTCGTCGGCAAGCACCGCCGCGCGGTCGAGCACAAGCGCTTCGTCGTCGGCAAGGGTCGCTATGCGGCTGACATTCAACTGCCCGGCATGCTGCACATAGCAGTGGTCGCCAGCCCACACGCCAGCGCCAAAATTGTGTCGATTGATGCCAGTGCCGCGCTGGCCTTGCCTGGCGTGCATGCCGTGCAGACCGGCGACGAGCTCTGCGCCGCCACCGAGCCCATGCTGCCCGGTGTGGACGCACCCCAAGTCACGCGCTTTCCCTTGGCGCGCGGTGTGGTGCGCTACTGCGGCGAGTGGGTGGTGGCGGTGGTGGCCGAGACGCGCGCCCTGGCCGAAGACGCCGCCGAACTGGTGCAGGTGGACTACGAGACCCTGCCGCACACTATAGAGCCGGAAGCCGCCATTCAAGCCGATGCGCCGCTTGTGCACCCGCACTTTGGCACTAACATCATCTTTCACCGTAAGTTCGTTTGGCCTGCCGTTAATGGCGAGACGCCCGATCAGCAGTTCGCCCAGTGCGAGCACAGTTTGAGCTACCGCGTGCGCTGGTCGCGCAACGCCACTGTGCCGATTGAAACCTTTGGCGTGGCCTGTTCATGGAACGACGCGACCGAGGTGCTGGACGTGTGGGCCTCCATCCAGATGCCCAAGTACCCCGATCAACTGGCCAAAGCCTTGCGCCTGCCGAACAACGCGGTGCGCGTGCATTTTGACGTGGACGTGGGTGGCAGCTATGGCGTCAAGCGTGGCCTCAAGCACACCATTCTCGTGGGCTACCTGGCCAAGAAGCTGGGCCGCCCGGTGCGCTTGATTGAAGACCGCCTGGAGAACATGCGCGGCGGCGACATGCAGGGCCCAGATCGTATCTTTGACGTGACCCTGGGCTTCAATGCCGACGGCATCATTCGCACCATGCGTATGCGGGCGCTGGACGACATCGGCGCTTACGCCGGACGCTCGCCGCTGCAACTGGGCAAGCCTGTGGGCGCTATCGTCGGGCCGTACCGCATCCAGAGCGTGGAGTACGACGCCATGGCGGTGATGACCCACAAAACGCCGCAAGAGGCGGTGCGCGGCTTTGGCCAGGCCCCCACCAATTACGCGATTGAAACCGGTATCGACAAGGTAGCCCGTTTCTTGAAGCTGGACCGGGTGGACTTGCGCAAGCGCAATCTGATCGGCAAGGACGAGTTTCCTTACCTCATCCCCAGTGGCACCTCGTATGACAGCGGTGACTACGCTACCGTGCTGGACAAGGCTCTGAATGCTGCACCTTTGAGCGCCATCGTGCAGGAACGTGATGCCTTGCGTGCCAAGGGCTTGCTGGCGGGTATCGGCATCTCCACCTGCCTAGAGCCGTCTGGCGGCAACTCGTCGTTCGAGCCCTTGTTCAACCCCAAGAACGAGACCACCACCTGGATGGAGTCTTGCCTGGTGCGCATCGACTTGGGCGGCACGGTCACGGCCTTGATGGCCACCTCCAGCTCCGGCCAGTCGCATGAAACTTTGGTCTCCACCGTAGTCGGCGAGGTGCTGCACCGCCAGCCCGATAGCATCCGCGTGCTGCACGCCGATTCGCTCAATGCTTTGCCGTCGAACAGTCCGGTCGGCAGCCGCATGGCCATCATGCTGGGCGGCGCGGCGGCGGGTGCGGCCAAGAAGTTGCGAGCCAAGTTGCTGCTGATTGCCGCGCACAACCTGGGTGTGTCGCCAGCTGAGCTTGACTACGAGGATGGCAACGTCATGGTCAAAGCCGATCCGGTACGCCGCATGAGCTGGGATGCGCTGGTTGAAATCGCCCATCGTAAGTTTCACAAACTGCCCGCCGACATGGAGCCCGGTCTGCAAGAAAAGTTTGTCTGGGAAGTCCCCACCGGCGGCCAAATGCCCACCGCCGATGGCCGCGTGCAGATGTACCCTTGCCACTCGTTTGAGGCGCATGTGGTGCTGGCCAGCATCGACCCCGACACCGGCAAAGTCGCCATCCACCGCTACGTCTGCGGCCACGACTGCGGCGTGATGATCAGTCCGGACGTGGTGCACGGCATGACCTACGGCGGCATTGCTCATGGCTTGGGTGCAGCCTTGATGGAAAAGTTTGAATACTCCGACGAAGGCCAGTTGCTCAGCGGCACCTTCATGGACTATTTAATCCCCAGCTCACAAGAAGTGCCCGCCATCACCATCGTCGATCACTGCACGCCATCGCCCTTGACCGAGTTTGGCCAGAAGGGCTCGGGCGAGGCTGGTTACCTGGGCAGCCCTGCCGCCATTGCCAGCGCGGTAAACGACGCCCTGGCCCCACGCGGAGCTCGCATCGACGGCCTACCCATGACCCCGCAAGCCATCTGGAACGCTTTGCGTTCCGTCACTTGATGAGTGTCGTTTTCAAATGATGAGTTGCGATACCTCCTTGTGTCTGGCTACGACTTCGTGGGAACAGGTCGGCGGCGCACTCAGCTCCGCGGCTGTCCCCCGTGTCGGCCTAGGGCCGACGACTCCTCCTTTATGCCGCTGCGCTGAGCGCGCCACCGACCTGTTCCTGCGAGCTGGGCGAGTGTGCCACCATCGCATACCCATCGTGCTTGCTGCCCCGGCGCTTGGGGTGAGTGGCGCAGCGGCATCAAGGAGGAGGCCGAAGGCAGGGGGACAGCCGCGGAGCTACTCACCTCAAGTGCCGGGGCGTACAAAGGCTAAAACGCGTCGGTGTAGTTAATTCCACAACTCTCAATAGCACCACACCAACTTGTATGACCACCAACATCCAACACCTGAATATCCCCGGCCCAGTCGGTGACATCGCCCTCAAAATCCAAGGCGACCCATCCGCCCCCGCCGTCTTTATGACGCACTCCATCTTGTCCTCCAGCATGATGTGGGACGAACAAGCCGCGCTCCTGGCAGCTAACGGCTACCGCGCCATCCGAGCCGACACGCGCGGCCACGGTGCATCTCAGTCTGGCAAGGCTCCGTATACCATGGGCGACTTGGTGGCTGACACGGTGGCCGCACTCGATGCCTTGAAGATCGAACGCGCGCACTACATAGGCCTGTCACTCGGCGGCATGAGTGGCCTAGGTCTGGGCATTGCCCATGCCGATCGCTTGTTGAGCCTGTGTATCTGCGATGCCCGTGCCGACGCACCTCCTGCCGTCGCAGCCCCGTGGGACGATCGCATCGCCATCGCTTTGAAAGACGGCTGCGCCGTTCTGGCCCAGCCCACGATTGAGCGCTGGTTCGGCACGGTGTTTTTGGATGCTAATCCTGCCGTTGCTGATCGATTCCGTGACACGGCCTCCAAGACCTCGGTCGATGGTTTCATTGGTAGTGCCCGCGCCATTCAGGGGTTGGACTACGTGGCGCAGTTGTCGGATATCGGCGCGCGCACCACGCTGATCGTCGGGGCCAACGACGGCCCGCTGCCGCAAGCGATGAAAGACATACAAGCCCTCATCCCCGGTGCTGCCTTGGAGGTTGTGCCCGGTTCTGGCCATTTGCCCAACATCGACAATCCACAAGCCTTCAACGCCGCCATGCTGCGGCACTTTGCATAAATCATCAACCCATCAATAGATCTAACGGAGACCTAAAAATGCACCCCCACCTCATCATTCAACAAGACGGCCGCTTGCTGCGCGTCACCTTCAACCGTCAGCCCGACAACGGCGTGTCCGACAGCATGGCTGCGGCCTTGACCGCCGTGCTCGCCACCGCCCATGAAACCTCAGACGCTGTTCTGTTGCGCAGCGCTGGCCCCGACTTTTGCACGGGCCGCGTGCGCGACGCCGAGACCCCTGCGTCGCCCGAGGCCTATGCCCGCCGCGCCGAGTACGACTCCATCTTCGGCAGCTACAAATCCATCCGCGCTTGCCAAGTGCCGGTGATCGGCGCTTTTGAAGGCCGCGTCATGGGCTACGGCACGGCCGTGGCGGCCATTTGCGACGTGTCCTTTGCCAGCGATACCGCCACTTTCAACATCCCCGAGATCGAGCACAACGTCATGCCCACCATGGTCATGTCCGCCGTGTATGACCGCATGAACCGCAACGCCATCATGTGGATGGCCTACACCGCAGAATTCATCAGCGGCGAGCGCGCCTTGACCTACGGCTTGGTGAGCCAAGTCGTGGAAGGCAGCAAGTTCAATGCTGAAGTCGAGCGCTTCTGCCAAGTCCTGCTCAGCCGCCCACGCCCGGCCATCCTGGGCCTGAAAGAGTACATGCGTGTGGCCCCGCGCATGGACGAGCAAGGCGCGCATGATTACGCCCGCACGCTGCACTCGATGGTCAACACATCGGCTGCGATGAAGAAGAAACACTAAGGCGCCGTCATGGAAATCACCGGAATCCAAACCATCCCCGCCGCGCGCGACGTCGTGTGGGCGGCCTTGAACAACCCTGAGGTGCTCAAGAAGTGCCTGCCCGGTTGCGAGTCGGTCGAGGCCACCACGCCTGAGGAGTTCAAGGTCGTCGTCGTCACCGCCATCGGCCCGCTGCGCGCGCGCTTCAACGGCGTGTTGCGCATGAGCGAGATCAACGCGCCTGAGTCCTGCGTCATGGTGTTTGAAGGGCAGGGTGGGGCGGTCGGCTTCGCCAAAGGCTCGGCCACCGTGACTTTGAAAACTGTCGCTGAAGGCACAGAGCTGAACTACGCCGCCAAGGCGCAAATCGGTGGCAAGTTGGCGCAGGTGGGCTCGCGTCTCATCGACAGCGTGGCCAAGAAAATGTCAGATGACTTCTTCAAAGCCTTTCGCAAGCAGCTCGCGCCGCCAGACGAAGTGGCTGTGGCTGCCAACCCACCGACCATATCAACAGCGCTTGCCACACAAGACGCAACGCCACATGCCGTGACAGCACCGGCCAACACTGCGTCTCCAATGACCTCAGCACCTGCACCCAGTACGGCAACGCTCGTGCCCGGCTGGTGGTTGATCGTGGCGGCTTTTGTGGGTTGCGCGACCACGCTGGCCGGTGCGTTGCTGATTCGCTAAGGGGGTTGGCTCGCATGAACTACAGCACTGATTTCCCCAGCCTGCGTGGTCAAGTCAGCCCAGAGGAATGGCAAGCCCGCGTTGAGCTGGCGGCTTGCTACCGCTTGGTCGATCAGCTCGGCATGACCGATCTGATCTACAACCACATCACCTCCAAAATCCCCGGCACCGAGCACCTGCTCATCAACCTGTATGGCCTGCTGTACAAGGAAATCACGGCATCGAGTCTGGTGAAGATTGATTTGGCGGGCAACATTCTGACCAAGCCAGACAGCGACTACGGCATCAACCGCTCCGGCTACGTGATTCACGGCGCCATTCATGAAGCGCGTGCCGATGTCAACTGCGTGATGCACACTCACACCCGCGCCGGCCAAGCTGTGGCCAGCATGAAGTGTGGCCTGCTGCCGATGACGCAGACCTCCATCCGCTTCCATGGCCACATCGGCTACCACGACTTTGAAGGCCCCTCCATTGACTTGGCCGAGCGCTCCGCGCTGGTGCGCGACCTGGGTCCGCACGATGCGATGATTTTGCGCAACCATGGTTTGCTCACCTGTGGGGCTACGGTGCCGCAAGCCCTTAACACCATGTACCAGCTAGAGATGTCGTGCCGCGCGCAAGTGGACGCCATGGCCGCAGGCGCTGAGATCA
>JANXSU010000027.1 GCA_025356545.1 Comamonadaceae bacterium
GAGGCACAAGATGAATTACGCAAAATGCTCGCCACCTTCATTGAGCGCATGTCGCTGATGACTGCGTCTAGCAGTAGCTACCACGGCAAGATGGAGGAAAGTGTTCGCCTGATGGAACAGGCGCGCAGCCTGGAGGATATCGCGCCGGTGCTCAAGGAAGTCATGGGCGCGACGCGACTGATGACGTCCGAAGCACTGACGGTGCGAGACGAACTCCAGGCCATGCGCGAGAAAACGCAAGCTACCGATGCCGAGCTGTCCAAGTTGCATCAGGAGTTAGACCGCGTGAGCGCTCAGGCCCTGCATGACCACTTGACCGGTGCGCTTAACCGCAAAGGACTGGACGAAGCTCTGCACCGCGAGATTTCAGGCCTGCAGCGTAAGCAAAGCCTACTGTGCGTGGCCTTGCTTGATATCGATAACTTCAAGAAACTTAACGACAGCAAGGGTCATGATACGGGCGACGTGGCGTTGGCACACTTGGCCGCCGTGGCGCGTGAATGCATGCGCCCGCAAGACACCTTGGCCCGCTATGGCGGAGAGGAATTCGTCTTGCTGCTGCCCGATACGTCGCTGGAGCAGGGTATTGCCGCCATGACGCGTTTACAGCGCGAACTCTCAAAGCGATTTTTTCTGGCCGGTAGCGAGAAGGTGCTCATCACTTTCAGCGCCGGTGTGGCCCAGTTTATTCAGGATGAAACCGGAGCCGATGCCATCAAACGTGCCGATCAGGCTATGTACATGGCAAAGCGGGCGGGCAAGAACCGGGTGTTGGGGGCCTGAAGACCGTCATAAGTGAGGACTTACAGATCGGACTGTCAGGGCTTGCGTAGTTCGCCCCGGTGATGATCCATCATGGGGCGCTCAGGCCGACGGGTTTGAGCGTCAAATACTTTCTGCTGCTCAGGTGTCAGCGTGGCATAAAAAGCCCGGGTGGCGGTGCTGCGCTGGTCCATCGCGGCGTTATGTTGGGCCTGCAAGGCTTGCATTTTGTCCAGACGCGCGGGAGTGTTGAGTTGATCCATCTCAGCACGGCTGGGGTGCTGCATGGCGGCCGGGGGCTTCATGGCCGCCGTGAAGTTGGTCCAGGCTCCTTCTTGCGCGGGCGTGAGCTTGAGTTTGGCTTTGAGATCGGTTTGGCGCTGCGCCCAGTGATCCTGCATTTTCGTCATGTGCTGCGCCCGCATTTCCGGGCTGGGCGCAGGGCTGCTGGGGCCTGTGCCAGGTATGGGTTGTGCCTGGCACAACGCCGCCAGCGTGCTCATTAAGCTGGCCAGTAACAGGGGTTTGAGGACTGATGTCATGGGGTCTTCCTTTCAAATAAGTGAATGAAGTTTGGGCTGCTGTGGTTTCTGTGGCGTGTCTGTGTGCGAAGCCTAGGTAAAGACGCGAATCCTGGTTAAGACCTCATGCCAGACGACCACTTTGAAAATCATGCACCGCTTGCATCAGCTCCTCACGGGTGTTCATGACGAACGGGCCGTACTGGGCAATCGGCTCGTGAAGCGGTTGGCCCGCTATCAACAGGACGCGGGCGGGTGGGCTGCCTGGCGCGGCTTGTAATCGCACGCCATCCCCGGTGTTGGTCAAAATCGCCATGCGGTGCAAGGGCACTGAGGTTTCGCTACCGGTGTCGTCCAGCACTTGCACCGTGCCTCGATACACATAGATAAAAGCATTGTGAAGTGGGGGTACAGGCTGCTCAAAGACAGCGCCGCCCACTGGAAAATGCAAGTCCAGGTAGAGAGCGTCGGTAGGGAATTGATCTGTAGGTCTTTGTATGGCGCCGCTCACGCCGTGGCTGCTGCCCGCAATCACGCGCACCTTTACTCCACTTTGGCCTTGAGCGTTGTCGCGTGCCGCTGTGGTGAGTTCAGGAATCTCAGCGCTTTGAATATCACGGTACCAAGGTGCGCACATTTTGTCGCGACCCGGAAGGTTGAGCCAGAGCTGAAAACCCTCCATCACCCCTGCTTCCTGCTCGGGAATTTCGCTGTGAATCAGACCGCGCCCCGCTGTCATCCACTGCACGCCACCGTTTTGCAGCAGGCCTTCATGGCCCGCGCTGTCCTTGTGGCGCATGCGACCAGTGATCATGTAGGTGACGGTCTCGAACCCCCGGTGCGGGTGGTTGGGGAAACCCGCACCATAGTCATCAGGATCATCGCTTGCAAAGTTGTCCAGCATTAAAAATGGGTCCAACCTCTGCTGCAAATCGTGTGTGAGAACGCGCGTCAATTTGACGCCCGCACCGTCGGATGTGGGCTGACCTGTGACGAGGCGCTCGACGCGGCGCACTGAGGTCAAGGGTGGCATTGACATGCTCGGGATCAACCTTGAGGTGCGTCTTTGACGCGGCAGGTGCTGATGCCCAGCATGGCGTAGGGAGGGCACCAACCGACCAATCCGGTAGCCAAAGGTACGAAACCCAGCCACCCCCACCAACCCACATTACCAGTGGCTGCCAATCCCACCAAAACGAGACCTGCCACGATACGAATCGTGCGCTCCATCCGACCAATATTGATTTTCATGATGAGACTCCTTAATGAGGGTTGGGAAACAGTTGTATGACTTGATTATTCAAGGACGGTGTTGAGTCGTCAAAACCTGGAAAATTTCAGGAAACGACGACGTAACCCTCTTGTTCAATCGTTTGCGTTAGCACTTCATGGGATTGCTGTGATTGCACCTCCACCTGGTTGATGGCGCGGTCAATTTTGATTTCGGCTTGCGGGTCTGATTGAAGGATGGCTTGCGTGATGGCACGTTCACAATGGTTGCAGGTCATGCCGGTGACTTCAAAGATGTGGATCATGGGATGTTCCTGTACAAAAATGATGTTGGGTTATTGACTTAAGCCGAAGAAAAGCAAAGGGATGAAGCTTGGGCTTGCTGTTCGAATTGGTTCGCTGGGCTTTCATGTAGTTTTCAGTGATACTGATGCTTGAGTGCCGGTTTTCTTGTCGGGGTGGTACTGTTGCACCAAGCGGCGGTAGGTGGCCTTGATCACGGTCGATCGAGCCTTGAGGCTGACCTCTAAAAACTCAAACAAAGAAACTTTCAAGTTGGATCTCCTTAGCTCAACGCCAGCTGCATTTTGACCTCAGCCACTTTAAAGGGCAACCCATGCACTCTGATCTGATGAACGGGAAATCCGACTTGAAGGAAGCGACGGTGGAGGACACAGCTTTGGACATCGGCATTGGCGGCATGACGTGCGCCTCCTGCGTCAGCCGGGTCGAGCGTGCGCTCAAAAAAATTCCAGGCGTCATTGATGCCAATGTGAATCTGGCCACGGAGTCGGCCCGGGTGTCCTTCGTTCCCTCTGAAGACATGCCAGCGCGTTTGCGCCGTGCCGTGCGCGATGCGGGCTACGAGCCCTTGACCCCAGAGGCTCAAGACAAAGCGGCCTCGGCTTCGGCCTGGATTGGCTTCATGCCGGTGGCCGTGGGTCTGCTGCTGTGCGCGCCACTGGTGTGGCCGATGCTGGCCAATGCCTGGGGGCAGCATCTGATGTTGCCCGCCTGGTTGCAATTTGCGTTGGCGACCCCGGTGCAGTTCATCCTGGGCGCGCGCTTTTACAAAGGAGCCTGGCATGCGCTCAAGGCGCTGAGCGGCAATATGGATTTGCTGGTTGCCATCGGCACCACGGCGGGCTGGGCGCTGTCGGTGTGGCTATGGCTCACCACACCACCCGGTGCCATGATGCACCTTTACTTTGAAGCGTCGGCGGTGGTGGTCACACTGGTGCTGCTGGGTAAATGGCTGGAAGCCCGCGCCAAACACCAGACCACGGCGGCGATTCGTGCCTTGCACGCGCTGCGCCCGGATATGGCGCATGTGATCGGCGCCACCGGTGAAGTCGATGTGCCGCTAGGTGAGGTCTTGGTGGGCGACCGGCTGGCGGTGCGTCCTGGCGAGCGCGTGCCCGTGGATGGACATCTGCTGGAAGGCCGCACCCAGGTGGATGAATCCATGCTCACCGGGGAGCCTATGCCGGTGAGCAAAGACCGAGACGCCCAGCTGACCGGCGGCTCCATCAACGGCGAGGGCCGCATCATCATGCAGGTCACGGCGGTGGGCAGCGAGACTGTGCTGGCCCACATCATTCGGCTGGTGCAAGACGCGCAGGCGGGCAAAGCACCGATCCAGCGGTTGGTCGATCAGGTGTCGGCTGTCTTCGTGCCAGTGGTACTGGGCGTGGCGCTGCTGACGCTGGCTGGCTGGTTATGGAGCGGTGCGTCATTTGAAGCGGCGCTCATCCCTGCCGTGGCAGTGCTGGTGATCGCTTGCCCCTGTGCGCTGGGCTTGGCCACGCCCACCGCCATCATGGCCGGAACAGGGGTGGCGGCCAAGTACGGCATTCTGATTAAAGATGCGCAGGCGCTGGAGCTGGCGCACCGGGTGGATACGGTGGTGTTTGACAAGACCGGCACGCTCACCGTGGGTCAGCCGCGCATGACGGCCCTGATCGTCGTGCCGGGTATGGACGAGGCACAGGTGCTGGCCCTGGCGGCCAGCTTGCAAAGCGGCAGTGAGCACCTCTTGGCGCGTGCTGTGATGACGGCTGCGAAGCAGCGTGCAGTGGCCTTGACGTTGCCCGAGCAAGTGCGTGCGGTGCCGGGGCGGGGCGTCGAAGGCGAGGTGGCGGGGAGAAAGCTGCTGATCGGCAGTTTGCGCTGGATGGACGAACTGGGCGTGGCTCTGGGTGCGATGAGCGTGACGATGGCGCAGCTAAAGGTGGAAGGCGCGACTGTCTCCGCGATGGCTGAACGCAGCCCCACCGGCTTGACGTTAGTAGCACTGATGGTCTTTGGCGACAAAGCCAAGCCGGGCGCGAAACAGGCGCTGGCCGCCCTGCGCGTACGCGGCATTCGCACCGTGATGCTCTCGGGCGACAACCGGAGTGCTGCCGAGGCCATGGGTCGGCAACTCGGTTTGCGCCCGGAATTCGGCGAGGTGATTGCCGAGGTCTTGCCCGCAGACAAGGTTAAAAAAGTGAACGATCTCAAACAGGGTTTTACACAGGAGCGTCGATCCCACCGCAGTCGGGGCGACGAACATCGCGGCACACCTGATCACAAGCAGGGGAGCCATACCGTGGCCATGGTCGGTGACGGCGTGAACGACGCCCCCGCACTGGCGGCGGCAGACGTTGGCATGGCCATGGCCAATCCAGGCGGCGGCACAGACGTGGCCATGCATTCAGCGGGCATCACCTTGATGCGCGGTGACCCCATGCTGGTGCTGGCCGCGCTGGACATCTCGGCCCGCACCGTGGCCAAGATTCGGCAAAACCTGTTCTGGGCCTTTATTTACAACATCGCGGGCATTCCGCTGGCCGCACTGGGGTTTTTAAACCCGGTGCTGGCCGGGGCCGCCATGGCGCTGAGTTCGGTCAGCGTCATGGCCAATGCTTTGTTGCTCAAACAGTGGCGTCCTTAGCCGGTTTCACTTTCGAAAACCACGCCACATACAACACCGGCAGCACCACCAGCGTCAGCAACGTGGCGGTGAACAGGCCACCAATCACAACGATGGCTAGCGGGCGCTGAGTCTCAGAGCCGATGTCATGGCTCAACGCCATGGGCAGCAGCCCCAAAGCCGCGAGCATGGCCGTCATGAGCACTGTTCGTAGGCGTTGCATGGAGCCAATTTTGGCGGATTCCAGCACCGTATGTCCAGCATTGCGCAACTGCTGAAACACAGACAGCATCACCACGCCGTTGAGAACGGCCTGACCACTTAAGGCGATAAAGCCGATCGCTGCCGACACCGATAAGGGGATGGAGAAAATCCACAATGCGACAAAACCACCAATCAAAGCCAGCGGTACGTTGAGCAAAATCAGCACGGCTTTCTTGAACGAGCTAAAGGCGTCGAACAGCAGCACGAAGATCAGCAGCAAGGAGATTGGCACCACCACCGCCAAGCGCGCCATGGCGCGCTCCTGATTTTCAAACTCGCCCGACCATTTCACTTCGTAGTTCTCTGCCAGTTTGACGTTCTTGCTAACGCGGGCTTGCATGTCTTTCACCACCGAGCCCATGTCGCGGTCTTTGATGAAGATGCCAATCGCCATCGTGCGTTGCCCGGCCTCACGCGCAATGTTCATGGCCCCGGTGGTCTCGCGGATCGTGGCCACATTGCCCAATGTGGTGTAGCCGCCCTCGGCCAGTGGAATGGGTGTGCCCGGCAGGTTGGCGATGATGCGTTTGTCTGCGGGCAGGCGCAGGGCCACCGCGAATTTGCGCTCACCTTCCCACAGGTCGGTCGCGGCCTTGCCCGCCAGCGTGGCCTCGATCACATCCTGAATGTCGCTCACGTTCAGGCCATAGCGGGCAGCGCGGCTGCGGTCAATCACAATTTGCAAATGCGGCAACTCACCGCGCCGGTCAATCTCGGCGCGGAAAACGCCCGGCACCTGTTTGACCTCGCGCTCAATCGCCTCGGCGGTGTTGCCGAGTTCGACCAGATCCGGGCCCGCCACCTTGATGACGATCTGCCCCTTGATTTGCGAAATCGACTCCAACACGTTGTCACGAATCGGTTGAGAAAACGCCGGGTCCAGCCCCGGGATGGCCGAGATCGCCTTGTCCATCTGGTCAATCAGTTGGTCACGCGTGAGGCCTTTGCGCCACTCTTCCTGCGGCTTCACATCTACAAACACTTCAGCCATGCTGATGGTCTTGGGGTCGGTGCCATCTTCGGGCTGGCCCGCTTTGGACACCGTGGTACGCACCTCGGGAATGGTGGCCAGTGTTTTGCGCACATCACTCAAAATATTGGAGGCTTCTTCGTTGGACACGCTGGGCGGCAAGCCAAAGTTCACCCAAAACGTGCCCTCATCAAGTTCCGGCAAAAACTCCGATCCCAGACGCGAAGCCGCCACGATGGACACGGCAAACATGGCCAGTGCGATGAAAACTACCTTGCGGCTGTGCGACAGCGCCCAATCCAACACCGGTGCGTACATCCGTTTGGACCAGGCCACCACACGGTTATCGCCGTGTGGCAGCTTCTTGCGCAGCATCCAATAGGCCAGCAGGGGCACCAGAGTTAAAGAGAAAATCAGCGAGCCCACCAGGGCGGTCGTGACGGACAGCGCCATGGGCTGAAAGATACGGCCCTCATGGCGTTGCAGCGCAAAGATGGGAATGTGTGCGGCAATGATGATGAGCATCGAGAACAAGGTGGGGCGCCCCACTTCATTGGTCGCGTCAATGATGACTTGCTTGCGCTCGTTGTCAGACATGTTCTCGCTGTCTTTTTCGAGCCGGTGCATGATGTTTTCGATCACGATCACCGCCCCGTCCACGATGATTCCGAAGTCCATGGCGCCGAGTGACAGCAAGTTGGCCGGCACACCCATGATCTTGAGGCCTAAAAAGGTGGCGAGCAGGGCCAACGGGATCACCACCACCACCGCCAAACTGGCGCGCAGGTTGGACAAGAAGATGTAGAGGACCAGCGACACCAGCAGTGCGCCTTCCACCAGGTTTTTGAATACGGTGGACAAGGTCTTGCCCATCAGCCAGGTGCGGTCATAAAAAGGCACGATTTGCACGCCGTGTGGCAAACCGTGGGCGTTGAGCGCTTCAATTTTGGCCTTCACGCCTTTGAGCACTTCGCTGGCGTTTTCACCTTTGCGCATGATCACAATGCCGGTTACCACATCATCGTCCAGTCCTTGACCCACCACGCCCAGGCGCGGTACGGAGCCGATGGTGACCTTGGCAATGTCGCTGATCAAAATGGGTGTGCCGTTGCGCGCGGCCACCACGATGTTGCCGATGTCGTCCGCCGAGGTCAGCAAACCAATGCCGCGAATGGCGTACTGCTGCACGCCCTGGGCGACGTAGCTGCCACCCGCGTTGGAGTTGCCGCGCCCCAGCGCGTCCAGCAAGTTTTGAAACGATAGCTTGTAGGCGCGCAGTTTGTCCAGATCGGGTTGCACTTCATACAGCTTGGTAAAGCCGCCCATGGCCACCACGTCGGCGATACCGGGCACTTGGCGCAAGGCGCGCTCGATCACCCAGTCTTCCAGCGTGCGCAGTTCGGTGGTGGATTTGCCGTCGCCCACCACCCGGTAGCGCATGATTTCACCCACAGGGGTGGCATTGGGCGCAATGTTGGCGGTTACGCCTTGCGGCAGGTCAATGCTGCGTAGGCGCTCATTCACCTGCTGGCGGGCCTCTTGCACCTTGGCGTTGTCGTCATAGGTGACCACGGTGAATGACAGGCCGAACTGGGTGTGCGAGAAGACGCGAATAGCGTTGGGCAAACCTGATAGGGCGACCTCAATCGGCAGCGTGACTTGTTTTTCCACCTCTTCAGCGGCGCGGCCAGGAAACAGCGCGATCACGGTCACCTGGGTGTCGGTCACGTCCGGAAAGGCCTCAACCGACAGGTTTTTAAAGGCGATCACGCCCGACATCACAAACAACAGCGTCCCCAGAATGATGAACAGGGGCTGGTGCAGGGCGTACTGAATCAGGCGTTTCATTTTTGCTCCGTCTTGGTGGGAGCGGTCTTGGTGTCCGGAGCTTTGGATTCATCCTGCGCCAGACGCAGCAGTCGGGCCAGTAAGAGCGCGTTATCACTCACCACCTGCTCACCGGCCTGCAAGCCACTGGCGATGACGACTTGCTTGGCACCCTCGTAGGCCAGCTCGACTTCACGTGGTTCAAACTCGCCAGTTCGGGTCTGCACAAAAACCGAATGTCGTGAGCCGCGCAGCATCACGGCAGTGGCGGGCACCACGACCTGGGTGGCCTCAAAAATGCGGTCAAAGCGCGCTGTGGCCAGCATCTCGGCTTTGAGTAGGCGCTTGGGGTTGGCAATCACGCCGCGGATCTTGATGGTGCGGGTCGCAGGGTCGATGAAATCTGAGGCCGTGATGACGCGGCCTTCAAATTTTTGACCGGGCAGCGTGGGCACGACCAACTCGAAGCTGGCACCCGGGCGCACCGTGCCGATTTCGGACTCGCGCGCGTCAATCTGGATCCACAGCGAGCCCGGGTCGGTCACCACAAACAGGGCCGGCACGCCGGGGCCGGACTGGTCGGGCCGCACCTCTTGGCCGGGGTTCAAATTGCGCTCGACCACCACGCCGTTGATGCTGGCGCTCAGGGCCAATTGTTGGTTGACGCCAGTGGCGCTTCCATACAGGCGCGTGCGGGCCTGGGCGCGCTCCACCTCGGCTTGCGCGCGTGCGGCGTCGGCGTCGGCTTGTTCCAGATCTTTCTTGGCGACAATGCCCGCCTCAAACAACTCGCGTTGACGTTGCTGGGCTTTTTGCGTCAGGTGCATATCGGCTTGAGCCTTGGCAGTTTCGCTCTGGGCTTGACCAAAATCGGGTGACGCTAACTGGGCCAACAGCCTGCCAATGCTCACCGATTGCCCCACATCCGCTTTGATCGCCATCACGCGACCGGCAAAGGCGGGGTAAATGCGTTGTGTTCGCTCTTCGTTCCAGACCAGTTTGGAAGGCAGCTCGATGGCAATGGGTTTGGCTGGCGCGGCGGCGGTCAGCGTCAGCAGGGTCAGTTGTGGGTGGCCTGCAGGAAACCGCAATTGGTTACCCTGCACGATGGGGGCGGGTGTTTCTTGCTTGGGTGGTGGGGCTTCGGTGCAGGCGAGCAGCGTCAAGGCCGCCAGGGTCAAGACTGACAGTTTGCACAAGGGGAGAAAGCGATTCATTGGCGGTTCCTAATGAGAAATTTATGGAGTGACCTGCGTGCGCAACTGCCAGGCCACTGAGGCGCGGGCGTAGTCGGCACGGGCATTGAGCGCGTCCAGCAAGGTGCTGCGCAGCGTGCGGCGGGCATCCAGCAAGTCGGTCAGGGACAGGGCCCCTTTGTTGTAGGCCAGTTCGGCCCCGTCGGCCACTTGGCGCGCCCGTGGCAGGATTTCGGTCTCATAGCTCTGGGCACGCTGGGCGGTGCTTAAGGTCAGTTGCTGCAAGCCTTGCAGTTCGGCCTGGGCCAGGCGGCGCACTTTTTCCAGCGCGTCTTGGGCTTGCGCCAGTTGGGCTGCTGAGCGGGCGATCTCGCCCTGGTAGCTATAGCCCCATTGCAAGGGCATTTGCATGCGCAACTCCATCAACGCGGTGGAAGTGCCGGGGAAGTGGTCATACGAGGCACCGACGGTGATGTCTGACACCTTTTGGGCGCTGCTGCCGTCTAGCGCCGCCTGGGCGGCTTGCACGCGGGCTTGGGCGGCACGCACGTCGGCACGGGTTTCGATCAAGGCGTTCAGGTCAGGCGCTGACGACGATGACACGCCGCCGAGCGCGGGCCAGTCGGCCTGTGCCTGCAACTGTTGATGCGGCGTTGTGATGCCAGTGAGTTGCCACAAACTGATCGCGGCGCGCTGACGTTCCAGTTCGGCGGCTTGCAGATCGGCGCGGGCGCGCTGGGCTTCAATCTCGGTGCGGCTGGCATCCTGGGCCGACAAGTCCCCGGCTTGTAGGCGTTTGTTGGCGGTCACCGCAAGTTGTGCCGCGCTGCGCTCGATCAGACCGATTTGCACATTGCGTTCCTGGGCCGCCAGCAGGTCAAAAAATCCGGCCTGGGTGGCCAGCAGTTGCTGGGTGCGCACCTCGTCCAGATCGGCTTGGGCTGCGGCGGCGGCTTGGCGGGCGGTCAGTGTGCGCAACTCCCGTTTGTTGCCACGCTCCCAAGTCCAGTCCAGGCCGATGGCTTTGTCCACCCGTTTTTCGGTGAAGAAGTTGCCGTCGCCCAGGCCATTTTGCAAATCCATCTGACTTGCCTTGGCGCTCAGCGTGGGAAAGGGCGAGCGGTTGGCACTGAGGATGTCGGCTTGCGCGCCTGCCAGAGCGTGGCGGGCCAGTGCGACGTCCAGGTTATTGCTGGCGGCCTGTAGGGCTTGGCTCAGGCTGATGGGGGCTGTGATGGTGGCCGGGCTGGTTGCTGGGGTGGCACTGGGGGTCTGCGCCAGCGCTTGGGTCGTGGCGGTGGTGGTGCAGGCCAGGGCCAGACTGGCCAGCAAAAGGTTCTGTCGTATGCTCATGCGCAGAATTGTCCTTGTGCCAGACTGACCACCGACTGACTTGATCACCTAGTGAAAACGCGTAGCCCATGAGAATCCTGCTGGTTGAAGACGATGCTGTACTGCTGGAGATGATGCGGCGCAGCCTGCAAGACGCCGGGCATCGGGTGGACGCGGCCACCACGCTGGCGCAGGCGGACCATTTTTGGCGCGTGCAGCCTTTTGATGCGGTGTTGTTGGACCTGAACCTGCCCGTCTCAGAGGCGGCGCAGGCTCCACTGGGCAATGGCCTGACGGTGCTGCGTGCGGCGCGCGCCCGGGGTGATCGCACCCCCGTGCTGGTGCTGACGGCGCGCAACCGCACCGAGGAGCGCATTGCCGGTCTGGATGCAGGTGCCGACGACTACCTGGGCAAACCTTTTGAGCTGGCTGAGGTAGAGGCGCGGCTGCGCGCCCTGGTGCGCCGCACACAGGGAACCGATGATCACTTTGAGATTGGTCGACTAGCGCTGGATCGCAAGACGCGCCGCTTCTCACTGGGTGCCAGCGTGTTGGACTTGCCTGCGCGCGAGTTTGAAGTGCTTTGGGAGTTGATGACGCCACCGGGCCGGGTGGTCAGCAAACGGGCGCTGTCAGACAAGTTGTCCGGTTTTGATGAATCGCTGGGGGGCAACGCCTTGGAGGCCTTTATTTCTCGCCTACGCAAGAAGCTGGCTGGTAGCGGGGCGTCTATCCGCACCCTGCGCGGATTGGGCTATGTGCTGGAGTCCAGTACGGGAGATGACCTTGAGCCCACTGCCTGAACCTAACCTGTCAGCAGGCGCACGCCTGCCCTCGCTGCGCGCGCGCGTGGTAAGCCATGTGCTGCTGCCGCTGGCGCTGACTTGGCTGCTGGGTACGGCTGTCACGGTGGGGGTGGCGTACTACTTTGCGCAAACCGCCTTTGACCGGGCGCTGTTGGACGATGCTTACGCGCTGGCGTCCAGGGTCAAGTTGCAGCCGCAAAGCAAGTTACCCGACGCGACACAGGAGCTGGTGTTGGAGTTGTCCGACAACGAGATGAGTACTGTTTTGTTTGACCGCAGCGAAGCCATTTTTTTTGCCGTACTGCGCCCCGATGGTTCCGTATTGGCGGGGCATCCTGGTTTGCATGCGCCGCAACCGCAGGGCAAGGCGCAAAGCCGATTTGCCGAGATCAGCTACCAGGGGAAAAACCTGCGCAGTGTGGCGGTGGTGCTGGCCCAGCCCGCACCTTTTGAGGTGGTGGTGGCTCAAACTCTGGGCAGTCGCAATGACTTGTTGCGCAGTGTCTTGCTTTACTCGGTCGGTCCGCAAGTCTTGTTGTTGCTCTTGCTGGCCGTGTGGCTGCGCCGAGTGATTGGCCATGAGTTGTGGCCCTTGGCGCAGTTGCAGCAGTCCATCAATCAGCGTGACGCGCTGGACCTGACGCCGGTATCGGTGTCTGCAAGTTCGAGTGACATTGAGCAGTTAGGCCGCGCCACCAACGCCCTGCTGGCGCGTGTGAGCCACAGCATGCAGGCGCAGCGCGAGTTCTCGGGCAATGTGGCGCACGAGCTGCGCACACCTCTGGCCGGTATCCGCGCGCTGGCTGAGTACGGCTTGGCGCAGCCCGCGCCCGCCGTGTGGCGCGAACAACTGCAACGAATCACCGTAAGTGAAGCGCGTGCCAGTCGCTTGGTCGAGCAGTTGCTGGCGCTGGCGCTGAGTGAGGAGGCTCAAGCCGAGGTCTCCACCGACGTGGTTGCACTGGATGTCATCGTGCAAGAAACGGTGTTGCGTTACCTGCCGCGCGCCGACGCTGCTGGCGTGGATTTGGGCGTTCAAGGCTTGGAGCAAGCGCTGAGCCAGAACTTTCGCGTGCAAGGCAATGCGGCGCTGATTGAGGGCATCCTGGGCAATCTGATTGACAACGCCTTGCGCTATGGCCGAGCACCCGAAGGGCGCATCAGCACGGTAACCGTTGAGTTGGCGGTGAGCGAGGGAGTCGTCACCTTGTCTGTGGTGGACAACGGCCCAGGCCTGACACCCGAGCAAAGCCAGCACCTGATGCAACGCGGTGTGCGGGGTCAGGCGACGCAGCAACTCGGCCAAGGTGCGGGGCTGGGTTTGGCCATTGTGACCAAGTTTGCGCAGGTGATGGGGGCCCGTTTTGAGCTGGGCGTGATCGCCGAAGGGGTGGGCTTGCGCGCCACGGTGCGTTTTAGGTCTACGATTTAATGCTATGTATTTGATAGCTTATTGCGCTACTGTTTAAAGGGCTAAAGGCGTTATTTTCATTAAATCCAGTAACTACTCAGCTCACCCTGCAAAGCAGGGCTGAATTGTTTGGCGGTTAAACACGCTGACCAGGCATGCAAACAGGTTGGTCTTTTGCTTGTTCATGGTCGTCAAGTACGAGCGGATGGTGAAGAACGTATGGGCGCCGTGCCCGGTTCTGAAGCAACCAGATATCTTTTGCTTCACCTTGGCCATACGCAGCGCCTGCTCGGCCAGGTTGTTGGTGAATGGCACGCCCTGCTCACTCATGAAACGCCACACATCCAAGCGATGATCACGCAGGCGTTTGAGCAAGTTGGCCGCCTTGGATTGCTTGATTCGCCCCCTTGAGCCCAAGCCCGCATCCTGCGAGGTGCCCGTGCGTTGCTTGAGCGGGTTGAGTTCCTCGCCGCGCGCCAACAAGAGGCTCCATTGGCCCTCAAACCAGGTCTGGCGCGCTGGATCCAAAGGGCCGCCGGTTGAGTCGACTTCCCCGAGCGCCTGCAACAAAAGATCAATCATCTGCTGCGCCCAAGGGTCCCAGATCTTCTCGTTCTCCTGCTCGTGGATGTACACCAGCTCTCTAATATGGTGAGCGTTGCACAGGCTGTGCGTGCAGTCCAGGCCTTTGTAGCTGATCAGCCCGTCGTGCACGAGCACGCCCTTGATCCCCTCCAACAAGCCCAGCGCTTCAAAGGCGGATGAGCCGCGCTTGGCGTGCGGGGCCAACCAGGTCAGCGTGGTGGTCACCGCACAATGCAACCAGTGCAGTTTGCCCTGGATACGGATACCGGTTTCATCAGCATGGACGACGGCTGAGTCCTTTACGGCCTGAGCGATGGCGCCCACCGTGGGGCGCAGGGTAAAGGCAGCCTCCTGGGCAAAGCTTTGAATGCTGGCCTGAGACAAACCCGCACCATAGAAGTCTTGCATGAGGGCGGTCGTGCGCGCCAGGGGGAGCAAGTGGTATTGGTTCAGATGCACGGCCATGGCTTTGACGCTGGCACCATACTGCGCCGGTGCATTGACGCCTGCGGGCCACACGCCCAGGTGCACGCCACCACAGGTGCAGCTTGAGCGCATCTGGTGGTGCGCCACGGTGCGCATTCTCAGCTCAGGCAGCTCAAAGACTTGGCGGATCTCGGCAATGG
>JANXSU010000230.1 GCA_025356545.1 Comamonadaceae bacterium
CCCAGGGTGTGAATACATATCCCATATTCATGGGATGGCGTAGAACGCGGTGCAAAGAGAAAATTCTGACGTAACGAGTGTGTATTGACAGCGTTTACCTATGGGTACTGTTCCCTGTGACTTGTTACCCAAATCTCGCGGTGCAAGCCGTCCATGTTCAGAGCAATTGCGGTGTGTATGGTCCCATGAAAAAAAACTGTTCCATATTTGCCCTGACACTTGCTTGCGCCAGCTTGCTCCCATTGGCGGGATGCGGTGGAGGCAGTGTTGATAAGGTGGTTACTGCAGCAAAAATGTTGGCCGGAAAGATTTTTGCAAAATTGACTGGCATTACGCCGGGACAGATCACGGCTGAAGTCACATCTATTACAAAAGACTTATCAGAAATATCTGGAACCATTGACTTGAATGGGGACGTCATTTCCTTTACTGGACCTGTAAATACCAGCGATGGCAGTTTCTCTGCCACCTTTGGCTCGGTCTATCCAGGAACCCAGGCTGGGCGCAATACCGGTTTGATCAACGGAAAAATAGTGATGGCTGCTGATGGTTCCCTAAGCATCAGCAATGGCACCGTGAATGGAATGACGGGCCCGGCGCCGGGTGCGGCGTCGAATACATTGGTTTCGTTTTCAGATGGCATCGAAGACACAGCGGGCGCAGGGATCGTCGCTGGAACTTTGCCGAACGCGGCAGCATGTGAATGGAATGCCACTTCTTTCTACAATGCGCAGCAAGTCGCTACCTACCAAGGTAGGGGCTACACGGCCAAGCAGGCGGTGGTTCCGTTTGGCAATGCCGGTGCGGTATTGTTTAACCCCGCCAGCGATAGCTTCAACTGGACCCCAGGCGGCTCTTGTGGCCCCACTCCCTTTGTCAAGGTTGTCTCAGCAAAATGTACCAAGGGTGCGACGGCCGATCTGATAGAGATGACAGGGACTGCCTACGGTGGCGGTGTCGGTGACGCGATTACGTCGTACAGCAATGTGACCGACTTATCCGCGTCCAGTGAAAACAGCTTCGGCTTGGCGAGAACGCAGTACTGCATGACCTGCAAATATGGAGGATTTGTTGGGATATTCACCAGCAGCACCTCACCGTCGTATAGCGTTTGTGTCAAGACGCAGGCCAGTGCGGATGTCATGGAATGGACTTCCACCCAAACCCTGGCTCACAGCACCACACTGACGCCACTGACAACGGCTTATGCGAGCAAGGGCAGCCCCCTTCGTGCCACCGTATTCAACGTGGGGTCCATCATTCTCGGTTTTGATGCGGTTCGCAGCGCCGGCTACACCATGACGGGCAACTGCAACTGAGCGAATTTCGCTGGCTTTGGTGCAACATGCAGTAGCGACTACTGCTTGGTAGGTGGGATCTCTAAGCTGATTCGGCTGGAGTTTGACTGGCCATGGGGGCAAACCTGAGCCACGTCATCTCTGGCATATGACAATGTCATTACGCCGTGGTACATTCGTTTCGTCTCCAAGGAGAAATTCAAATGCACGCTATTCCCGAAGCCAAACGCGAAACCTTGAACATTCGCATCAAACCAGAAGTGCGCGATCTGATTGATCGTGCGGCAAAGTCGCGCGGCAAAAATCGTACGGACTTCATATTGGACTCGGCACGTGTTGCCGCAGAAGAGGCGCTCTTGGACCAAGTGATCATGTCGGTCAGCCCACAGGCTTTCAAGCTGTTTCAGGCCCGCTTGGATATACCCCCCCAACCGAACAAACGTTTGGTGAAGACCATGACCACATCTGCCCCTTGGGAGCGTGAATGAGATTAACGGCACCGATGCCGTTGACTGCGCAGCATGTGACCGATTTGTTTTCCTGCGGCGTAGACAGCCTGGATGATTGGCTTAAACGCAGGAGCCTGAAAAATCAGATGCAAGGCGCATCCCGAACCTACGTGGTCTGTGATGGGGCGCGGGTTGTGGCCTATTACGCACTTGCCTCAGGTGCTGTCACCACAACGCAGGCCACAGGAAAGCTGCGCCGCAACATGCCTGACCCGATTCCGGTGGTGATCTTGGGGCGCTTGGCGGTTGATCGGTCCTTGCATGGCAAAGGTTTCGGTCGTTCGCTGGTTCGTGACGCGGGCATACGGGTGATCCAAGCCGCCAACGCCATTGGTATTCGCGGGATGACGGTTTATGCGCTAACGGATGAGGCAAAGGCGTTCTACGAAAAGGTCGGCTTCGATCCGTCACCGCTGGACTCGCATCTGCTGATGGTTACCCTGGCTGACCTGGCCGCAAGTGCTGGGTTGCCAGCCGCGTAGTTTGTGGAATTGACCGCCGGAAACGAAAATGCCCTGCTACTGATTGAGTAGCAGGGCATCCAGTAGCCATAAGGCTTGTTTGGCTCCTCAACCTGGGCTCGAACCAGGGACCTACGGATTAACAGTCCGG
>JANXSU010000270.1 GCA_025356545.1 Comamonadaceae bacterium
CACGACCGTTCGCCCTGAGCTGGCCGAAGGGTGTGCCATGGCTTCGACTGGCTCAGCCCGAACGGGTTTCTTTTTGTTGGTCCAGTGGAACTGCACCGTGTGACGCAGCATTAACCCTGCGACTTCGCAACCGTCCAAATCCTCATCACTCTCGAACAATAGGTGCAATGACGAGAGATTTTCTTGGCGACTCCAATCCAGCAGGGCTTGCAGCAGCGCCGCTCTCGCTGGCGCATCAACTGCCATCAATCGAGTTCCCGGCACGGGCGTGAAGGGCACGGCCACCAGGGCTTTGGGGTAGTAGGCCAGGCCGTGCTCGGCGTAGGCGTTGGCCCAGGCCCAGTCAAACACGTACTCGCCGTGGGAGTGGGTTTTGAGGTAGAGCGGGCAGGCGGCTACCAGGGCGTCGCCCTGCCACAGGGTGATGAAGCGTGGCGTCCAGCCAGTGGCAGGGGTGGCTGCGCCGCTGGTGTGCAGGGCGGCCAGGTAGGCGTGGCGCATGAAGGGGGTGGGGTGGGGCTGTTGCGAGAGCAAGGCGTCCCACTCTGCGGCTTTGACTTGCAGGGGCGAGTTCAAAACCCGAATGACATAATCGCTCATGGTCATGTGACCCTCTCTTTATCGCTCTGATTCATGACACTTACTCTCTGCGTTGCTCAACTGAATTTTGTGGTGGGTGACTTGGCTGGCAATGCGAAAAAAATCGTGGATGCCGCACGCCAAGCCTACACCGATGGCGCGCGCCTGTTGCTCACGCCGGAGCTATCCCTATGTGGCTACGCGGCAGAAGATCTCTTTTTGCGCCCGACCTTCATCACGGCCTGCGATGATGCCTTGAAAACGGTAGCTCGTGAGTTGGCTGACCTCAAAGACATGACGGTGGTGGTGGGTCACCCGATGAGTGGCGACCCCGCAGCCCTGCGCACCCGCTCGGTGTCGGTGCCCCATCTTTTCAATGCGGCCAGCGTGCTGTGTGAGGGGCAGGTGGTGGCTACCTATGCCAAGCGCGAGCTGCCCAATTACCAAGTGTTCGATGAGCGTCGCTACTTCACGCCGGGGCAGGGCGTGTGCGTGTTTGAGGCGGGGCCAGAGGATGCGGCGGGCAAGCGGCTCAAGGTGGGCTTGCTGATTTGCGAAGACGCTTGGTTTGAAGAGCCCGCACGGTTGACCCAAGCGGCGGGCGCTGAGCTCCTGGCGGTGATCAACGCATCGCCATTTCACGTCGGAAAGGGGCTGGAGCGTGAGCAGATGATGCGGCTGCGTGCCCAAGCCTGCGGGCTCCCATTGGTCTATGCCCACTTGGTGGGCGGGCAGGACGAGGTGGTGTTTGAGGGGCACTCGTTTGCGCTGAATGCCGATGGCTCTGTGGCTGGTCGTGCCCCAAGTTTTAAAGAGAATAGCTTTGAAGTGAAGGTAGAACGGCCACAAGCAGCTATTAAATTAATAGCAACCGTAGAGCCTGAGCGCACGCTTGATGCCGACCTATGGGACGCGTTGGTGCTGGGCGTGCGGGATTATGTGGGCAAGAACGGCTTCCCCGGTGTCATCCTCGGCCTATCAGGCGGCATTGACTCGGCGTTGGTGCTGGCGATTGCGGTGGACGCGCTGGGGCCGCAGCGCGTGCGGACGGTGATGATGCCGTCACCCTACACCGCGGACATCAGTTGGATTGATGCGCGTGAGATGGCCGACCGGATGAAGGTGTGCTACAACGAGATTTCCATCCGGCCCGAGTTTGAGGCTTTCAAGGCGTCGTTGGCCGATGAGTTTAGCGGCTTGGCTGAAGACGCAACCGAGGAGAATTTGCAGGCGCGTATTCGCGGCACGCTGCTGATGGCTTTGTCCAACAAGAGCGGACGCATTGTGCTGACCACGGGTAACAAGTCCGAGATGGCGACGGGGTACTGCACCCTGTATGGCGATATGGCGGGAGGCTTTGCCGTGATCAAAGACTTGGCCAAGACGACGGTATTTCGGTTGGCGCGCTGGCGCAATGCGAACGACCCGCATGGCACGGGAGTCTCACCCATTCCCGAACGCATCATCACGCGCCCGCCCAGCGCCGAGCTGCGCCCCGATCAGACCGACCAGGACAGCTTGCCCCCCTACGAGGTGCTGGACGCGATCATTGAGCGCTATATGGAAAACGACGGTGGGATTGAGGACATCATCAATCAGGGCTTTGGGCGGGCCGATGTGGAGAAGGTCACCCGCCTCATCAAGATCAATGAATACAAACGTCGCCAATCCCCTGTGGGAATTCGCGTGACGCACCGCAGTTTTGGCAAGGATTGGCGTTATCCTATTACCAACAAGTTCCGGGCTTGATGTCATCAGGCAAATCTCAACGAAAAGGAAAGACGCAAATGAAACAAATCACCGCCATCATCAAACCGTTCAAGCTGGAAGAAGTGCGTGAGGCATTGGCTGAGTGTGGCGTCACCGGCCTGACCGTGACCGAAGTCAAAGGCTTTGGCCGCCAAAAAGGGCACACCGAGCTGTACCGGGGTGCCGAGTACGTGGTGGACTTCCTGCCCAAGGTGAAGGTGGAGGTGGTGGTGAAGTCCGACGACGTGGATCGTTGTGTGGACGCCATCATCAAGGCCGCGCATACCGGCAAGATTGGCGACGGCAAGATTTTTGTCACGGCCGTGGAGCGCGTGGTGCGCATCCGCACCGGTGAGTTGGACGACGAAGCGGTTTAGATCGCGTCTAGATGGGGCGAGGGTGTAAAGCCTGCGTCCTGTACGATGCGCTGGAGTAGTGCGTGAGGCGTGCTGTCGGTATGGATCAGCCCCATCTGCCAGTCGCTCATGAATTGCTGTTCTACGGTAGAGGCTAAAAACGTCAGCAGGCTGTCGTAATAGCCGTCGATATTGAGCAGCCCGACCGGTTTATCGTGAAAGCCCAGTTGGCGCCAAGCCCAGACTTCAAAGAATTCTTCAAACGTGCCAATGCCGCCAGGCAGGGCCAAAAAAGCATCGGCTCGCTCGGCCATCATGCGTTTGCGGTCGTGCATGGTGTCCACAATGTGCAGCTCGGTACAGGCCGGATTGGCCCACTCTTTTTCAGCCATAGCGCGTGGAATGATGCCCACCACGCTGCCTTTGGCTGCCAGCGTTGCCTCGGCCACGATACCCATCAAACCGGCCTTGCCGCCGCCATAGACCAGTTGCCCACCGTGCTGGCCTATCCAGGTGCCTACGGTACGGGCAGCCTGGACAAAAGAGGGATTAATACCTGAGCGTGAGCCGCAGTACACGCAGACGGAAAAAGCAGGCATTATTGTGCGGTTTTAGATGAGTTTTTGGTAGAACGCAGAGGCCCAGACGCCCAAGCACAGCAGCAGGCTCAGTAACACGGCGGCGCTGGCCATATCTTTGGCGCGCTTGGACAGGGCGTGCCATTCAGGGCCGATGCGGTCTATCGCGGTCTCAATACCGGTGTTGAGCAGCTCTACGATCATCACGAGCAGAACCGATCCGGCCAGCAAGGCAATTTCTACCCAATTGCGACCGAGCCAGAGTGATGTTGGCAGCAGCACCAAGGCCGCCAGAGCTTCTTCCCGAAAGGCTTTCTCGTCCCACCCGGCACGCAAGCCTGCCAGTGCAAAGCCCAGGGCATGCCACATGCGCGTCAAACCGCTGCGACGCTTGTGCGTCTGAACGTTAAAGTCTTTGGGGTTCATCATTTGTCGTTATCAAACGGGTGCCTGCCAGTGCATCGTGCCAGAACTGCTGCAAAGGGTGCAGACGACTCAGCAAGGCCCAAACCGCAATCCAGCCGAACAATAAAACACTCAATTCTGCAACTGAAAATTTAAACGTTGCTACAGCGGCCAGCGCAGGCAAAAACCAGAGCCAGCTCAGCACATAGCGCAGTAAGGCGCGGGCTTGGGTGACGGGTTGGCCCAGGCGGTCAACCAGCCGAATGCGCCATGTTTTCATGGCTAGCGTTTCCCCTTTGGCCCAAAACCAGGTGAAGTAAATGCCGAGCACCACAAACAAAAATGCCTGTTGTAGGGTGCGGTTGTCCAATGCGTGGCGGGTTTGCGACAGGGCGCTATAGAGATAGTCTGAAACGAAAAGCACCGCGAACAAGAGCATGCCTTCGTACAGCCAGCAAGCCATGCGCCGAGCCAAACTAGGCGCAACCAGTATCGCGTTTTGAGAGCCCACTACTTTGACGGTACGCTAGCGTCTGTGGGGGCTGGGCGCTGCGGTAGCAAGGTATTGTGATTCACCGCTTGGGTAGGGCCAGCCAGCTTGGCACCCTGCTGGGGGGCGTGAGGCGTTACGGGTACTTCAGTCAGCTTTTTCTGCGATGTTGTCTTGACGACGGCTACGCCGGAAGGTTTGCCCGGTGCTTGGGCCGCGAGCTTGCGTTTTTCCTCCGCACTGAGTTCTTGGTAAGACTGCCAGTGAGCGGCTTTTTCATCAACAGGAAGTTTTTGGGCTTCAGCAAAATTCAAGCGTGCCTCAGTCCGCTCCGTGGGGCTGAGGGATACCCAAGCACTCATTCGTGCGTTCATTTTGGCTTGCTCTGCGGGGGGGAGTGATTCGTAATTTTTAGAAATTAACAACCACTTTCGTTTGCTCTCAAGGCTTAACTGATCCCATTGAGCGGCCAATGGTTTAAGGGCTTTGTGTTGCGCAGGTGTGAGATCAGCCCAGAACGGCTTGGTGATTGGCACTAGTTTTGATTCTGCGCCGGATTTGACGGCAGTTGGTCGAGTTGCAATACCCTTGTTTAGACCGGTATCAGCCGTGGTGAGTGAGGCTGCGTTTTGTTGAGCCAAGGCCAAAGAAGTAGGGGAAGATAGACTTACCAGAGCGAATAGCACCACGGTAGACACCGCCGTAGCCGTTCGCGTCTGGCCTGTCAATTTAAGGGCTACCTTAGGCTTCATAGGGTCTAAAAAAAATCAATGGTCTTGACGGGATTTGAGGAACTGGGCAAAACCAGGGTCGGTGTAGGCCGCGGGTGGCAGGTCGTCGGTCAGCAGGGCTGAGTCGATATCGGCCAGGTCTCTGGCGCGCTCGTCGTTACCCAGAAACTGAATGGCCAAAAGCCCAAACACCAAGGCCAGCAGAGGGACAAAGGAAGCCGCACGGCGCCAAAGGTCTGAATTTGCGCCACCCAAGCTGAGGGTTGCGGTCATACCGTTGCCAAAAACTTGAGCGCTTGTTGCCAGCTTGACTTGTTGGCGTGTGCCCAGTGCTTGCATGCGTGCCGCGCGCAGTCGCTCGCTGATGTCGTACGGAAGCGTGTCTGCGCTTTCAGATAAACGTGCTGTCAGTTTGAGAGCAAAACGGTCTTGATTAGACGCGTTGAACTTGGATGCAATGTGGTTCATAGTCGTATCCCCTTAGCGATCAATGCTTTGCTCAGCGACGCAACGGCCCTTGAACAGTGTGTTTTAACGCTCCCCTCGGAGCATCCCATGGCCGCAGCGGTCTCTGCCACGTCCAACTCCTCCCAGTAACGCATGAGGAAGGCTTCTCGTTGACGTGCGGGGAGTTCTTGAATTTCCACCTCAATTTCACGCAAGGTTTGAGCGCGCTGAGTGGAGTTTTCTGCACTTTCAACTTGCTGAGAATCATTTGAGATGTCTAAAACGTCCAAAAGTTCAAAATCTCCTTCGTCCGAGCCTGACTCGAAGTCGCTCATGTTTGAGAACAAAGCGTTGCGCGTCTTTTGACGGCGAAACCAGTCTAGCGTGCAGTTAGAGAGGATGCGTTGGAACAGCATGGGCAGCTCATCCGCCGGTTTGTGGCCGTAGTGCTCGGCCAGCTTCATCATGCTGTCTTGGACGATATCCAGAGCTGATTCCACATTGCGCACGTGATAAACCGAACGCTTGAAAGCACGTTTTTCGACGCTTTTCAGGAAGTCTGAGAGTTCTTGTTCGGTAGCCAAAGGTGCGTGCCAGGATGCGTTTGGTGGATGAGTAATCGCAATTTTTTTCGATTATGGCACCTGGACGCGCTGTTTTTCTGAGCAGCTATCTCGATATGGCTTTTAGCAATGCGATAATCCAAGACCCAAATCAAAAGGCAAACGGGTCACTGCTCGGCGCTACAACCCTTGCGTCTATGGCTTTGACCCTAAGTTCTGATGAAGCGCCACAAGCGTTTTCAAAGGAGCACCCAAGGTTTTTCGTTAGAGAAATTCACAAAGGTTCATCATGGAAATTAACAAAGCTGAAATTGCTTCGGCGCATGCGGCTACGACTGCTGCAAAAACAACGGTCACAGACACGACGACCGAAGAGCTTCGCGGTGCGGAGATTCTGGTCAAAGCCCTCCAGGCTGAGGGTGTCAAATACATCTGGGGCTATCCCGGCGGTGCGGTTCTTCATATTTACGATGCTTTTTATAAGCAAGACACGATTCAGCACGTCTTGGTGCGTCACGAGCAGGCTGCAGTGCACGCCGCCGATGGCTACGCACGCGCCACGGGCGATGTCGGCGTCGCTCTGGTGACTTCGGGTCCTGGCGTGACCAATGCCATTACTGGCATCGCCACGGCCTATATGGACAGTATTCCCATGGTGATCGTGACGGGGCAGGTGCCCACCCACGCCATTGGTTTGGATGCTTTCCAAGAGTGCGATACGGTGGGTATTACACGCCCCATCGTCAAACACAACTTCTTGGTCAAAGACGCGCGCGATCTGGCCGTGACTATGAAAAAGGCCTTCCACATTGCCCGAACCGGTCGCCCCGGCCCGGTGGTTGTGGACATTCCTAAAGACGTTTCGTTCAAAAAAGTACCTTACAGCGGCTACCCCGAGTCGGTGGAGATGCGCTCCTATAACCCTGTGCGCAAAGGCCACGGTGGTCAAATCCGCAAAGCGCTGGGGCTTTTGTTAGCGGCCAAGCGCCCCTACATCTACACGGGCGGCGGCGTCATCCTGAGCAATGCGGCGGCTGAGCTGCGCACCTTGGTGGACATGCTGGGCTACCCTTGCACCAATACCTTGATGGGTCTGGGCGCCTACCCCGCCAGTGACCGTAAATTCTTGGGCATGCTGGGAATGCACGGCACGGTGGAAGCCAACAACGCCATGCAGAACTGCGACGTTCTGCTGGCCGTGGGCGCGCGTTTTGATGACCGCGTGATTGGTAACCCTAAGCACTTTGCCCAGAACGAGCGAAAGATTATTCACATCGACATTGACCCGTCCAGCATCTCCAAACGCGTGAAGGTGGACATTCCTATCGTGGGCGATGTCAAAGACGTGTTGAGCGAGATGATCGCCATGATCCGTGAAGGCACAGCGCGACCCGATGCCAACGCCCTGGGCGCTTGGTGGGAGACGATTGATGGCTGGCGCAAGGGCGATTGCCTGAAGTACGACCGGGGCAACAAAGACGTCATCAAACCCCAGTACGTGGTTGAAACCCTGTGGAACATGACCAAGGATGCCGACACCTACATCACCTCCGATGTGGGTCAGCACCAGATGTGGGCCGCGCAGTACTACCGCTTCGATGAGCCACGTCGTTGGATCAACTCAGGTGGCTTGGGCACGATGGGTGTGGGTATTCCCTATGCCATGGGCATCAAGTTGGCCAAGCCTGACAGCGAGGTGTTCTGCATCACGGGCGAGGGCTCGGTGCAGATGTGCATCCAGGAACTGTCCACCATTTTCCAGTACAAAACGCCGATCAAAATCATTTCGCTGAACAACCGCTACCTCGGCATGGTGCGCCAGTGGCAAGAGATTGATTACGAAGGCCGCTACAGCCACAGCTACATGGACGCGCTGCCGGACTTCGTCAAGCTGGCCGAGGCCTATGGCCATGTGGGCATGCTGATTGAGCGTCCAGAGGATGTGGAGCCCGCTCTGCGCGAGGCACGCAAGCTCAAAGATCGCACCGTGTTCATGGACTTCCGTACAGACCGGACTGAGAACGTTTATCCAATGGTCAAAGCGGGCATGGGCATCACTGAGATGCTGCTTGGCGCGGAAGATTTGTGAGAAAGCTAACCCATGAAACACATCATTGCAGTTTTACTTGAAAACGAACCTGGGGCTTTGTCCCGCGTGGTCGGGCTGTTCTCGGCCCGTGGCTACAACATTGAGTCCTTGACCGTAGCTCCCACCGAAGACCCCAGCCTGTCGCGCATGACGATTCAGACCACCGGGTCTGATGACGTGATCGAACAGATCACCAAGCACCTCAACCGCCTGATCGAGGTTGTGAAGGTGATTGACCTCACCGAAGGGGCCTACATCGAGCGTGAGCTGATGATGGTCAAGGTGCGGGCCGTGGGCAAGGAGCGTGAGGAAATGAAGCGCATGGCGGATATCTTTCGCGGTCGTATCATTGATGTGACCGACAAGAGCTATACCATTGAGCTGACCGGCGATCAATCCAAGAACGATGCATTTTTGGAAGCCATCGAGCGTGGTGCGATTCTGGAAACCATTCGCACGGGTTCTTGTGGCATTGGCCGTGGCGAACGTATTTTGCGAGTGTAAGTTTGAGTACTTGAGCGCAGTGTTGCTTCGTTTTCATCGTTACAGCCTGTCTCAATTAATTTTGTTTTTTACCAAGGAGAAAAGAAGTGAAAGTTTTCTATGACAAAGACTGCGACCTGAGCCTCATCAAAGGTAAAACCGTCGCCATCATCGGCTACGGTAGCCAGGGCCACGCCCACGCTCAAAACCTGAACGACAGCGGCGTGAAAGTGCTGGTCGGTTTGCGCAAGGGTGGCGCGAGCTGGGACAAAGTGGCCAAGGCTGGCCTCAAAGTGGCTGAAGTCAATGAGGCTGTCGCCGCCGCAGACGTGGTGATGATTTTGCTGCCTGACGAGAACATCGCCGCTGTGTACAAAGAGATCGAACCGCACCTGAAAAAAGGCTCATCCTTGGCCTTTGCCCACGGTTTTAATGTGCATTACAACCAAGTCGTGCCTCGTGCCGACCTGGACGTGTGGATGGTCGCCCCTAAGGCCCCTGGCCACACGGTGCGCAACACCTACACCCAAGGCGGTGGTGTGCCCCATTTGGTAGCCGTGCACCAAGACCAGAGCGGCAAGGCCCGTGAATTAGCCCTGAGCTATGCCATGGCCAACGGTGGCGGCAAAGCCGGCATCATCGAAACCAACTTCAAAGAAGAAACCGAGACCGACTTGTTCGGCGAGCAGGCTGTGTTGTGCGGCGGCGCGGTTGAGCTGATCAAGATGGGTTATGAGACCCTGGTTGAAGCAGGCTACGCGCCTGAGATGGCTTACTTCGAGTGCCTGCATGAGCTGAAATTGATCGTTGACTTGATCTATGAAGGCGGCATCGCCAACATGAACTACTCCATCTCTAACAACGCCGAGTATGGCGAGTACGTGACCGGCCCTGAAGTCATCAACGAAGAGTCCCGTGCCGCCATGCGCAATGCTTTGAAGCGCATTCAGACTGGTGAATACGCCAAGATGTTCATCTTGGAAGGCCGTACCAACTACCCAGGCATGACGGCTCGCCGTCGTCTGACCGCAGAACATTCGATCGAGAAGGTCGGCGCTCAACTGCGCGCCATGATGCCCTGGATTGCGAAAAACAAACTGGTGGATCAGACCCGCAATTGATTTGCAGATCGTCCCAATACAAAACCGCCTTCGGGCGGTTTTGTATTTGATTCAGGTGTGGCTTACACTTGGCACTCAATGGGTGCCTCTGAGGATGCATTCTTGCTATTAATTTAATAGCTGGTGGCGCAATTAAAAAAGCGCTTTCGGCCTATTTGGTACAAAAAAATGAATGAGAGTACCTCTAATCCTGTAGATCCCTTGAAGCCGCTTAAGCCGCGTCGCAAGGGTATTTATATTTTGCCCAACCTCTTTACTTTGGCGGCCTTGTTTGGCGGGTTCTACGCCATCGTGATGGCCATGAATGGTAAGTTCAACGAGGCGGCAATTGGTGTATTTTGGGCCATGGTGCTGGACAGCCTGGACGGTCGTGTCGCGCGCATGACCAACACCCAGAGCGCCTTTGGTGAGCAGATGGATTCACTCTCGGACATGGTCAGCTTTGGCGCGGCCCCGGCTTTGATTGCCTACGAGTGGTCTTTGCGTGGCCTGGGGCGCTGGGGTTGGATTGCCGCGTTTGTGTATTGCGCTTGCGCAGCACTGCGCTTGGCCCGCTTTAATGTCAATACCAGTGTGGTTGACAAACGTTATTTTCAAGGTCTTCCTAGCCCAGCCGCTGCTGCCGTGGTGATGAGTTTTATTTGGCTCATGAACGATTTAGGCGTTGATCCTTCGAATGGCTTTATCAAATGGCTGATGTTCGCCATTGCCTTGTATTCGGGGTTGACGATGGTCACTAATGTGCCCTTCTATAGTTTCAAGGATGTCAATCTCAAGAAGAGCGTGCCCTTTGTCGTGATCGTCTTGATTGCCATTGCCATTGCGGTGGTCAATATCGACCCGCCTGGTGTTTTGTTTGGGATTTTCGTGAGTTATGGTTTGAGCGGGTATGTGATTTACGCCTATCGAAAATTTAAAGGCCAATCTGTGAGCGTGATTGCTACTTCCAAAGACGAGCCCGAAGAACGGGGTTTGCACTAATTTCGAAAGTTATGCTACATTGTGCCCATGAACAAATCACATGCATTACGCGTTGCGTTAAGCACTTGGACCAAGGTGCAAATTGCGACCTTGGGTCTGCTAAGTCTACTGACACTCCTTCTAACGAAGGCGGGCTAAGCGCGTACATCCCCTAGATTTACCCAACGGCCCGCTTGCTTTTCGCAGCGGGCCGTTTTCATTTTGAGCTGCGATTCATTGAGTTCTTTTAATTGCATTTCCAGGAGTTATTAACATGGCTGACCAATTGATCATTTTTGACACCACCTTACGAGATGGTGAACAGTCACCCGGTGCGTCCATGACCAAGGACGAAAAAGTTCGCATTGCACGCCAACTGGAGCGCCTCAAAGTGGACGTGATTGAAGCGGGTTTTGCGGCCAGCTCCAATGGTGATTTTGAGTGCGTTAAGGCGATTGCCGAGGTGATCAAAGATTCCACTATCTGTTCATTGGCTCGAGCCAATGATCGCGACATTTCGCGTGCGGCGGAAGCGCTTAAACCCGCCAACCGAGGTCGCTTGCATTTGTTTTTGGCCACCTCCGCCTTACACATGGAGAAGAAACTGCGCATGTCGCCGGATCAAGTGTTCGAGCAAGCCAGACTCTCAACCCGGTTTGCCCGCAACTTGATGGATGACATTGAGTTCAGTCCAGAAGATGGTTACCGCAGTGACCCCGACTTCTTGTGCCGTGTTTTGGAAGCCGTTATCAATGAGGGTGCCACCACCATCAACGTTCCCGACACCGTAGGTTACGCCATCCCCGAGCTGTACGGCCAGTTCATCAAAAATCTGCGTGAACGCATTCCTAATTCGGACAAAGCGATTTGGTCGGTGCACTGTCATAATGATTTAGGCATGGCGGTTGCCAACTCGCTCGCCGGCGTCAAGTTAGGCGGGGCGCGTCAGGTGGAGTGCACCATCAACGGATTGGGCGAACGTGCGGGCAACTGTAGTCTTGAAGAGGTCGTCATGGCCGTGAAAACACGCAAAGATTATTTTGGTTTGGACATGCGCATTGACACCAGCCACATCCTGGCTGCTTCACGCATGGTCAGTCAAACTACTGGTTTTGTTGTGCAGCCCAATAAAGCGGTGGTTGGAGCCAATGCGTTTGCACACGCCAGCGGCATTCACCAGGACGGCGTACTCAAGGCCCGTGACACCTATGAAATCATGCGTGCTGAAGATGTGGGGTGGACGGCCAATAAGATCGTGTTAGGCAAGTTGAGTGGTCGCAATGCCTTTAAGCAGCGCCTTCAGGAGCTCGGGGTTTCGTTGGATAGCGAGTCAGATATTAACAACGCTTTTTCTCGATTCAAAGAGTTGGCTGATCGCAAAAGTGAGATTTTTGATGAAGATATTTTGGCCTTGGTTAGCGATGAAGGCATTGATCATGAGAATGAGCAGTACGGTTTTGTTTCACTGTCCCAGCACAGCGAAACGGGTGAGCGGCCTCATGCAAGTATTGTCTTCATGGTGGAAGGTAAAGAGGTTAGAGGGGAATCTGACGGTAACGGCCCTGTTGATGCCTCTTTGAAGGCCATTGAGACACACGTGAAAAGTGGGGCTGAGATGGTGTTGTATTCGGTCAACGCCATCAGCGGGTCCACCGAAAGCCAGGGGGAAGTAACCGTCCGTTTGCAAAACAGCGGCCGCGTTGTCAACGGTATTGGCTCGGACCCGGACATTGTCGTGGCGTCGGCGAAAGCGTATCTGAGCGCGTTGAATAAACTGCACAGCAAAGCCGATCGGGTTGCCGCACAGGGTTGAACACGGAAAAAATCATAGGTGTTTGTTTAAATAAACCACGCAACTACTTGATTTTGCGTGGTTTTTTATGTATAAACTGGCATCAATGAGATCGTTTGGAGGACAACATATGACCATACGAAACTTAGCCGAATTTTTCGGCTGCTTGCCACGTTACGTCGCCTTTGCTTTTGCTGCGAGTTCTTTCATGGCGATCGCTATGAGTAGCAGTAGCGCGGCTCAAAGCGGGTCTGAAGTAAGAAATCCCCAAAGTATTTCGATTAATAAGCGTAAGGCTTCCCCAAATACTGTTTCGGCGAAGCGCAAAGTCATCAGGTCTATGGCACTAGTCCGTAGCCGACCATCATTTGGGCAACTGGCTGGACTTCATCAAGTTTCAGATGCCTTGGATCTGAAATCCAGTGTGGCACTGGTGATTGATCAAGATACCAATGAGGTGCTTTTAAGAAAAAATGACCAAGCGGTTGTGCCAATAGCCTCTATTACCAAGTTGATGACAGGGTTGCTGATCAGTGAAGCCAATCTCTCAATGGATGAAATTATTGAGATCAGCCAGGCGGATGTGGATACTGAAAAAGGTAGCTCATCGAGGCTGCGCGTAGGTACGCAACTTAGCCGACGTGAAATGCTTCATCTTGCCCTGATGTCGAGTGAAAACCGGGCTGCTAGTGCTTTGGGTAGAACGTTTCCTGGTGGATTGAGTATTTTTGTTTCACTCATGAATGAAAAAGCCCGCAAGCTGGGTATGCAAGATACACGCTACGTTGAGCCAACTGGCTTGTCAAGCAAGAATCAATCTAGTGCTCATGATCTTGCCCTGCTGGTCAGCGTCGCTGCTCAAGACCCGCTACTGCGAGAGTATTCAACTTCTCATGGGCATCAGGTTGCCGTAGGTAAGAAAGTGCTGCAGTACAACAATACGAATCGACTAGTTAAAAATCCGATTTGGGATATCGGTTTGCAAAAGACCGGCTATATTTCTGAGGCGGGGCAATGCTTAGTGATGCAAGCGAGAGTGGCCGGCAGAAAGCTCATCATGGTGTTTCTGGACTCTGCAGGCAAACTCAGTAGATTGGGTGATGCTGAGCGTGTGAGGCACTGGGTCGAAAGCTCACCCATTAAACCTCAAGTAAATTTATTTATAAGCAGCGAACGGTTGGCGTTAAATTGAAGGATGCGGGATCGCTGCCAGCTTTTGAATTAGTCGTGAGACTGGTAGCCTAGGATCTTTGAAATTTCACGGGTCACCGCTTGTAGTTTTACTAACCACTCTTCATTCAAGCGGCCTGTTGGAGCAGAGATAGACAGGCCAGCTACCAGTTTTTCTTGGTCATCATAAATGCCTGCGGCCATGCAGTGCACCCCAAGTTCCAATTCTTCATTATCTCGGGCTGAACCGTATTGGCGGACTTTAGCCAGCTCACGCTCAAGTATAGGCAACTGCGTAATGCTCGTCTTGGTGTGGCCATTTAAGCCAGTGCGGGTTGCATAGGCACGTACGCGCTGAGGGTCATCAGCAGCCAAAAAAAGTTTACCGACAGAAGTTAAATGAAGCGGTGCTCGTCCGCCAATAGCTCGAACCACTTGCATTCCCGAGCGCTCACTGTAAGCGCGCTCAATATAAATAATTTCATCACCTTGGCGAATGCTTAAATTCACCGGTTGCTGAATTAATCGATGCAGCTCACGCATTGGCGTCAAGGCTGCATCGCGCACATTAAGCCGAGCTTTGACCAGGTTGCCAAGCTCAAGCAGTCTCATACCAAGACGATAAGCTCCAGGCTGAGAGCGATCGACAAATCGACCTGTTGTTAAATCGTTGAGTATCCGGTGAGTCGTAGACGGGTGAAGCCCAGTTTTCTCGCTGATTTCCTTGAGCGAGATAGCCTCTTCTTTGGAGGCCAGAACATCCATCAGCATGAACATGCGTTCTAAGACCTGAACGGTGGGCTTGAGAACAGCATCGGGGTCTGTTTTTTTCATGTTTGCATTTTATCTTATGAAATTAAATGCCGTCTATAAGCCTATAGCTTAGTTCGGGTCAAGGCAATCTCACCATATTGAGCGTGCCTGCGTGAAAACTTGGTTTGCATCAAGTAACAACTTGGAGTAATCTACGAGCTTTCCCACGTACCACCTTGATTTCAATGGAGAAATTCCTTCCATCTATCCCTGCTAAGCGCTACTTTACTATTGGTGAGGTGGGCGATTTATGTGGTGTCAAACCCCATGTACTACGATATTGGGAGCAAGAATTCACGCAATTACGCCCTATTAAACGACGTGGAAATCGCCGTTATTATCAGCACCATGAAGTCTTGATGATTCGTCGAATCCGTGAGCTACTGTATGACCAAGGATTCACGATTAGTGGTGCGCGCAACAAGATACAAGAGCTTATTCAGTTTGAGCGCGGCAAAAAACAAAGTGGAGAAGTGTTACTGGATGGCGTCGAGGTTCTCGAGATAGGTGACTCCAGCCTCCATGAGTTCGATGACTCTCAATTCGATATTGTTGAAGACAATACGGCTTCGAAAGATCGCATGCAGATTCTTAAACGCGAGCTATCTGAAATTCGTAAATTGCTCTCTGTGCCTTCTGAATTCTGATTTTCAGCAGGTTATAATGAATTTATCATCGGTGTGTGGCGCAGCCTGGTAGCGCACTTGCATGGGGTGCAAGGGGTCGAAGGTTCGAATCCTTTCACACCGACCATATGAATCAAGGACTTAGCGCAGAAATGTTCTAAGTCCTTTCTTCTTTGTGGCTCTAGTTTGTCAAATTGCCCCCGCCTGAATTGGTCGCACCAAGTTGGCTGCAAACCTCCAAATCAGCACTTTTAGCCTTTTGCCAGAGTTTTATATGCAAAATAGGGCTCTGGACCGCATAGAACGTTCGCAAGCAGCTATCAAATACATAGCTAATATAGAGCCGATTGCACCTGAAAAGTAAGTCAGCGTACTCCATCCGTGACCAGCTATAAAACCTGTAGCAAGTCCCAAAAACAATGGCGCGCGGGCTGAGGGAGCCCCCACGGGGGGGCGGACGGGCAGACCAGCGCGCAGGGCTGATGCCGCGCAGCGGCGAAGCACAAGGGTGGGCGGGGGCACACACCTATGACTGGCCGCAGGCCATTGAGCAAGCACAAGGGCTATCCATTTAGCTCCACAGCCGTGTCTGGCGCTGGCCAGACCGGCTCACGATAGCAGGCTTGGGGCTAATGGACAATCTCGGATAATTGCGGTTTTTAATGGGAGTACGCGTGGACATTGCACTGCTGATCAAAGCTGCACTTATGGGGGTGGTCGAGGGATTGACTGAATTTTTACCAATCTCCAGTACGGGACATTTGATCTTGGCCGGGGCCTTGTTGACCTTTGATGATGAGAAAGCAAAGGTGTTTGACATCGCAATTCAGACGGGTGCAATCTTTGCAGTCATCTTGGTGTATTGGCAAAAAATTCAGAATACAGTGCTGGCCTTGCCTACACAAAAACGGGCGCAGCAATTTACGTTGAATGTGCTGATTGCCTTCATGCCCGCCGTGGTGTTGGGTTTGCTGTTTGGTTCTGCGATAAAGACGCATTTGTTTACGCCTGTGGTTGTGGCCAGCACTTTCATCGTTGGAGGCTTCATTATTTTGTGGGCAGAAAGGCGTGAGGCAAGAAGGAGACGGTATGTTATGACCGGAATAACCGACGATGTATTTGATACAGAGATGGCTCCAGGTGGTTCCAGTGTCAACTCAGTCGATGACATGACATGGAAAGACGCGCTTAAGGTCGGCCTGGTGCAGTGCCTGGCGATGATTCCGGGCACCAGTCGCAGTGGCGCCACCATTATTGGTGGCATGTTGTTGGGTCTGTCGCGCAAGGCGGCGACGGATTTTTCGGTCTTTTTGGCCATTCCCACATTGATCGGAGCCGGGGCTTACAGTCTGTACAAAGATCGAGCGCTGCTCTCAATGGCCGATTTACCGATGTTTGGCGTGGGACTGATTTTTTCTTTCATCAGCGCCTGGATGTGTGTGCGCTGGCTGCTGCGCTTTATTGCCACGCATAGCTTTGTCGGCTTTGCTTGGTACCGCATTGGCTTTGGCGTGGTGGTGCTGGTCACGGCCTGGAGCGGGGCTGTTCAGTGGCATGGATGATCGGTATTCGAGGGCGTCACCGTGAAAAATAGACATCGTTGGGTGGCTGTTCTGCTGATGCTTGTTAGCGTGGCGGCAAGCCCGATGGCTTCAGCGGCGATTGGGGAAATTGGCGTCGTTCTGCTCCATGGAAAAGGCGGTACACCGAGCGGATATATCAGCGCATTGGCTTTGGCTCTTCAGGATAGGGGACACCTCGTTTCTACGCCTGAGATGCCTTGGTCCAAGGGGCGAATTTACGACGCCTCGTTGGATGAAGCAATGGTTGAGATTGACCAAGAGGTTAAGGTGCTGCGGCAAAAAGGCGCCAAGATTGTGATCGTTGGTGGTCAAAGCCTGGGGGCCAATGCTGCCTTGGGCTATGCCGCTTCGAGAGGGCGTGTGGACGGGATCATCGTTCTCGCGCCAGGACACAACCCAGAGCAGCCGGGTTTTGCAAGGCGATTGGGGGCGGACTTGTCGAAAGCACGTGCCATGATCGCGGCGGGCCGAGGCAAACAGAAAACGACCTTCTCTGACCTGAATCAGGGGCAGTCCTCTGACGTGACAGCGACCGGGGATGTCTACGCAAGCTGGTTCGATCCCGCTGGACTCGCTGTGATGCCAAAATCTGCTGCTGCTATCAAGTCGCCGATCCCTTTGCTATTTGTTGTCGGCAGCGATGATCGGTCTGCGCCGACACAGGATTACATCTTTGACAAGGCTCCTCCACATCCAATGAGTAAATTTGTAACGGTCACCGCAAACCACTTAAGCGTGCCAACGGCGGCTATCGCGGAGGTCACTGCGTGGTTGATTACGCTTGCGCAGTGATGCTTCGAACTCGGGCTCAGCCCAAGCTGAGCAAGTTCATCAGCGCGGCCTCGATGGCCGCTGCCGTGACGGCGGGCCGCTCCATCGGGAACAGATGAGAGCCGTCCAGCATCATCACGCGGCCTTTGGTGACCTTTTCCGTCATCGCCATGCCGACTTGTTTGAGTTCTGCTGAATGGGTAGCGCCAATGAAGGCTGCCGGGCATTTGAGCGGGTGGCGGCGCAGCAAACTCTCCAGGTTGTCGGGCAGACTGTTGTAAATGGCGGTCTCGATGGTGCGGTCAAAACTCAGCACACGCTTGCCGTCTTCATCCAACATGCCGTGCTCGACATAGTCTTGAAGTACCTGTGTGTTCCAGTTCGCAAAAGCCTTCTTGTGGCGAAAGTGTTCAAGGGCGGCTTGCGTGCTGGGCCAGCTATTGCGTCGCTTGTGGCTGACCGCACCGGGTGAGACTGCGCCAATGAGTTGGGTGGTTTTGGCCATGCCCAGCCCCGCAGCGCGCCAGCCGCCCACTAGGGGCGAATCCAGCATCAACACGCCACGGCACAGCTTGGGGTGCAGGGCCGCCGTCATCACACTGAGAAAGCCCCCCATCGAGTGACCCACCAGTACAACGGGCGCGCCGCGGTCGGTATTGACTTGTCCTGTAACGAAATCGGCCAGTTCCTGCACCAGATGCGGCCAGTTGTTGGTAACGGGGTAGCGCGGGTCATGGCCCAATTTCTCAATCGCCTTGACCTTGAAGCCGCGCTCATGTAGGTACGCAAACAATACCCGATAGGTGCTGGCGGGGAAGCTGTTGCCGTGGGAGAAGACGAGGGTGGGGCGGTGCATGAAGATCTAAATACTGGCTTCCAGAGCGCGGCGACGGGCTTGAAGCTCACGGTAACGCCCCAAGGCAGACGGGTCGGCTTTTGAGGCTTCTATCGCCTCGGTCTCCTGCGCTTTGAGTTGCTCTATGAGGATGCGATTGACCAGGTTGCGCAGTTCCTGCAAGGTCTCGCGTTGGCTGTCAGCCGAGTCGTCCAGCGCGGGGCCGGACATGAGTTGCAGGGCCAGGGATTGCGAGGGGTGCTCATGCAAACCTTCGCGCAGCGCGGCCCATGACTGGGGGCCGTGTTCGTGCAATTGGCTCTCCAGCCAAGTGAGCAAGGGGCCATGCGGGGCCGGCAAGGCACACAGCAGGGCATGGTCATCGCTGGAGAGCTTGTCCCAGGCTGCGCTGTTGCCGAGCAGTAATCGAACGGCATGGTCGGCGCGGCTGGCTGGGGCAGCACGCCCACTTAAACGCGGTTTGACGGCAAAGTTTGAAGGTGATTTAGGGCTGTAGCCCTCTGAATATGTGCGTGAGCTGCTACTGTTTTTGTAGCCACTTTTAAAGCCGTCTGCGGATTTTCGAGCGTTGTGGACAGGGGGGGGCGACCACAAATCGCTGAGCTCGCGCGCGGTGAGTTGCACTTGCTCAGCCAGCTCGCCCAGCAGTTGCAGCTTGAGCGCGCCCTCGGGCAGCAGGCTCCACAGTGGCTTGGCATTGCTGGCTATGTGGGCGCGACCTTCGGCGGTGTGCAGATCGCAGCCCTCGCGGGCGGCATCCACCAGAAAGCGGCTCAGGGGCAGGGCCTCGCTCACGTAACGTGAGAAGGCCTCTTTGCCGTGCTCTCGGATGAAGCTGTCGGGGTCATGCTCGGCGGGCAAGAACAAAAATTTGACGCTGCGCACGTCGCTGGCATAAGGCAGGGCACCGTCCAGCGCCTTGCGTGCCGCACGGCGACCGGCGGCGTCGCCATCAAAGCTGAAGACGACGGCGTCGGTAAAGCGGAACAGCTTTTGCACATGCTCAGGCGTGCAGGCGGTGCCCAGGGTGGCCACCGCGTTGGGAAAGCCGAGCTGGGCCAGCGCCACCACGTCCATATAGCCCTCGGTGACAAGCACGTAGCCTTGTTCGCGCAGGGCACTTCTGGCCTCAAAAAGGCCATAGAGTTCGCGCCCTTTGCTGAAGACCGGGGTCTCGGGTGAGTTGAGGTATTTCGGTTTTTCGTCACCCAGCACACGCCCGCCAAAGCCGATGCATTCGCCCTTGACGTTGCGGATCGGGAACATGATGCGGTCGCGGAAGCGGTCGTAGCGTTTGTCTTCACCGCCGTCTTCATCGGCGTTGGTGATGACGAGGCCGCTCTCGGCGAGCAGCGGGTCGTCGTAGTTGGGGAAGACACTGGCCAGTGTGCGCCAGCCCTCGGGTGCGTAGCCCAAGCCAAACTGCTTGGCGACTTCGCCTGACAGGCCACGGCCTTTTAGGTACTCAATGGCGTGGGGGGTATTTTTGAGGTGCTTGCGCCAGGCTTCACCGGCTTTCTCCAGCACGTCAGTGAGGGTGGCTTGCTTCTCGCGCTGCTCGGCGGCGCGGGCACGGTCTTGCGGGCTGGCATCGTCCTCTGGCACTTGCATGCCGAACTGCTGGGCCAAGTCTTTGACGGCTTCAATGAAAGTCATGCCTGCGTGCTCCATCAGGAAACTGATGGCGTTGCCGTTCTTGCCGCAACCAAAGCAGTGGTAGAACTGTTTGGCCGGGCTGACCGAGAAGGAGGGAGATTTTTCGCCGTGGAAGGGGCACAGGCCCATGAAGTTGGCGCCACCCTTTTTGAGCTGCACGTAGCGGCCCACGATCTCCACCACGTCGGCGCGGGCGATCAGTTCTTGGATGAAGGTTTGGGGGATGGCCATGGGGGGTGTGATTGTGACCTAGTCGGCGTGCCGTCTGCGCAGGATCTAGGTCGTAGCCGTATCGGCCGCTTAGGTTTCCTAATGCTCCTGAATCAGGATGTAGCCACGGTTTTCAACCCGGTCAAAAGTGCGCATGCCTTTGATCAGGGTTTCGGTCGGCATCCAGACCCAGCCCTCACTGGCGGGGTTCACGTCCAACACCAGAAAAGAGTCGGTCTGGGCGTCATAGGCCCCCAAGGGCGAGATGTGACCACCACCGCGTTGGCCCACCGCTTCTCGCCGGTAGTTGACGATGACGTAGTCGCCGCCACGGTTGAGGTTGTCGACCAGATCAGCGCGAATTTGCGCTTCGGGCATCGAGTCGTCCACCACCACGGCCCGGGTCACGAGCTGATGCGCCCTGAGCATCTCATCAAATTGGCGTAACTGATAGCCACCATCGCGGATCAGTTTGCCATTGATCGTGACAGGTTCACCCAGCACCTGTGAACGGGTCTTTTGGCCTTTACCAATCACGTTATCTTGCGTAAAACGAGCGACTGCTAATTCAACCCCGTGCGAGCTGAATGCAAGGTCTTCGGGGTGCAAGCGACTGCGGTCACGCGGCAGATCTGGGCTGCGGGCGCGCAGGGCGTTTAGCACGATGGAGGCACTGGTGGGACCACAAAAAGCAATGTTGGACTGCGCCTCAAACTGATTGGCCAGCGCTGGAAAATCAATTTTTGCAGTGGCCCTGGACAGCCGTGCAATGCCTTCATCGGAGCTGAAGGCAACTAAACTTTGGAGCGGTTTAAGTTGCGCACTGTTTTGTGGGCTGTCTTGTGTGTTGCTCTGCGCCAGCCCCTGCGCCAACCCTGATGAGCACAAAAAAACTGTGAGGACGAAACGTGCTGACCATGTCATTGAAAATCTCCGGGCGCTGAGCAAAAGAGCCAGTTTATAGGCAAGCCCAACTATTCGCCCATCACGATGCCTTCACGTCGCGGGTCTGCGCCGCTCAGCCACATTGGCACACCCTGCACCTGCCCACGGCTGATAGCTTGCAAGCCGCTGGTCATGTTGACTTCCCGAACCTCGTGGCCTCGTGCGTTGAGGGCATCGACGGTGGTTTTGGGGAAACGTTTTTCTTCCAATTGGGTCGGCCCGTTGAGAGAGCCGAAATTGGGCAAACTGATGGCTTGCTGCGGCAGTAGTCCCCAATTGAGCACGCCGTAAATGGTTTTGGCGGTGAAGTGAATGATCTGCGCACCGCCGGGGCTGCCCACACTCATGATCAAAGAGCCACTGGATTTGTCAAAAATGAGGGTGGGAGACATGCTGGAGCGAGGGCGCTTTCCGGGTTGCACGCGGTTAGCGATGGGGGTGCTGAACGCATCAGTCGGGGAAAAACTGAAATCAGTGAGCTCATTGTTGAGTAGAAATCCGCCCGACAGCGCCGGATTGAGCGTCACCATTTGACGCGAGCCAAACCCGTTTTCGATGGTGGTGGTCATAGCGATGCCGTTGCCCCAGGCATCCACAATGGAGATGTGTGAGGTGCCATATTCGACTTGCTCAGGCATGGGTGCGTAGGCCGTTTGCATGCCGCCGGGTGAGCCCGGCTTGGCCGTTTTCATACTCATGGCACCGGGTGCTTGGCTGATCAGTTGGGCGCGCCCGGCTAAATAGGCCGGATCCAGCAGGCTCATCCAGTGGCCCGCGGGCGGCTGTACAAAGTCGGGGTCAGCCAGATACTGGGCGCGGTCTGCAAACGCCAGGCGCGACGCTTCGGTGTAGAGATGCAACCAGTCGGCGGACGGTAGGCCATGGTCCAAGGGTAGGTTGGACGCGTTCGTTTGGTCAAGCAGCCCCAGGATTTGGCCAATGGCAATGGCCCCTGAGCTTGGAGGCGGAAAGCCGCAGACCCGGAAATCATGAGCCCTGGCCCGGTAGTCATGGCAAAGCGGCGCACGCTTGATGGCCTTGTAGTTCGCCAGATCGGCCAGGCTGAGCTGGCCTGGATTCGAGGGGTGCTTTTGAACCTTGTCCACTATGGCCTGCGCCACGTCACCCTCTTGCATAGCCTTTGCACCGTGTTGGGCGATTTTTTTTAAAACGTCAGCCAGAGCCGGGTTGCGCAGCAGATGACCCACTTCATGGGGTGTGCCATCCGCTTTGTAAAAATAAGCGTTGGCTACGGGGTCTTTTTTAAGATGCTCCTCAGTCCCCAGCAGGGAATTCAGTCGGGGACTGACCCTGAAACCCTCGCTTGCCAAGGCAATGGCGGGCTCAAATAGTTGTGCCCAGGGCAGCTTGCCATGTTGCTTGTGCACCATCTCCAGCATGGCCACCGTGCCCGGTGTGCCCACCGAACGGCCACCCACCACGGCATCGTAAAACGCCAAGGGTTTGCCATTCGCGCCCAACAGCAGAGTTTCATCGGCTGCCGCAGGCGCGGTCTCGCGGCCGTCGTAGGCCTCTACGACTCGTCCATCAAAGTGCAGCAGAAAAGCGCCGCCGCCGATGCCGCTGTTTTGCGGCTCCACCAGCGTCAACACCATCTGCACGGCGATGGCGGCATCGGTCGCGCTGCCGCCCGCTTTGAGCACCTGATAACCGGCCTGAGTGGCCAGTGGATTGGCCGCGGCGACCGCAAATTTGGCGTGGGTCCAGCCGGATTTTTCAGCATAAACCGTGGCCACCTCAGACTGGATCGACTCCACCGAGGGCAACTGGGCCAGTGCTGTCGTGCATGCGGCGAGCAATGCCAGACTGAGCCAATCTAAGCAGTGTTGCACGCGGCCAGTGCGGCTAAATTTAAGTGAATACATGCCATATCCATTTAAATATAGGCGTTAGAAGCTATCAAAAATGTAGCGATTGAGTTACTTCGGGGCCAAACGAATGGCACCATCCAGACGGATGGTTTCGCCATTCAGCAAGTCGTTCTCGAAGATGTGCACAGCCAGCTTGGCGTAATCCTGCGGTGTGCCCAGACGGCTGGGGAAGGGCACGGCTGCGGCCAAGGAGTCCTGCACTTCTTGTGGCATGCCAAACATCATGGGGGTGCCCATGATGCCGGGGGCGATGGTCATGTTGCGAATGCCGTTGCGCGACAGGTCACGGGCGATGGGCAGCGTCATGCCAACAATGCCACCTTTGGAGGCGCTGTAAGCGGCTTGGCCGATTTGGCCGTCGTAAGCCGCGACCGATGCGGTACTGATGATGCAGCCGCGCTCCATGGTGGGCTCGGGCTCGTTTTTGCACATGGCGTCAGCCGCCAAACGGATCATGTTGAAGCTGCCAATCAGGTTGATGGTGACGGTGCGTTTGAAGTTGTCAAAATTGTGCGGGCCGTTTTTGCCCACGGTTTTTTCGCCGGTGGCAATGCCAGCGCAGTTCACCAGACCCATGAGTTTGCCCAGGGCGGTGGCTTTGGCGACTGCGGCCTGGCCATCGGCCTCAGAAGTTACGTCGCACTTCACAAAAGCGCCGCCGATTTCTTTGGCAACTGCTTCGCCCTTGTCGGCCTGCATGTCGGCAATCACGACGATGGCACCCTTGGCCGCGAGCATGCGTGCCGTACCTTCACCCAGACCCGACGCGCCGCCGGTGACGATAAATACTTTGCCTGAAATGTCCATGAGAACTCCTGAAAAATGGGCTGTGTGATGTTGAACTTAACCACAAATTATCGTGCATCAAACAATAATCGCTTCAAGGCGTCAGGACACGAAAATTTGCCTGTTATACTCTGGCCTCTCGAATACTGTAGGCGCGTAGCTCAGCTGGTTAGAGCACCACCTTGACATGGTGGGGGTCGTTGGTTCGAGTCCAATCGCGCCTACCAATAGTTTTCGAGTTCTGCATCTCTTTTGCCACTTCAAAGTGATCTTTGGGGACTTTCGGCAGATGATCTCCCCCTTGTGTTGCAGTGCAATATATTTGTCTAACTGGTCGACTTGATCAGGACGAGGAGAATTCAAACATGAAAAACAAAAAGACTGAACATGCGCTAGGGTTGGCACATGTCATCAAAAAATACCCCAACCGTCGGCTGTACGACACCAATGCTTCGACCTACATCACCCTGGCCGAGATCAAGCAGCTGGTGCTTGAAACCAAACCCTTTGTGGTGCAAGACGCCAAAAGCGGTGACGATTTGACGCGCAGTATCTTGCTCCAAATCATTCTGGAAGAAGAAGACTGCGGAACGCCCATGTTCACCACCGAAGTGCTCTCCAGCATCATCCGGTTTTATGGTCAGGCGATGCACGGCTTTATGGGCAGCTACCTGGAAAAAAACATCCATGCCATGCAGGATGTACAGACCAAACTGGGTGAGCAGTCCAAGCAAATGACGCCCGAGTTGTGGGCGCAATTCATGGGCTTGCAATCACCCTCGATTCACGGTCTGTTGAACAATAACTTGGAGCAGTCCAAAAACATGGTGCTCCAGTTTCAGGAGCAGATGCAAAAGCAGACCGAGCAAATGCTCGAAACCTTTGGCCTTAAACGCTAACGCGCACAATTTGCGAAACCCTTTCCATTGAAAACAGAATCCATGTCCGCCGTACCTACCACCGCCAAAATTGGTTTTGTCAGCTTGGGTTGCCCCAAGGCGCTGACCGATTCCGAGTTGATCCTGACGCAGTTGAATGCGGAGGGCTATGAGACCGTCAAGACGTTTGAAGGTGCGGATCTGGTCATTGTGAACACCTGCGGCTTCATTGACGATGCGGTCAAAGAAAGTCTGGACACGATTGGCGAGGCACTGGCCGAGAATGGTCGGGTGATCGTCACCGGTTGCTTAGGGGCCAAGACGGGTGAAGACGGCGGTAATCTGGTGCGCCAGATGCACCCTAAGGTGCTTGCTGTCACCGGGCCGCATGCCACGCAGGAGGTGATGGACGCGGTGCACGCCAACCTACCCAAGCCGCACGATCCGTTCATTGACCTGGTGCCTAGCCCATTTGGCATTGCGGGCATCAAGCTTACGCCCCGTCACTACGCCTACCTGAAGATCAGCGAAGGCTGCAATCACCGCTGCACGTTTTGCATCATCCCGTCCATGCGCGGTGATTTGGTGTCGCGCCCGATTGGCGATGTGCTCAAAGAGGCGCGCGCCTTGTTTGAAGGTGGCGTCAAAGAGTTGCTGGTGATCAGCCAAGACACCTCAGCCTATGGCGTTGACGTGAAATACCGCACCGGTTTCTTCGATGGCACGCCGGTCAAGACCCGCATGCTGGAGCTGGTGCAGACGCTGGGCGAGATGGCCGAGCCTTATGGTGCTTGGGTGCGTTTGCACTACGTGTACCCCTACCCCAGTGTGGACGAAATCATCCCGCTGATGGCCACCGGCAAGGTGCTGCCTTATCTGGACGTGCCGTTTCAGCACAGTCACCCCGACGTCCTCAAGCGCATGAAGCGCCCGGCCAGTGGTGAGCGCAATTTGGAGCGCATCCAGAACTGGCGCGAGATTTGCCCCGAAATCGTGATTCGCAGCACCTTTATTGCGGGATTCCCCGGCGAAACGGAAGCAGAGTTTTCGCACCTGCTCGACTTCATGCGCGAGGCGCAGATCGACCGCGCGGGCTGCTTTGCCTACAGCCCGGTCAAAGGCGCTGTAGCCAATGACATTCCCGGCATGTTGCCTGCTGATTTGCGAGAAGAGCGGCGCGCCCGTTTTATGGCGGTCGCTGAAGAAGTGTCGGCCGCCAAGCTGTTGCGCCGCGTGGGTGCCACGATGCAGGTGCTGGTGGACTCCGCCCCGGGGCTGGGTCGCAAGGGTGGTGTGGGTCGCACCTACGCCGATGCGCCAGAGATTGATGGCACCGTTAAATTGCTGCCGCCCGAGAAGATCAGCAAGACCCTCAAAGTGGGTGAGTTCACGCGCGCTCGCATTGTGGGCACGCAGGGCCATGATTTGGTGGCTTTGCCCATTTGATTCGACAGTTGAGCGACATCAAGCACTGAACTTCAATTGCAGCTTCGATTTACCCAAAGAAAAAGCCCCATGCATTTGCATGGGGCTTTTCAAAGTGGTGCCCAGGAGAAGACTCGAACTTCCACGTCCTTGCGAACGCCAGCACCTGAAGCTGGTGCGTCTACCAATTTCGCCACCTGGGCCACAACGAGTGCTAGTATAGCATAGGCTCAGAGGGGATTTCGATGATTTTCATTGAGCCGATCCTGTAAAACACGATCTTTTTCGTTCCAGTACAACTTGAGCGTCAACCCATATTTAATTAAGCCACCTGGGCTTCCAGGAGAGAGAGTTCTTTATCAAAAATACCGTTCAAACCAGCGGATTGCTGGACGAAATTGAAGGCCTTGTTCAAGGACACCGCGACGGCCATGGTTTTGTGGTGCGTGACGATGGCGAGCCCGACATTTATCTGCCGCCCAACGAGATGCGCGCCGTCTTGCACAAAGACCGTATCAAGGTGCGCATTGCGCGCTCTGACCGCAAGGGCCGCCCCGAGGGACGGGTGGTGGAGATCATCGAACGACCACCGCAACCCATCATCGGTCGTTTGCTGCATGAAAGCGGCATCTGGATCGTGGCGCCGGAGGACAAACGCTACGGCCAAGATGTGATGATCCCCAAGAGTGCCACCGGCGACGCCAAAGCAGGCCAGGTGGTGGTGGTCGAGCTGGTTGAACCACCCTCGCTGTTTGGTCAGCCCGTAGGCCGTGTCAAGGAAGTGCTGGGTGAGGTGGACGACCCCGGCATGGAAATTGAAATTGCCGTGCGCAAATACAGCGTGCCGCATGTGTTCTCAGACGCATGTATTGCACTAGCGCGTGGCCTACCCGACAAGGTGCGTCCTGAAGACAAGCGACACCGTATTGACCTGACCGATGTGCCCCTGGTGACGATTGACGGCGAAGACGCGCGCGATTTTGACGACGCGGTGTACTGCGAGCCTGCAACTCAAGGCAAAGGCCGCTCGGCCATCAAAGGCTGGCGCTTGCTGGTGGCGATTGCTGATGTGAGTCACTATGTCGAGACCGGCTCGGCCATTGACGTGGACGCGTACGAGCGCGCCACCAGCGTTTACTTTCCGCGCCGCGTGATTCCGATGCTGCCTGAGAAGCTCTCTAACGGGCTGTGCTCTTTGAACCCTGAAGTCGAGCGCCTGTGCATGGTGTGCGATATGTTCGTGACGACTGAGGGCGAGGTTTCGGCCTACCAGTTCTACCCAGCGGTGATGTGGAGCCATGCGCGTTTTACTTACACCGAAGTAGCTGCAATCTTGACCAACACCAATGGGCCGGAGGCCTTGAAACGCAAAGACCGCGTGGGTGATTTGCTCAACCTCTCCGAGGTGTACCGCGCTTTGCTAGTGGCCCGTGGTAAACGCGGCGCGGTTGATTTTGAGACGACCGAGACGCAGATTGTTTGTGATGAGAGCGGGCGCATTGAGAAAATTGTGCCACGCACCCGCAACGAGGCGCACCGCCTGATCGAAGAAGCCATGCTGGCGGCCAATGTGTGCAGTGCGGACTTCATCGCCCAGGGCAAGCAAGCCGGTCTGTTCCGCGTGCACGAAGGCCCGACGCCTGAGAAAAACGAGTTGTTGCGCAACTACCTCAAGGCCACAGGCGTGGGCTTGACAATCAGCGATGACCCTTCGCCCGGTGAGTTCCAGGCCATCGCGCTGGCCACCAAAGACCGGCCGGACGCACAACAGATCCATTCGATGTTGCTGCGCTCCATGCAGCAGGCGATTTACACCCCAGCCAACAGCGGTCACTTTGGTTTGGCTTTTGATGCCTACACGCATTTCACCAGTCCGATCCGGCGCTACCCTGATCTGCTGGTGCATCGCGTCATCAAAGCCATTCTGGGCAAGACCCGTTACCAGTTGCCTACGCTGCCCACACCGGGCGAGGCGCACGCCAAGCTATCGCGTCGCATAGAAAAAAGCGATGCCGCCAAGCTCAAGGCCGGTGGCGCCAAACCCAAAAAAGCCAGTGCCGAACAGATGGCGTGGATGGCCGCTGGCCTGCACTGTAGCGCCAACGAGCGCCGGGCCGATGAGGCCAGCCGCGATGTCGAAGCCTGGCTCAAGTGCAAGTACATGCGCGAACACTTAGGCGAAGAGTACAGCGGCATCGTTACCGCAGCCACCGGCTTTGGCATCTTTGTCACGCTGGACGCCATGTACGT
>JANXSU010000294.1 GCA_025356545.1 Comamonadaceae bacterium
CAGGTCGATGCGTTGGGCACCCAGGTCTTCTGCCGGCGAGGGAAAGCCTGCCTGGACGTTGCCGGTGAGCAGGTACGCTTCAACGGGCAAGGTCACAGCCATTAGAGGTTCAGTAGAATTCAAAATACTGGTCATGCATACAGTATAGTGACAGGGGGAGAATAACAATGTGCAGTCATTACCAAGCCGTCAAGGATCGGGAGAAATTTCTGAAGCAATTTGGGGCCCAGCCACCCGTGGAGAGCGCAAAGCTTGATATGTGGCCCGGTTACCTGGGTTCCTTCATCCGCTGCCATCCCAACGCTGATGTGGGCGACGAGGCCGTGCCAGCTTTGGAGGCCGTCAATGGCCTTTTTGGTCTGGTGCCGCACTGGGCCACCGACACCACCATCACCAAATCCACCTACAACTGCCGCAGCGAGACCGCCGCAGACAAGCCGAGCTTCAGGGATGCCTACCGGCGCAATCAGCGCTGCATCATCCCGGCCGATGCGATTTACGAGCAGGATTGGCGCTCGGGCAAAGCCATCCCCACCCGGATTGAGCACGTAAGTGGTGACTCACTTGGCATCGCTGGCCTTTGGTCGAGCTGGAAGAACCCCAAGAACGACTGGGTGCACTCGTTAACGATGCTGACCATCAATGCGGATGCGCACCCGCTAATGAATCAATTTCATAAGCCCACGGATGAAAAACGCATGGTGGCCATTTTGGCGCCGCCGCATTACCAGGCCTGGCTGGATGCCACGAATCCTGTCATGGATTTCATAGTGCCGTTCGATGCCGAACAATTGCAGGCCGTGGTGCCCAAAATAGCCCAAGCTGCACTGCTATGAAGCATTACGCCGTCCTCTTCGTCTGCATGGGCAACATCTGCCGCAGTCCGACCGCCGAGGGGGTATTTCTCCACAAGGTGCAGCAGCATGGTCTGCAGGAAGTCGTTACCGTGGATTCAGCAGGCACGCACAACTACCACCCCAACAGTCCACCCGACCCACGCACTCAGGAGCATGCGTCACTGCGTGGTTATGACCTTTCAGCGTTACGTGCCCGAAAAATCAAAACCTCCGACTTCGAAGCCTTCGATCTGATTCTGGCGATGGACTGGGACAACCTGGCGCTCATTCAAGACATCTGCCCCGAGCAGCATCTGAAGAAGGTGAGGCGCATGACAGAGTTTTGTCTGACCCTGGAAAGTCCTGTGGTGCCAGACCCCTACTACGACGGACCGTCACCTGCCTCCATGCAACAACGCCTAGCTGTATTTGAAAACGCGGCGTTGGATGATGCTATTCAAAAACGCCATATCGTGCCGGCGGTGATGACGCTATGCTGCACTGCTGAACTCCATTAGCCACCACATTCGATCTAGAACGTTTCCCAGTCATCATTCGCACCGCCAGATGGAATAGCAGCAGTCAACATTTTTGGAGAAGCTTTGCGTGTTGCAGGTGTGGAAGCTCCTTTAAGTTCCTTTTTAAGCTGAACAATCATTCGGCCAACTTCACTTGAAGTGCGCGCAAATGCCGTGCCACTTCCTAGCATTTGTTCCGCCTTTGCACCATCTCCTTGGTTCACAATCCGCGCCACTTTGCCTGCTTCAGTGTGAAAGTTCCTATGCCCATCAATGAGGTCTATGAAGGTAGGCATACCCCCATATTTCGAACTTCCAGCACCTTGCAACCACTTACCCAGTTCACAACAATCGTCTTTTGCTATTGTCTCTGCATCTACATGCGAGTGGTTACTTGCGGCTGACCTCAGTTTTGATCGCCAATCGGCATGCGCCTTAATTGCATTGTCCAGATTGATTTCTGCGCTGTTCGACAAATTGCTTCGCGCAAATGAAGGTGCTGTCCCACGCTGCGACAGGCTTTGATGCGCGAGTCGCTGTGGCAGGTGACCGTACACCGGCGCGACTTTATGCGTTGCAAATTCATTTCCTCCCGAGCCCTGTGGCAGGTTGAACACCGCAACGGTGTTAACCAACTCCTGCGCCTGCGACTTCAGGCTGCTGGCGGCTGCGGCCATTTGCTCGACCAATGCGGCGTTTTGCTGAGTAGCCTGGTCCATTTGGGTGACGGCCTCGCCAACCTGCGACACACCCGTGGCCTGCTCGTTGCTGGCCGCGCTGATTTCCCCCATCAAATCGGCCACACGTTTGATGGAGCCCACCACCTCGGTCATTGTTTCGCGGGCACGGTCCACCTGGGCACTGCCTTGCTCTACGCGCTCGACACTGGCGCCAATCAGGCTCTTGATTTCCCGGGCCGCTTCGGCGCTTCGTCCAGCAAGCGAACGCACCTCGGACGCCACTACTGCGAACCCTCGGCCTTGGTCCCCCGCGCGCGCGGCCTCCACCGCTGCATTGAGCGCCAGAATATTGGTCTGAAAAGCGATACCGTCAATCACGCCGATGATGTCGGCAATCTTGCGGGACGACTCGTTGATGCCCTTCATGGTGTCCACGACCTGAGCCACCACCTCGCCGCCCTGCGTGGCCACGCTGGAGGCGCTCATGGCCAACTGGTTAGCCTGGCGAGCACCATCGGAGTTTTGCTTTACTGTAGCGCCTAGCTGCTCCATCGAGGCAGCAGTTTGTTCCAACGCACTGGCTTGCTGTTCGGTACGCGCGCTCAGGTCGTTGTTACCCTGCGCTATTTCCGCCGAAGCGGTGGCCACACTTTGCGAACCATTGCGCACCTGGGTCACCGTTTTGATCAGGCTGGCCTGCATACCATCTAATGCCTGCAGCATGTCAGCTGCTTCATCTTTTCCGGTGCTGTGGATTTGCTCGGTAAGGTCACCCGCAGCTATGTGTTGGGCATGCCGGGTGGCGGTGCGAATCGGATCAAGAATGGAGCGGCTGAGCAGGAAACCTAGCCAGCCGCCAACCAGTAAGGCTACAAGGCCTCCTACTATCAAAATCTGGCGTCCAACATCTGCTTTTTTATCGGCCAAATCCAGGGCACTTTCAAAGTTATCTGCCTGGCGCTTGTCCATTTGGGAAATAGAATCAAGGTATATGTCGGCTAACGGCAACAAGTTCTTGCCCAGTTCGTCCACCACATCTTCGCCAGCGGCTTTGCGTTTGATCAAATCGGCACGGGGCACACGGTAGGCGTCACGCGCGGCATCAATCTTGGCGAGCAGGTTTTTGCCCTCATCGGACTTCACAAGCTCCATCAGGCGCTTGCGAATGGCATCTACCCGCGCCGATGTCCTGTCCATGTCAGGCTTCCACTGCTTGCTCGCTTGCGGATTGGCATCGCGCAAAATAGCTTGAGTGCGTATCCAGTTCATCTCGGTGGTTTGACGCCACTCGAGCGCCAGTTTCATCTTTTCACTGTCTGTGGTGCCCAGAGCCTGAGTGGTGCCAGCAAGCTCCTGCAAACGCCAGTACCCCACACCTACCATCAGCATAAGTACCGCCAGAATGATCCCGAGGACCAGGCTGATACGAAAACCGATACGCAAATTTTGCAATGTGTTCATTTTGTCTTCCTTCGCCATGTCCTCTGTCCGCCTGGGTCCGCATCTAGCGGTTTTTTTGAAT
>JANXSU010000296.1 GCA_025356545.1 Comamonadaceae bacterium
CCGTTTGCGTACGGCAAGATTTTTAAATCCGTTCGGGCTGAGCCCGTCGAAGCCATCGCGAGCCTTTCGACAAGCTCAAGGAGAACGGACTTCGCGCACTTCATCGGCCTGCCAGGCAACCCGGTGTCCAGCTTCGTCACCTTCATGGTGTTGGTTCACCCCTTTTTACGCCAACTCCAGGGCGCAAGTCAGATCACGCCAGTGGCAAGCGCCATGCCTGCGCACTTCAACTGGCCGCGTGCCGACAAACGCCGCGAGTTTTTGCGCGTGCGCCGCAATGCCGCAGGTGGGCTTGATCTGTTCCCCAACCAAAGCTCGGGCGTGTTGACGTCTGCCGTGTGGGGCGATGGCTTGGTGGATAACCCAGCGGGACGAACCATTGCCCATGGCGACAGCGTGCAGTTCATTTCATTCTCAGATTTGATGGGATAGCCAGCGCCATGAAAGTCAGCATCAAATACTTTGCCTCTATCCGCGAGAGCGTGGGCCTGGGTCATGAGGCCTTTGATACGCAGGCCAGCACGCTGGGTGCGTTGCGTGATACCTTAATCGCGCGTGGAGGCGCTTACGCGGACAGCTTGGCGCGGGGCAGGGCAGTGCGCGTAGCGCTCAATCAGGTCATGAGTGATGAATCTTCCACGTTGATGGACGGCTGCGAAGTCGCATTTTTCCCACCCGTCACCGGGGGGTAAAGACCATGGAAGCCCGAACCATGTCAGCTCGCGTTCGCATCCAGACCCAAGACTTCAATGTGTCGGACGAAATCGCCCAGCTCAGGGCAATGGATGCGCGCGTCGGAGCGGTGTGCAGTTTCATCGGCACGGTCAGAGACAGGAATGCGCACACAGTAGCCGGTGCAGAAGTCCTCACCATGGAGCTCGAACACTACCCCGGAATGACCGAGAAATCCATCGAGTCCATGATCGACGAAGCCCACAAGCGCTTTGACATCTTTGGCGTACGCGTCATCCACCGCGTGGGCTTGCTCCAGCCGCTGGATCAAATCGTGATGGTGGTCGTGACATCAGCTCACAGAGGCGAGAGTTTTCAGGCCTGCGAATTTTTGATGGATTACCTCAAAACCCAGGCCCCATTCTGGAAGAAAGAGGCTACGCCTGTGGGCGCGCGCTGGGTTGATGCTCGTGTGAGTGATGATGCTGCGCTAGCCCGTTGGGGCATCGTGGTCGATAATTCGTGAGTGAGTTTTACGCGAGTTAATTCCCCAGTTTCATCAAAGTCAAAGGAAAAAAGAGACATGCACACGCTAGCCCCAGCCAACCCCCAAGTCCCCGGCAAAGCCGCCTACCAACGCATCGCCACCGAAGAGGCCTTCATCACCCCCGAGGTGCTGGCCGAATACAAAAGAATTCTGAGCAAAGAAAACGTCGATCCCGGCTTCAAAGGCCTGCTCGGGTTTTATATGAGCAGCCCCAGCGCCCGCGCGCAGCACATCATGCGTTGTCTTAGCGATCTGGACCAGTTGCGCATCCAGCACATGGACGAGTGCGGCATCGACAAGCAGGTCATCGCGCTCACCGCACCCGGCGTGCAAATCATGGACAAAGACACCGCCGTGGCTCTGGCTGCGCTGTCCAATGACCAATTGGCCGAAGGCGTGCGCCGCCACCCCACCCGTTTCGTCGGCATGATTTGCGTGGCTCCGCACGACCCGGTGGCTGCGGCCAAGGAGATCGAGCGCGGCGTGAACAAGCTCGGCATGAACTCCGTCATCATCAACTCGCACACGCATGGCGAGTACCTGTCTGACCCCAAGTTCTGGGACATTTTTGCCGCCGCTGAAGCGCTGGACGTGCCGATCTACCTGCACCCCAACGCCTTGCCCGCCAACATGATTCAGCCCTTCCAGGAATGCGGCTTGGACGGGGCTGTTTACGGCTTTGGCGTTGAGACGGGATTGCACGCGTTGCGCATCATCACGGCAGGTGTATTTGACCGTTTCCCCAAGCTGAAAATGATCATCGGCCACATGGGCGAGGCCCTGCCGTTCTGGATGTACCGGCTCGACTACATGCACCGCGCCACGGTGATTTCTAACCGTTACGAGAGCGTCAAACCGATCAAGAAAAAACCCAGCGACTACCTGCGTGAGAACTTCTACATCACCAACTCCGGTGTGGCATGGGAGCCCGCCATCAAGTTCTCGCAAGACGTCCTGGGCGTGGACCGCGTCTTGTACGCCATGGACTACCCCTACCAGTACCTGGTGGACGAAGTACACGCGCTGGACAACATGAAAATGTCGGCTGAGGACAAGAAAAAGTTCTTCCAAACCAACGCCGAGACCGTGTTCAAGATTGCCTGATCCGTAGGACTTAGCCTAAGAAAGCCGCCATGAAACTCAATCAACTTCGTCTCGCACTCACCGGGGCCTTGCTCTGTGTTTCCATGGTGGCTCAGACCCAGACCCAGGCTCAGACTCAAACCTGGCCCACGCAAACCATCAAAATCCTCGTTCCCTTCACCCCCGGCACCGGCATGGACACCATCGCCCGCACCGTTTCGCCGCGCTTGAGCGAGCGGCTCGGCCAGCCTGTGGTGGTGCAAAACATGCCGGGCGCCAGCGGCAACATCGGGGCCGATAGCGTGGCCAAGTCAAACGCCGACGGCTACACCGTGTTGATGGGTGCCAACACCATGTTGATGGCGTCCCAGCTCTACAAAAACGTGCCCTTCAACCCCGTCAAAGACTTCTCATCCGTCTCCATGGCCGCCTGGGGCAGCCTGATGTTGGTGGCCAACCCCAAGACCGGCATCAAGTCCATGAAAGACCTGATCGCCAAGGCCAAGGCCAGCCCCGGCTCGGTCACTTTTGGCTCGCCCGGTGTGGGCACCCCGCACCACATGGCCATGGAGCTGTTCAAGGTGCAGGCGGGTCTGTTCATGTTACATGTGCCTTACCGTGGCTCGGCGGGCTACACACAAGACTTGCTCTCGGGTGAGTTGATGGTGGGCTTTTTGCCGGTGCATATTGCGCAGGGTTTTGTCAATGCAGGCAAGCTCACCGCCCTGGCCGTGGGCAGCCCCAAACGTCACCCGGTGTCGCCCAACGTGGCTACGTTTGAAGAGCTGGGAGTGAAGGGTGTGGACGTTGACCTTTGGTACGCCTTTTTCACGCCAGTCAAAACACCTGCGGCAGTGGTGAGCCGTTTGAACACCGAGGTCAGCGCCATCATGAAGCTGCCCGAAGTGCGCGACGCACTGGGCCGCGCCGGGCTGGACGCCGCGTCGTCCACCACCGCCGAGTTGACCGATGTGGTCGGCAAAGACTTTCTGCGCTGGGGCAATGTGATCCGCCGCAACAGCATTTCGGCGGAGTAGGCCATGGTTGAGAAAAATAAAACCCCGAACGGTGTGCGCATCGCCGTCATTGGTGGCGGAATTGCGGGCCTAGGCTTTGCGCTCTCGCTGCACCAAAAAGGCATCGCCTGCGACGTGTACGAGAGCGTGCCCGAGGTGCGTGAACTGGGTGTGGGCATCACGCTGCTGCCCCACGGTATGCGGGAGCTGGCCGCGCTGGGCCTACAGGCCGAGCTGGAGGCCGTGGGCATTGAGAATTTAGAGAGCGTGTTCTTCAACCGCTTCGGCCAATACATTTACCGCGAGCCACGCGGTCGCCATGCGGGCTACCCGCTGCCTGAGGTGGGCATCCACCGGGGCAAGTTGCATCGCATCCTGTTTGATGCGGCAATAAAGCGCTTAGGCGCGGATCGCATCCACACCAACCACCGCTGTGTGGGCGTGACACAAGACGCCGCCGGCGCTACGGTGAATTTTGTGCAGAGCAGTGATGGTGCGGTCTTGCCCTCGGTGCAGGCCGATGTGGTGGTGGCCTGCGACGGCATTCACTCCGCAGTGCGTCGTCAGTTTTACCCGGATGAAAAGCTCGCCTTTGCGGGCATCAACACTTGGCGCGGCGTGACGCGCCACAAGCCAATTTTGACGGGTAAGAGCTATATGCGCGTGGGCTCCATCAAGACCGGCAAGATGGTGATTTACCCCATCGTGGACAACATTGATGCTGAGGGCAATCAGCTCATCAACTGGATGGCCGAGATTGAGGGCGACAGCCGCGACATGAACGACTGGAACACTGGCGGCAAGGTGGATGACTTCATCAGCATCTTCAAAGACTGGAAGTTTGATTGGCTTGACGTGCCTGCCCTCATCCGCAATGCCGACCAGGTGCTGCAATACCCCATGGTGGACAAAGACCCAATACCGCAGTGGACGTTTGGCCGCATCACGCTCATGGGCGACGCCGCCCACCCCATGTACCCGCGCGGCTCCAACGGCTCAGCTCAGGCGCTGATTGACGCACGCACGCTGGCGACCGAGCTGGCGACCCAGGTAGATGCCTTAGCCGCCCTGCAAAGCTACGAAGCCCAACGCCGCGAGGTCACCGCCCGCATCGTGCAAACCAACCGCAGCGTGCCGCCTGACTTCATCAACATCAAGGTCGATGAACTTGCGGGTGACAAGCCCTTTCGTCACATTGACGACCTGATCAGTCAGGACGAATTGCGCGCTATCTCTGAGGGCTACAAGCAGGTGGCCGGGTTCTCATTGGAGGCCGTGAAATCCTGAACTCGGTGAGTCGTATGCCCCCGTTCCTCTTTGACCTGCATCAAAGGCGATCCTCCAGGAGGGCTTGAAAATGAGCTGATCGACCCTAGCTTCAATGCAACCGGAGGATCACATGCGAATTGACAAGCTCACCACCAAGTTCCAGGAAGCCTTGGCCGAGGCCCAAACCTTGGCCCTGGGGCAAGACCACCCCTACATCGAACCCGCCCACGTCTTGGTCGCCATGCTGCGCCAGGAAGACGGCCCCAAGGCCTTGCTGCAACGCGCCGGCGTCAATGTGGCGGGCTTGCTGACCGGGGCTGAAGCGGCGATCAAGAAGTTGCCCCAAGTACAGGGCCAAGAGCAGGTGCAGGTCGGGCGCGACATGGTGTCGCTGCTGCAAGCGGCTGAGAAAGAATCAATCAAGCGCGGTGACCAGTTTGTGGCCAGCGAGTTGTTTTTGCTGGCGCTGGCCGATAACAAAGGCGACATGGGTCAGCTCGCCAAGGCCAACGGCCTCACGCGCAAATCGTTAGAAGCGTCGATTGACGCCGTGCGCGGTGGCCAGAACGTGGACAGTGCGGACGCCGAAGACCAGCGCGAGTCGCTCAAAAAATACTGTATCGATTTAACCGAGCGCGCGCGCATGGGCAAGCTGGACCCGGTGATTGGTCGTGACGACGAAATCCGACGTGCTATCCAGGTGCTACAGCGCCGCACCAAAAACAACCCCGTTCTCATTGGCGAGCCCGGTGTGGGCAAGACGGCCATTGTGGAGGGCTTGGCCCAGCGCATCGTGGCCGGTGAAGTGCCCGACTCGCTCAAAGGCAAACGCGTGTTGTCGCTGGACATGGCGGCACTGCTGGCTGGGGCCAAGTTCCGGGGCGAATTTGAAGAGCGGCTGAAAAACGTACTCAAGGACCTGGCCAAAGACGAAGGGCAAACCATCGTCTTCATCGACGAGCTTCACACCATGGTGGGCGCGGGCAAGGCCGAGGGCGCGATGGACGCCGGCAATATGCTCAAGCCCGCGCTGGCCCGTGGCGAGCTGCATTGCGTGGGTGCAACCACGCTGGACGAATACCGCAAATACATCGAAAAAGACGCCGCGCTGGAGCGCCGTTTCCAGAAAATCCTGGTGGGTGAGCCCACGGTAGAGGCCACCATCGCTATTCTGCGTGGCCTTAAAGAGCGCTATGAAGTGCACCATGGCGTGCAGATTACCGACCCGGCCATCGTGGCAGCGGCCGAGCTGAGTCACCGTTACATCACCGATCGCTTTCTGCCAGACAAGGCCATCGACCTGATCGACGAGGCCGCCTCCAAGATCAAGATCGAGCTGGACTCCAAGCCCGAGGTCATGGACAAGAAGGACCGGCGTTTGATCCAACTGCAGATCGAACGTGAAGCGGTGAAGCGTGAAAAGGATGAGGCCTCGCAAAAGCGTCTGGAACTGATCAACGAAGAGATCAAGGCTTTGCAAAAGGAAATTGCCGATCTGGACGAGCTCTGGAAGGCCGAGAAGGCCCAGGCCCAAGGCTCCAAGACCATCATGCAAGAGGTGGAGAAGCTGCGCTTGCAGATCAAGGAGCTGACCGACAAGGGTGACTTCAACCGGGCTGGTGAGCTGCAGTACGGCAAGTTGCCTGAGCTGGAAAAGCGCCTGAAGGATGCTCAGTCGCAAGAGACAGGCAAAGCCCAATCGGCCAAAGATGGTGGCCGTGCGCAACTGCTGCGCACCATGGTGGGAGCCGAAGAAATCGCCGAAGTGGTGAGCCGCGCCACCGGCATCCCCGTGGCCAAGATGATGCAGGGTGAAAAAGACAAGCTCTTGCAGATGGAGGCCAAGCTGCACCAGCGCGTGGTGGGGCAAGACGAAGCCATTGCTGCTGTGGCCAACGCCATTCGTCGCGCTCGCTCGGGCCTCTCCGACCCGAATCGCCCGACAGGATCGTTCCTGTTCCTCGGCCCCACAGGTGTGGGCAAGACCGAGTTGTGCAAGGCGCTGGCCGGTTTTCTGTTTGACAGCGTGGACCACCTGATTCGTGTGGACATGAGCGAGTTCATGGAGAAGCATTCGGTCGCCCGCCTGATCGGTGCGCCGCCCGGCTACGTGGGCTATGAGGAGGGCGGCTACCTGACCGAAGCCGTGCGCCGCAAGCCCTATAGCGTGCTGCTGCTCGACGAGGTGGAGAAGGCGCACCCCGATGTGTTCAACGTCTTGCTGCAAGTGCTGGACGATGGCCGGTTGACGGATGGCCAGGGCCGCACCGTGGACTTCAAAAACACCGTCATCGTGATGACCAGCAACATTGGCTCAGCGCATATCCAGTCGATGGTGGGCCAACCGTATGAAGACATCAAAGACGCGGTGACGGACGAGCTGAAAAACTACTTCCGCCCCGAGTTTTTGAACCGCATCGACGAAACCGTGGTGTTCCACGCCCTGGACGCCAAAAACATCGAATCCATTGCCCGCATCCAACTCCAGGTGCTCATCAAGCGCCTGCAAAAAATGGACCTGTCGATGGAGGTGTCAGAGGCGGCAATAGCCGAACTGGCCAAGGTTGGCTTCGACCCGGTGTTTGGTGCCCGGCCCCTGAAACGGGCCATCCAGCAGCGCATAGAAAACCCGCTGTCCAAGCTGCTGCTGGAAGGGCACTTTTTGCCTAAGAGCACTATTCCCATTGATGTTGATCCTGTGAGGGAGCCGGGGGTGTTTAAGTTTGATCGGGTGGTGGGGTGAGAGGGTGTGAGTGGATGTTGGTGATGTAAGTTGCTATCTAATGAATAGCAACTTACGCAGGTTATCAAAGAGCTTGCGTAAAGTTTTATATTTATAAATCAATCAACCCCGCTCTTCCGGGTTCGACAGGCTCCTACTCCGCGCTGATTTTCGCTGCCTTCACGACGGCACCCCAGCGCGCGGTCTCGGTCTGAAGGAAGCGGTCTGCCGCCTCCGGCGAATTGCCGATCACCTCGGAGCCGCCGTCAATCAGGCGCTGGCGGATTTCCGGAAGCGCCAGCACCTTCACGATTTCGGCGTTGAGCCTGGCGACAATCTCCCGCGGCGTGCCGGGTGGCGCAACCATGCCAAACCACGCCACGGCCTCGAAGCCGCGCACCCCGGCCTCTGACAGCGATGGCACGTCGGGCAGTAGCGGGTGGCGCTTCAGGGTACTCACCGCAAGCGGGCGCATCTTGCCGGACTTGAAGTGCGGCAACAGGGCTACCAGGTTGTCGAACATCACCTCGATCTGCCCGCCCATCAGGTCCACATGCGCGGGGCCGGAACCCTTGTAGGGCACATGCACCATGTCGATACCGGCATCAAGCTTGAGTTTCTCGCCCGTCACGTGGTGAGAAGTCGCTACGCCGAGCGAGCCGAAATTGACTTTGCCGGGATTGGCCTTGGCATAGGCAATAAATTCAGGCACCGTTTTCGGCGGGAAGTTCGGGTTGGCTGCGAAGGCGAGCGGGGAATGCGAAAACACCGTAATCGACGCGAACGCGGCGGTGTCGTACTTGAGGTTGTGAAACGCACTGGCGCTGATGGGCAGCGCCGCCGTCGATATCAGCAGCGTGTAGCCGTCCGGCGCGGCCTTGGCGACGAAATCATTGGCGATGGTGCCGCCTGCACCGGCGCGGTTTTCTACCAGGAAGGGCTGTCCCATCGCCGTAGTCAGACGCTCGGAGATCACGCGCGCAATGGTGTCGGAGGCCGCGCCTGCGGCGAATGGCACGATGACCCTGACCGGTTTGTTGGGATAGGTCTGGGAGGCGGCCTGGGTCGCGGCCAGCGCGAGGAGGAGCGAGGCAAGGCCCGGTAAAAATCGTTTCATCGGGTCATGTCCTGTCGTTGTAAAAATAGAAGGCCTTCTCACGTCGGACGCCTAGGCGGCGACCGCCGGGGCGGCGGAACGCTCCAAGGTGGTCGTGCGGCGCAGGTCGCGCCGGGCCGACAGGTCGTAGCGTCTGCCGCGGTGCAATGTGGCGCGGTTGTCCCACATCACGTAATCGCCGGCGCGCCAACTGTGCGTATAGAGGAATTCGGGCTGGGTGGCGTGTTCGATCAGTTCGGCAACGAGCAGGCGCCCTTCGGGCACCGTCATGCCGCTCACGTGGGTGCAGTGCACGCTTGGGAAAAGCACCTTGCGCCCCGAGCCGGGATGCACGTGCACCAGCGGCCGCTCCACCGGCGGAAACCGCGCCAATTGCGCTTCGGTATAGGTGTCGTCCCCGAGCCACATGCGCGAGTGGAATGCCGAGTGCCAGGCGCTGAGGCCCTCAACGTGACGCCGGGTCTTTTCCGGCAACGCGTCCCAGGCTGCGCGCAAGTCGGCCCATTGCGTCTCGCCGCCTGTCTCCGTCACCACCACGGCCGAAAGCATCGAGTACTTGACCGGGATGGCCTGGAAGGTGCTGTCGCTGTGCCAGAGCTGATTGGCAAGTACGCCGATCAGCTTCTTGTTGTCGGGGGGGGCAACCGAACCGTCGAGCGCGACATTGCCGATGTCGATCAGTTCCTCGTGCTGGAAGCGCGTGGCGGCACCGGTTGCCTTGCGCAGCCCCGCGTCCAGGGGGCCGAACTGCCGGGAACACGCGATCTGCTCGCCCTGGTCGAGCGGCTGGCCGCGAAACACCAGCACGGCGTACTGGTCCATGGCGGCGTCGATAGCGGCGATGGTGGCCGCGTCGAGCGGCTGTTTCAAATCCACGCCGCTGGCTTCAGCGGCAAAAGACGCTTGCAGCGGCTGCAAAGGTTTTATGGTGAGTGCCATGTCTGGATACTTCCGGGGTTCTTGGTTCGGGCAAAAATGCGCAATGAATTTTAGGCTTGATTTTCGTTCAGGGTGCTTACTATTTATAAATCAATCAACCCCGCTCTTCCCACATGGGAGGCAGGTTTTATTGATGGGGATTTTTGGGTGGGCGCTATCACCACATCATGGCCTGCCATATTGGCGGCGGCTTCATGCCTGTCAGCACCGTGCAGCACCAATGTGCGCAGCGTGGGCGTGAAGCGCTCGGCCTCTTTGCGCCAGTTGCCCATCAGGCTGACGGGCGCGATGATAAGTGCAGGCAAGTTCAGCCGCCCGGCGTTTTTTTCTATCAGTACATGGGCCAGCGTTTGCAGTGTTTTGCCCAGGCCCATATCGTCAGCCAGCACACCCCTCAAGGCGTGTGTGCGTAAAAAAATTGCAACCAACTCAGGCCTTTCAATTGGTAGGGGCGCAGCGTGGCTTGCAAACCATCGGGTACGGCGACATCGGGCAAGCTGCTGCGCAACTTCCTGCGGGTCATTGCGCAAAGCCTATCTGTCACCTGCCCCGGGGCGGCGAACGTGAACAAGGCTGCCCAGCACATTGGCGCTGTGGCCTTTATCCACCGCTTCGGCTCCAGCCTGAACGGGCATGTTCACTTCCATGTCTGTGTGGTCGATGGAGTGTTTGAGGAAGTGCCGATGGCGGTGGAGGGCCTTTGCAAAGAAGGTGCTGAGCTGGTGTACCGCTGCGCCAAACAACGCAGCGAGCCAAGCACTGACAAGCGTGGCGCGAAGGTCGACGAACTGCACCTCACACCGCTGGAGCTGATAGCCCGTATTGCCGCCCTGGTGCCACCGCCGCGCACGCACCGGCATCGTTACTTTGGTGTGTTGGCCCCGAATTCGCCGCACAGAGCTGCGGTGACGGCGCTGGCGACACTGGCACAACCGGCACAACCGGCACAACCAGCCAAGCACGTCGTGGTGCAGACCGAGCCAGCCGCCACGGGCGAGGGCGCGCCTGGGGTGGTGGTGCCGGGCAACGCGGACCCGCAACTGAACCTGTAGCACCACCCAAGCGCTCTAAGGCGCATTACCTGTGGGCGGTGCTGATAGCGCGCATCTACGAAGTGTTCCCGCTGTGTGGTGGGCAGATGCGCCTGATCGCCTTCATTACCGAGGGCGCACAGATCAGACGGATTTTGGATCACATCGGGGTCGACTCGCAGCCACGACACATATCCCCGGCGCGCGGGCCACCGCTGTGGGATGACTG
>JANXSU010000022.1 GCA_025356545.1 Comamonadaceae bacterium
GCACCTGAACCTCGACCGAAGGCAGTTTATCGTCCGCCGTCTCACTCTCTTCATCACCCCGGTAAACCCCTGCTGCGTCCTCCACATGCACGGGAAAATAAGCGCGGTCTCCCAGATGTCGCCCACCGCGCACCATGGCCAGGTTGACGCAGGCGCGACCGCCCTGCACCTTGACCGCCAAAATATCCACGTCCTTGTCCGCCACGTTGTCCACCGCCTGCTGATGCAGCACATTGGACAAGGCCCCAATCTGGTCGCGCAACTGGGCTGCCTGCTCAAACTCCAGCCGGTCGGAATGCGCCATCATCCGCGTCTCCAGCACCGACATCACCTGCTCGGTATCGCCCTTCAAGAAAGCCTCGGCGTGGGCCACGTCCTGGGCATAGGCCTGCGCCGTGATGTGCCCCACACAGGGGGCCGAGCAACGCTTGATCTGGTACAGCAAACAGGGCCGCGTGCGGTTGCTGAACACCGGGTCATCGCAGGTGCGCAGGTGAAACACTTTTTGCAGCAGCAAAATGCCTTCTTTCACCGAACCCGCACTGGGATAAGGGCCGAAATAATGGTGTTTCTTTTCCACCGCACCCCGGTAATAAGACACGCGGGGAAACTCCGCCGCCTGCGCGCCGCTCACGCCAAGTTTGGGCGCGCCGGTACCCGTCATGCGCAGGTAGGGATAACTCTTGTCGTCCCGGAACAAGATGTTGTAACGCGGGCTCAGCGTCTTGATGAGGTTGTTTTCCAGCAGCAGCGCCTCAGCTTCGGAGCGCACCACGGTCGTTTCCATGCGGGCAATCTTGCTCACCATGTGGGCAATACGCGTGCCACCGTGGTTCTTCTGAAAATAACTGGCCACCCGCTTCTTCAAGTCGCGCGCCTTGCCCACGTACAACACCGTCCCCTCAGCGTCGAAGTAACGATAAACACCGGGCAGCGAAGGCAGCGCAGCCACCTCGCTCAACAAGGCGTCCCACACGGGGTTGGGCAAGGGTTCGGAAGATTCGTCTGACATAGGCTTGATTGTCATGCCCTTAAGGCGTCCGGCCTTGATCAGCCGCTTCGGAACTCACGTCAACGCCCCCCGCGCATCCACCGCAATAATGCGCTCCACCACGCCGTGTTGAAGCCCACCGCGCACACCGATCATCTGGTCGTGCAGGTTGACGGTGGGGTCACAGTGGCCGGGGATGAGCCAGATCACCTCACCCAACTGCGGCAAAGTGCTGCCGTGCAACACGCCGTGTTCGTCACTGCAACTGACGTAGCGCAGGTCATCGCCACGCCCGTGCACGCGCGGCAAACCCGAATCAATGGCGTGGCTTTTGTGGCCTGCGTCGCACACGGCGCGGCCCGGCTGCACGCTCATAACATGTGATTTCACGAACAGCGCGTGCTCGAAAGTGGGCTGGGCCGGGTCGGCCTCGTTTTGCGCGTAGTCGGCGTCCATGAAGAGGTAGGAGCCCGCTTGCAGCTCGCCAAAGACACCGCTGGCCGCCTCGATGCCGAAAGTGCCGCTGCCTGCACCGGTGACCAGTTCCGCTGTGAAGTCTTCTCGTTTTAAGGCATCAAGGGTGCGCTGCACGTCTTGCATCACCTGCGCCAGCGTGGCGCGGCGCTCGCCCACGGTGCGTTGGTGCTGCGCGCGGCCATGGTAGGCCTGTAAACCGGCGAAGTGCAGACGCGGATGCAGAGCAATCTCACGTGCTAGCGGCAGAGCCGCCTCACCCGGCGGCACACCGCAGCGCGCTTGACCGACGTCGATCTCGATAAAGACGTGGATGCGGGCGCTGCCCTGTGCGTCTCGATTCTGCAAGGCATAGGCCAGGTTGCGAATGCCTGTCAAACTGTCGGTAGCGATAGAAATTTTAGTGTTTTTTTCCTCTAGACCAATGAATACGTCCACAAGCAGCTCTAATTTTGATAGCAAAACAACTTCATTGCTGATGTAAATATCACGCACGCCCCCCGTCAACATGGCGTGCGCCTCGGAGACTTTTTGCACGCACACGCCCACCGCCCCCGCAGCGATCTGCTGGCGCGCCAGCGCCGCACTCTTGTGCATCTTGGCGTGCGGGCGCAGCTTGACATTGTGCTGGTCGGCAAAGCGCTGCATCAGTCTGAGATTACGCTCCATCGCGTCCAGATCAATCACCAGTGCAGGTGTGTCGATGTCGTTGACGCTTAGCCCAGGAGACGCGTTGATGGGGTGAAACGGTGGTTGATCCATGATGCTTGGCTCCAGGAAGAAGATGCTGAGCGATAGCCCTCGCCACAACTCAGGCAGAATTTAGCTTAATCGAACCCCCTGATTTTGGAGTACCCATGCGCAAGTACAGCGAAGAACACGTTTGGCTCAAAGTAGAAGGCCAAAGCGCCACCGTCGGCATCACGCACCATGCGCAAGACACCTTGGGCGATATCGTGTTTGTCGAGCTACCCCCCATCGGCAGCACCCACGCGCAAGGCGCGGTGGCGGGTGTGGTGGAGTCGGTCAAGGCAGCGGCCGATGTGTTCATGCCGGTGACGGGCCAGATCACCGAGGTGAATGAGGCCCTGCGTGACGATCCTTCGCTGGCCAACAGCGACCCGCTGGGTGCGGGCTGGTTCTTCAAGGTCAAGCTGACGTCACCTGACCAAATTTCGGCATTACTGGATGAAACGGCCTATGCCGAGCTGCTGGCCAACACCTGACTAGGTTTGATAACTAGCGAATGGGCCTCTCATCGCAATTTCACTCAAGGGTTTGCGGCTATTGGGGGCTTCACGCTCACGAAAACCATCGGGCAGGCTGGCGGGGTCGCCGCGCTTACCTACCGCCACGAGGCAGTGCAGCACGTGGTGGGGTGGTAGGTGAACCGCCTTGGCGGCGGCTTCGGGGTTAAAGCCGCCCATGGCGTGCACATGCCAGCCTGAGAGCGTGGCTTGCAAGGCCAGGTGCGCCCAAGCAGCACCGGTGTCAAACGCGTGGGAGGGGTTGGCAACCAAGGTTTCGCCGCCTTTGGGCAGGGACATGGTGGTAGAGGCCACAGCCAACAAAGCGCTGGCATTTTTTGCCCAGGTTTGGTTCTTGGCGTTCAGACTTTCAAACAAAGGCTGCCACAGCGCGTCCCCACGCAAGGCATAGGCAAAGCGCCACTCCTGCGCGTTCTGGGCCGAGGGGGCCCAGCGGGCAGCTTCCAGCAGGATCAACAGCTCGGGCTCTGACATGGGCGCGTCGGCAAAGGCGCGGGGCGACCAGCGGGTGGTGAACAGCGGGTCAATCGGGTGGTCGGGGTTTCGCGTGTTGGGGACGGGGAAGGCATCAGACATGGGGATTCCTAAAAAGTTCAAGAGCGGGTGGGTGACAAGTGTGCCAACTGCGGCATCAAACGCAACGCATTGCCGCGATCAATGGCTTGGCGCTCAGACGCGGTGAAGCTTCTATCGGCCAAGCCTTGACGCACCTCCTCACCGGGGCGATAGGGGTAGTCGGTACCAAACAAAATTTGAGACGGCGGCACCAGCACGCGCAGTGCGGCCATGGCTCCCTCATGGTGGCCCTGTGCGGTGTCGTAATAAAACTTCTGAATTTCACTGAGCACGCCCTGGGGCAAGACCAGCTTGGCTTTGTCCTTCATGTCGGTTTCTTGGCGCGTGAAGCGGCTCCACAAAAACGGCATGGTGCCGCCGCTGTGTGACCAAATCCAGCGGATGTCGGGGAAGCGATTCGCCGCGCCGCTGAACAACAAGCTGGCGATGGTGCGCGAGGTGTCGGTGGCAAACTCGAGAGACGAGTTGGGTAAGCCCTCCACCAAGTTGCGGCAACACGCCGCCATCAAGGGATGGGTGTAGATGACGGCTTTACGCCGATTCAGTTCTTCCCATATGGGCCAAAAATGTTTGTCGCCCAAATACTTGTCGCCATAGCTGGTCATCAGGCCAATGCCATCGGCTTTCAAGGTGTCGAAGGCGTAGGTAATTTCGCGCAAGCTGCCCGGCACGTTCATCAACGGCAAGGTGGCGAAGGAGCCAAAACGGCCAGGATAGTCGCGCGCCATTTGCGCGGCGTACTCGTTGGACTCGCGCGCCAAGCGCTGATCAGTGGGCAGGTCACCCAAAAAAGCACCTGGCTGCATCAAGGCCACGACCGAGGTGGCAATGCCGTTTTTATCCATGTCTTCAATCGACATTTGTGGCGACCATTTCGGCGCGCCACCGCCGCCCAAACGCTTGAGGTCCGCCGCATACGAGGGCGGCACGATGTGGTGGTGGATGTCGATGCGGTGCGGCTTGGCCGGGCTAGCGTTGCTTGGGTTACCCATGCCTGTTTGACAACCCGCTAAGGTCGACGATACCCCTGCGGCGAGCAGGCCTGAGAGGAAGCCACGACGGGACGGGTTGGCGACTTCACAGTGGCAGTCATTCAAGTGGGTGAGCATAGGGATGTCCTTTCAAACGGCGTGAAGCCAAGCGTGTGATTGAGCGATCAGCTGGTCTAAAGCGGGGCCGCTGGCGGTTGGGAGATTCGGGTTGACTACCCCACCGGACTTGGTTTGCAGGTAGGCCAAGTGTCGGTAGCCTTCGGGGAATTTCTCCAACATTTCAGGGTCTAGCTGGATAGCGGCTTGCGGGTTCACCGGGTCAAGGCGGTCTTTTTCATAAATAACGCAGCGCTTGGCAATGCGCCAAGTGCCTTGGCGCTTTTCAACCCAATCATAGAAACGCCCAACGCTGGTGACGTCAACGACTTGACCATCAAGCAGGCCGCGCACAAGGATCGACATTCGCGTTTGCGCGATGGCTCGCTCGCCTTGAATCTCCAGCACGGTGGAACCCACAAAATGCTGCGAGCGAGAGCCCTTGCGCCAAGACGCTTGCAGGGCGTCGATGAAGCCGTCAAAACTGCCGTGGTACCAGGTGGCCGTCATGGTGGCGTCATCGTGCACGGTGCGGCGCAGCCGCTCCCAATCGCCAATATCGCGGTACATCGCCCAGCTTTGCACCAGCTCGGTGATGGTCAGTTTTTCAATGATGTCTGGCATGCTTAGACCTTATTCCTGCGCAATGCCCACACTGCGCAACAAACGCGGCCATTTGTTCAGCTCGGACTTGAGCATGGCATCGGTCTGTACAGTGTTCAGCTCCAAAATTCGACCACTGCCCTGTTGCAATTTTTTCCGTACCTCAGGGGACTGCATGGCGATGTCAATTTCTTTGCGCAGGCGCTCCACAATCGTGGCCGGTGTTTTTGCCGGAACAAACAGGCCGAACCAGGTTTCCATCTCAAGGTCTATCGCCCCGGTCTCGATCAAGGTGGGGATTTGCGGGGCATCGGGGGCGCGCTGGCGGCTGGACACGGCAAACGGCTTCAACTGGCCCGCCTCAATGAAGGTTCTTGTTGTAGTGGAATTGTCAAAGAACAAATCCACTCGCCCACCCAGTAAATCCAGGTACACGGGTTGCGCGCCTTTGTAAGGAACCAGTTGCAGATCAACCTTTCCCAGGCCGCGCATCAAAGCCGCCAAGATGTACTGCCCCGTGCCCGGCCCACTGGTGCCAAAGTTGAGCTTGCCGGGGTTGGCACGCGCATAGGTCATCAGCTCCTTTACGGTGTTGAAGGGCAAGTCGTTACGCCCGACCAGCGTATAAGAGTGCGAGACCACCAAGCGCAGAGGGATGAAGTCGCTCTGCGGGTCATAGCCTGGCTGTTTGTACAGGCCCATATTGAGCACCATATTGGACAAGCCACCAACCACGATGTGATGACCATCGGCAGGCGCACGGGCGATGGTTTGCGTGCCCAGCAAGGTGCCGCCACCGGAGCGATTTTCAATGAAAAACTGCTGCCCCATTTGCTCGGATAACTTGGCACCCAACACCCTCGCGACCAAATCAAAACCGCCACCTGACGCCGAGGGCGCAATGATGCGAATGGGTTTGCTGGGGTAGTCTTGGGCATGCGCGAGGGCGGGTGAGAGCAAGACAAGCAAAGCAAGGCAGCTTTGACCTAGGGCAAACCAGCGAGACGGTGTGGTTTTGATAGGTCGCTTTGGGTAGAAGTCATTGAGCATCATGGCCCGGATTATTGTGCGAACCGAGTGGTTTAAGCGCTCGGGCTTACCCGCACCTCCAATCAGCAGAACTGAATTTCTGAAGCAAGGGTGCTTGAAAAATCAGTGCAGCAACGAGACCTAAGCCCAATAAGCCGGATCCGGCAGTTCATTAAACACCTTGCGCAATTGTTCTGCCCAGCTCTCTCGAATAGAAGCAAAGTAAGGGTCTTTGTTGTCTATCAGCTTGCGTCTGCTGATTCGCAGTGCATCGCGCTCGTAACACATCAGATCCAGTGGCAAACCGACGGAAAGATTAGATTTGATGGTTGAGTCCATTGAAATCAGGCAGCACTTGGCCACCTCATCCAAGGTCAAACCACCACCAATCACGCGATCAAGAATCGGCTTTCCGTACTTGGATTCACCGATCTGGAAGAACGGTGTTTCTTCAGTCGCTTCAATGAAGTTACCAGCCGAGTAGATATTAAACAAACGAGGCGGCTCCCCCTTGATCTGGCCACCGAAAATCATATTGGCATTGAATTCGATATTGAACGACTTGAGCGAGTCGGCATCTCTTTCATACACTTTCCGTACAGCGTCTCCCACCATTTTTGCTGCTGAAAACATGTTGGGGGCTGATGCAAGACTCTTTTCGCCCTCATTTCCCATTTGCACTCGCAAACCGCTCGCGACCGACTGGCTGATAGAAAGATTGCCAGCCGTCAAAAGTACCATGACACGCTCGCCTGGCACCTCGAAGGTGTGCATCTTGCGAAAGGTACTGATCTGATCCAAACCAGCGTTGGTACGGGAATCAGAGAGAAAAACCAGGCCGGACTCGCTCTGGACTGCAACGCAATAGGTCATTCAGAAACAATGTAGTTGTAAAAAAGGAGGCATCATATCCGGCATGATGCTAGCCCTCCAAGATTAGCCAGCTCAGGCTGTTGCAGGCATCAGAAAGTCGCGACTAATGCGGGCACCCAAGTCGTTGACCCGGTCCAGAAACTGACTCAGGTAGGCGTGCAGTCCTGTTGCAAGAATTTCGTCAATACTTCCAAACTGGAGTTCGGCACACAACTTTCCTGCATGCCGATGGGTCTCGCCAGATTGATCACTGGAGACCATGGCCAGATTGCTAACAACTTCATTGAGACTGGCATGCAATGACCGGGGCATGTCCTGTCGCAAGATCAACAGTTCAGCAACACGCTCTGGTTTGATCACATCTCGGTACACCTTGCGGTAAATTTCGAAGCCTGAAACACTACGCAAAATGGCACTCCAATGGTAGAAGTCGTACTCCTGATCTTTCTCGCTGGCCGCACCAAAGAAATCACTTTGCAAAGCATGGAACTTGACATCCAGCAAGCGGGCTGTATTGTCAGCCCGCTCCAAAAACGTGCCTAGGCGCATGAAATACAGCGCCTCGTCGGTCAGCATGGTGCCCAACGTCACCCCACGCGACAAGTGTGAGCGGAATTTGACCCAATCTAAAAATTGACCTGGATCACGCTCGAACTCATCGTCATTGATCATTCGAAGCACTTCAAGCCAAGTCTGGTTCTGGGTCTCCCAAACCTCGGTCGTCAAGGTTCCCCGAACCGCACGTGCGTTCTCGCGAGCGGCACGCAAGCAAGACAGAATGGAAGACGGATTGGATTCGTCCTTGACCATGAAATTCATCACATCCCTAGCATTAACCTCGCCGTGCAGGGCGGTGTATGCAGGCAGCAGTTCGCTGATGCTCAACAGGCCTTGCCACCCCAACAAGGCCACAGCCTCGGACTGAGGCAACAGGGCCGTCTGATAATTCACATCCAGCATACGAGCGGTATTTTCAGCCCGCTCGGTATAGCGGGACATCCAGAACAGGTGATCGGCAGTACGTGACAGCATGGTCTGATTCCTTGTGCTTAATTCGACTGTGATTGAGATTACGATGGCTTCGGTGAAGTGACGTCACTCTCCAAAATCCACGTATCCTTGGTGCCACCACCCTGTGATGAATTGACAACCAGCGAGCCCTCCTTCAGCGCCACACGCGTCAGGCCACCTGGCACCATTTGCACCGTCTTGCCGCTAAGGACATAGGGACGCAAATCAATATGTCGCGGTGCTATACCGCTTTCCACAAACGTGGGGCAACTCGATAGGCTCAAAGTGGGTTGGGCGATATAGCCACTCGGGTTAGCCAAAACCGCCTTGCGGAAGTCCTCAATCTCGGCAGAGGTAGCCGCCGGCCCCACCAACATGCCATAGCCACCAGCACCATGCACCTCTTTAACCACAAGATCCTTAAGGTTGGCCAGCGTGTAGGCCAGATCATCCTTATTTCGGCACATATAGGTGGGCACATTTTTAAGGATGGGCTTCTCACCCAGATAGAACTCAATCATCTTGGGCACATAAGGGTAGATAGACTTGTCATCTGCCACGCCTGTTCCCACTGCGTTGCAGATCGTCACGTGGCCCGCGCGATACGCCTCCAGCAAGCCTGCGCAACCCAGAGTTGAATCGGCCCGAAATACTTTTGGATCGAGGAAATCATCGTCCACTCGACGGTAAATCACGTCCACCCGACGCGGGCCACGCGTGGTGCGCATATAAACGAAGTTGTCTTTCACGAATAGATCCTGGCCTTCAACCAGCTCTATACCCATCTGTTGGGCCAGAAAGGCGTGTTCGAAATAGGCACTGTTGTACATGCCTGGGGTCAACAAAACCACGGTGGGTTCAGCAGTAGTGGCAGGGCTTGAGTCGCGCAACGTCTCCAGCAGCAGATCGGGATAATGAGCGATGGGGGCAACGCGATGGGCATTGAACAGCTCTGGAAACAATCGCATCATCATCTTGCGGTTTTCAAGCATGTAGCTCACGCCGCTGGGCACCCGCAGGTTATCTTCCAGAACATAGTACTCACCCTCGCCCTGGGCATTGGGAGCACGGACGATATCAACGCCGGAAATATGGGAGTAAATATTGCCTGGCACATTGACGCCGACCATCTCCGGCCTGAACTGCGCGTTGTGCGTGATCTGCTCTGCTGGAACCAAGCCGGCTTTGATGATCTCCTGCCCGTGGTACACATCGTGGATGAATCGGTTCAAAGCCGTGACGCGCTGCACCAGTCCACGCTCCATGCTGGCCCACTCATGGGCCGGGATGATCCGTGGAATCAGGTCAAACGGAATCAGGCGTTCAGTCCCCGAGCCGTCTTCGTCTTTAGCGCCGTACACCGCAAAGGTGATTCCAACGCGCCTAAAAATCAACTCGGCTTCCTCACGACGCTTGGCCATCATGTCGCCCGGCTGTCGCGCTAACCACTCATCGTAGATCTTGTAATGGTTCCGGATCTGTTTACCCTTCGAGAAAAACTCGTAGGGCATGGCGGTATACATTTCGTCAAATCTTTGCATAACAACTTATCCTCCGGCATTAGCTTAGCTTAAATGACATGAAGCAAGAATCGGGCCATGTAGAGAATCTGATCGTGGCGTGATCCTTGCTTAACATCATCAGGCTAGTATGTGTACATAACGCATTCTATTTTCTTCAACCTGCTACGAGACACCCCATGTCCATTCACGCCGCGCTGAACCATGTAACCCATTACACGTATGACCGTTTGGTTAACTTGGGGCCGCAAATCATTCGCTTGCGCCCAGCGCCGCATTGCCGCAGCAAGATTATTTCGTACTCGCTCAAGCTTGAACCCGCCAATCATTACATCAACTGGCAACAAGATCCATTCGCCAACTACCAGGGGCGACTGGTGTTTCCCGAGAAGACGAAGGAGTTCAAGATCACTGTCGATATGGTGGTCGAGATGGCTGTGTATAACCCCTTCGATTTTTTCCTGGAACCCAGTGCTGAGAAATACCCATTTAAGTACGAAACCCTTCTTGCACAGGAGCTTGCCCCTTATCTGGCAGCCGATCACCTGACCAAGCGACTGCGAGCCTGCTTGGCGCGTATTGACCGTCGAAAACGCCGAACGATCGATTTTCTGGTAGCCGTCAATCAAATGGTCCATGAAGACATTAGTTATTTAATTCGCATGGAACCGGGCGTGCAGACGCCCGATGAAACACTCAAATTGGGCTCCGGCTCCTGCCGGGACTCCGCCTGGTTGCTGGTGCAATTGCTGCGCCACTGCGGTCTGGCCGCACGTTTTGTCTCAGGCTATCTGATTCAGCTCAAGTCGGACGTTAAGGCGCTGGATGGGCCGAGTGGCACAGAAGTCGATTTCACTGACCTGCACGCTTGGTGCGAGGTGTACCTGCCCGGTGCTGGCTGGGTCGGACTCGACGCCACCTCGGGACTGCTGGCCGGTGAAGGGCATATCCCACTGGCCTGCACACCGCAGCCTTCGGGGGCAGCCCCGATTGAAGGTGGTATGGACAAGTGTGAGGTAACGTTCTCCCATCACATGGCCGTCACCCGCATTTACGAGTCACCGCGTGTCACCAAACCCTACACCGAGGACCAATGGCAAGACATCATGGCGCTCGGTCACGTTGTGGACAAAGAGTTGGACGCCGGTGACGTGCGTCTGACCATGGGCGGCGAGCCCACCTTTGTGGCCGTGAACGATCGGGATGCACCAGAATGGAACACCGATGCACTGGGGCCGACCAAACGCGGTTTCGCCACCGAGTTGGTGCAAAAACTGCGCGCCGAATACGGCGAAGGCGGCTTTTTGCACTTCGGCCAAGGCAAGTGGTACCCCGGCGAGCAGTTGCCGCGCTGGGCGCTCAACATTTATTGGCGGGCCGATGGTCAACCCGTATGGGCCGACCCCAGCCTGTTTACCGACGAGCGTGTACCGACCCACTACAGCAGCGAGGATGCCGAGCGTTTCACGCGAACCCTGGCGTCCAAGCTGGGCGTGACCAACCAGTTCATCCAAAGCGCCTATGAAGACACTTGGTACTACCTGTGGCGCGAGCGCCGCCTGCCTGTCAACGTGGATCCCTTTGACTCCAAGCTGGACGACGAAATGGAGCGCGCCCGGCTACGCCGCGTGTTTGAGCAAAAACTGGACGCCGTGGTCGGCTATGTACTGCCCGTCAAAGCCGGTGAAGTGACCGGCAAGGTGGGCACGGTGTGGAGCACCGGTGCCTGGTTTTTGCGTGATGAGCGCATGTACCTGATGCCTGGTGACTCGCCCATGGGACTGCGTCTGCCGCTGGACTCATTGCCCTGGGTCAGCGAAGCCGATTACCCTTACCTGATTGAGCAAGACCCATCGACACCGCGTGACGCCTTGCCCACGCATGGCCATCTGGCAACGCGCTATGCGTCCAACCTTTCTGGCCCTGCCCGGAACGAGACAAGCTGGACTCGGAAAGAACCGGTTCCATCCCATCAACCCACGCTTCAGACCGCCAGCGCCTCGACCACCAGCCCTGCCTCAACCAGCGCCCAAAGCACCACGCAGACTGAGCCAGCCAATTTTGCGCGTGTCCCGACGCGCAAGGAATCAGCCCACTGGCTCACCCGAACCGCCTTGTGCGTGGAAGTGCGTGACCCGCGTAGGGCAAGCGGCCCCAAGGCTGAAGCCGTAGGGAAAAAATCAGGCGTGTTGTACATCTTCATGCCGCCACTCGAAAAGCTGGAGGACTACCTGGATTTGCTGGTCGCCATAGAGGCCACGGCACAAACCCTGGGCGTAACAATCGTCCTAGAGGGCTACCCACCACCGCGCGACCCGCGACTCAAACTATTGCAAGTCACACCCGACCCCGGTGTGATCGAGGTCAACATACACCCGGTCAACAACTGGGGCGAACTGGTTAAGAACACCGAGTTTTTGTACAACGCAGCCTTCGAGTCGCGTCTGTCGGCCGAGAAGTTCATGAAAGATGGCCGTCACACCGGCACCGGTGGAGGCAACCATTTCGTCATGGGGGGTGCCACGCCCGCAGACAGCCCATTCCTGCGAAAACCAGAGTTATTGGCCAGCCTGCTGCTGTACTGGCATAACCATCCATCCCTGAGTTATCTGTTCAGCGGCATGTTTGTCGGCCCCACCAGCCAGGCACCACGCGTGGACGAGGCCCGCAACGACCAGTTGTATGAGCTGGAAATTGCCATCGAACAAATCTACAAAAACCGCGAGAAATATGGCCAAAGCATGCCGCCGTGGTTGGTGGATCGCACCCTGCGCAACATCCTGATCGACGCCACTGGTAACACGCACCGCAGCGAGTTCTCCATCGACAAGATGTACTCGCCCGACTCCGCCACAGGACGTCTTGGCCTGCTGGAGCTGCGCGCGTTTGAGATGCCGCCCCACCCCCACATGAGCAGCGTGCAACAGTTGTTGTTGCGCGCCCTGGTGGCGCGTTTCTGGAAGACACCCTACCAAGCACCCGCTACACGCTGGGGCACCGAGTTGCATGACCGATTCATGCTGCCTGCGTTCATCAAAATGGATTTTGATGATGTCCTCCGCGAGATGCAAAGCGCTGGTTATGCCTTTGACAGTAGTTGGTTTGCACCGCATTACGAGTTCCGCTTCCCCCGGGTCGGCACCATCCAGTCGGCAGGCATCACGCTCAGCCTGCGCAACGCGCTGGAACCCTGGCACGTGATGGGGGAAGAAGGCGCACCCGGCGGCACAGCGCGTTATGTGGACTCGTCCCTGGAGCGCATCGAAGTGCATGTCACGGGGATGAACGAGAGTCGCTTTGTCGTGACCTGCAATGGTCAGGCCCTGCCGCTGCAGTCAACCGGCACCATTGGCGAATACGTGGCCGGTGTGCGCTACAAGGCATGGAATCCACCCTCCAGTCTGCATCCCAGTATCGGGATTCATGCCCCCTTGACTTTTGACATTGTGGATACCTGGATGAAACGATCCCTGGGTGGCTGCCAGTACTACGTTGCCCATCCGGGTGGCCTGAACCCGGACACATTTCCGGTCAATGCCTATGAAGCAGAGAGCCGACGCATGTCACGCTTTGCCGCCATGGGCCACACGCCGGGCGTCATGCATGTGCCACCGGCGACCATCAACGTGGCAGGCAGTCGCGAGTTTCCCTTCACGCGGGATCTGCGGCGGTAATCATGAGCTTGTTTTTTGATGCGCAGGGCTGGCATACTTGGCCCCAGTGAAAGACATCCGCCCCTCATTTCCCGTGCACGATACCGCTGAACGCCACGACGTTCAGGCGCTGGCACAGGCGTGTAGAGCTGCGCCAGGTCATTTCGATGAACTGCGAGGCTCCCTATCACCCAATGTCGACCATCACTTCGCTGACGCTACGGATTCAAGAGCGGAAAAAGCTGATTTAACAGGGATTTGGCGCCAATTTTTTGACCATATTTCCGAACATGAACCCGCTGAACTTGATGATCGACTCAGCAACCTAGAGCACCAGATTCGTGACAACGGGGTAACCTACAACGTGTACGCCGATGAAAACGGCCCCCAACGCCCCTGGGCACTGGATCTGTTCCCACTGATCATTGAGCCAACCCACTGGAAACAAATTGAGTCGGGCATTTTGCAGCGGATGCGCTTGTTAGAAGCTGTGATGACCGATGTCTATGGGCCACAGCATCTGATGGAAAAAGGCGTGCTGCCGCCTGCGCTGATTCAAGGACACCCAGGCTACCTGCGGGCTATGCGCGGAGTCAAGCCGGTGGGTGACACCTATTTGCACATTGCAGCATTTGACCTAGCGCGTGGGCCTGATGGCCATTGGTGGATTGTTAGCCAGCGTTGCCAAGCACCCTCTGGACTCGGTTATGCGCTGGAGAATCGATTAGCCATCTCAAGCCAGTTTTCCGAATCATTCCAATCCATGCGTGTACAGCGCTTGGCCAGTACCTACCGCGCGTTGGTGAACAACCTTAAACAACGGAGTCCGGCGGGGCAAGACTCGCATTTGGCCTTGCTCACACCCGGCCCCTACAACGAAACCTATTTTGAACACGCCTACCTGGCTCGCTACCTCGGGCTAACACTTGTCGAGGGCAGCGACCTGATTGTGCGTGACGAGCGCCTCTACCTCAAAACGCTCAAAGCCCTGGTTCCGGTGCACGGCCTGATCAAACGGGTGGATGACCAATACCTGGACCCACTGGAACTACTTCCCGAATCCACCCTGGGTGTACCGGGCTTGCTCCAGGCCATTCGTGCTGGCAACGTGCTGGTGGCCAATATGCCTGGCTCAGCTTTTCTGGAGTCTCCTGCCTTGCTCGGTTTTTTGCCGGCCCTGTCACGAGAGTTGCTGGGTGAGGAGTTGCAACTGCCAGCTCTTCCGACATGGTGGTGCGGCGAACGATCAGCCATGGAAGTAGCCTTGCCCCAGCTACGCAACTGCGTCATCAAGCCAACCTATCCGAGCGTTCCTCTGCATGGCAGTTTTGACGCTGTTCAAGGGCACACACTGGCACCTCGCGAGCTTGACGAATGGGCGGGGCGCATAGCCTTGCAAAATGAAGAGCACACCGTACAGACCTATATACCTCTGTCGCAAATGCCCACTTGGCAGACATCTACCAAAGACTCACTTGCCAAAGGTCAAATCGTGTCACGCTCAGTCATGCTGAGGGTGTTTGCCGTCTCGGATGGGCCGCAATCCTGGCGTTTGCTGCCAGGCGGCTTGGCACGCTTGGCCAATGGAACGTCCGGAATTTCCTCCATGCAGCGCGGTAGCAGCAGCGCAGATGTCTGGGCCCTGACCCACGGCGAGGTGGATCAATCCACCCTGCTCCAATCCCGGATGACACCGGCTTCTCTGGAACACCGTAAGCGAATGGTCACCAGTAGGTCTGCCGAAAACCTGTTCTGGCTAGGTCGCTATACCGAACGCTGTGAAAACGCTATCCGTCTGGCACGTCTGACGCTTGAATGCCTCAATGGTGATGAGCAATCATCACCTCCCCTGCTGCACTGGCTCAGCCAGATGGCTGTAGCCAACACCTTGGTATTACCGGGCGTCCCATCGGCCGACCAAGCCCGACGCGTCTTTGAACGCTCACTGGTTTCAAGCCTTGGCAGTACCGACGGGGCCACCAGCGTGGGCTACCATCTGCGCGCACTCAAAATGACGGCCTCTGCGGTACGTGAACGACTCTCCCTGGAGCAGTGGCGCGTGATTGTGCGCGCCGAAGAAGAAGTCGCCGCGTTCTGCACAGACCAAGCCGCCAGTGGCGACTACTCAGTGCATGAGGCCCTGCAAATGCTAAAAAGCAGCAGCGCACACATGGCGGCCATTACAGGCGCACAAACAGATCGCATGACCCGCGACGATGGCTGGCGGCTACTCAGTATTGGCAGGCACACTGAGCGTCTAGGTTTTCTAGCCTCCTCTTTGGCGCGCGGCTTCGCAACGGGATCGGTTCACACGGCGGCTGGTTTTGACGCCTTGATTGCCTTATTTGACAGCACGATCACCTTTCACGCGCAATACCAGCAAAGCCGTGACCTGGTCGCCCTGATCAACCTGTTGGTGCTTGACAGCGACAATCCGCGCTCGCTGGCATGGGTCACACAGACGCTGCGGGGACGGTTGACCAAACTGGCTGGCATTGAGGGCGACGAGACCCATGCCCTGTACCTTAAAGTACCTGTGCCCACGGCCTGGGGTCTGGCGCAATTGTGCGAAACACAAGCCAAGCTCATCGAAACCGTCGATGACGCCGGTTCTAAAGTAGGCTACTTTTTTGCACTCAATGATTTGTTGCTGCAATGCACGACATCTGCATTCACAGTGTCTGATGAGATCAGCACCACCTACTTCACTCACTCGGGGCAAACCGATCAAAGCTTGGGGACTTAATGCAATTACAAGTCACCCATGAGACCCGATACGACTACGTGCCTGCCGTGGAAACGGCTCAGCACATGGCCTACCTCAAACCGCTTGACACCAGCCATCAGCAGATCGTTAGCCATACGCTGCATATCACCCCCACGCCAACCCAGATCAGTCAAACCGTTGACGTGTTTGGCAACACTCGCTGTTATTTTTCGCTACAAATTCCTCACACCGCATTGACCGTCGTGGCTCAAAGCGTACTCACCACAGTTAGCAAGCCACTGCCCAAATCCAGCATAAGTTGGGAACTAGTCAGAGAGCGGTTCCGCTATCAGGCGGGTGCCAAGTTTGATGCCGCTGCCGAATTTTTATTTGCTTCGCCCTACGTCCCCCGGCACGCAGAGTTTGTCGCCTACGCGCGGTCCAGCTTTACACCCGGCACTTCGATGTTGGTTGCAGCACAAAACCTGATGCAGCGCATCTACACCGACTTCACCTATGAAAGTCAAAGCACCGAAGTCAACACCCCCGCGCTACAGGCACTGGCCCAGCGCAAGGGAGTGTGCCAAGACTTTGCCCACATCATGATTGCATGCCTGAGAGCAGTGGGCATTCCGGCACGCTATGTGAGCGGTTATCTGCTGACCGAACCCGCACCTGGCACGCAAAAGCTGACCGGCAGTGACGCTTCGCACGCCTGGGTGGCGGTGTACGTGCCTGACTTCCCTGAAGGCGACCGGTGGTGTGACCTAGATCCGACCAACAACCGCTGCGGCTGGCACTCGCCCGGAGAAGACTATGTGACGCTGGCCATCGGTCGGGACTTCTCGGATGTATCGCCTATGCGCGGCGTCATCCACGGAGGTGCCAGCCACATCCTGACAGTGGCCGTGACCGTGGAACCCGTGCCGCACGAGCAGCGCGATACTCTGGCCAACCGTCTACCCCCGATACAAGAACAGTACGCGTCTGTAAATCAGGCGCAAACTCAGAGCCAGAGCCAGAGTCAATGAACTTAATCAGCGCTTGGATGCCAGCAGCGCAAACATGGCCCCTTGCGGGTCCAAACACTGGACGATCCACATGCCACCGGGCACTTCCATCGGGCCGTTGATAACCTTGCCACCGGCCTCACTTACCCGGGCGATAGCGGCATCAATTGCGTCCACATTGATGTAGTAAAGCCAATGGGGCATGGGCGTCTCAGGCATCTTGGTCATCATGCCGCCCACCGGTGCATCGCCGGTGGCAAACATCTGGTACACCCCCATCGGCCCCATGTCCATGGCTTCGGTCTTGGTCCAGCCAAACTGGCTAGCATAAAAGTCCCACGCGCTGACGCCTTCGCCCGCGTGTAACTCATGCCAACCCATGTGGCCGGGCGTGCCGGGGGCCGGGGGAGCTTGGTCGGGTTCACCGTTGCCCTTGAACAGCATGAAGACAGCACCTTGCGGGTCGCACATGCAAGAAAAGCGGCCCACGCCAGGGATGTCAGTCGGCGCGACAAACTGCCGCCCCCCTGCGGCTTTGACTTTCTCGGTGTGCGCATCCACGTCTTCCACCGAGATGTAGCCCAGCCAGCCCGGGCGGGCACCCATGGCAGCGGCTTGCGCAGGAATGGCCATGATGCCGCCGACCATGGAAGCACCCATCGACACAATCGTGTACGGGCCAGTGGGCATGCCCGCGTCTTTAGCGTCCCAGCCAATCACTTGTTTGTAAAAAGTCTCGGCGGCCTGGGTGTCGCTGGTCATCAATTCGTACCAGAC
>JANXSU010000037.1 GCA_025356545.1 Comamonadaceae bacterium
ATCAGCCGCGAAGCGCTTTACCGCTCCTTGTCACCCAAGGGGAATCCGACCTTGAAGACCCTGCTGGCGGTATTGAAGACCGTCGGCATGCGCTTATCCGTGGAGCCGGAAAATCACGTTCTTGCGTGAATCTCTCAGCGATCATTTTCGTGGTGTCACGAAAATGATCAGATTGGGCAGTGGGTTTGAGCGCCCAATCAATTGATACGTATTTGATAGCAGCTTACGCATATTCCACGATGGCTAGAGGCCAAAAAGACCATGAATAAACTGAAAATGCACAGCCCTGACCTGACCCAGGCCAACATCGACAAACTGGCGGAGCTGTTCCCCAATTGCCTCGTGGAGTCGCGCGATGCCAAAGGGGTGGTCACCCGCAGCATCGACTTTGACCAGTTGCGCCAGGAGCTGACCGGCAGCATCGTCGAAGGGCCGCAAGAGCGTTATCAGCTCAATTGGCCGGGAAAGCGCGAGGCTTTGCTTACGGCAAATGCGCCCATTGCCAAGACGCTGCGCCCCTGTCGTGCGGAAAGCGTTGCCTTTGACACCACGCAAAACTTGTTCATTGAGGGCGACAACCTCGACGCGCTCAAATTGCTGCAAGAGACCTACCTTAGCAAGGTCAAGATGATCTATATCGATCCCCCCTACAACACGGGAAACGACTTCATTTATGACGACGATTTTGCGGAAGATTCTGCCTCGTACTTTGAGCGTTCGAATCAAAAGGATGAAGTCGGAAACAGAATGCTCGCCAATTCTGAAAGCAACGGGCGCATTCACTCAGACTGGATGAGCATGATTTATCCACGTCTGCGACTGGCTAAGAATTTACTAGCGAAAGACGGCGTAATTTTCATATCTATTGACGATCATGAGGTGCAGAACCTCAGGAAAATATGCGATGAGGTATTTGGAGAGGATAACTTCAAAGCGAATATCGTTTGGCGGCGTACAGTTTCTGGCGCAGTCTCTGGCCAAGGTTTTTCGGTTAGCCATGACCATATTTTGTGCTACTCCCGCAACCCTGAAACCGAATTGGGTAGGTTCCCTGTGGACGATGAAGCGGATTACAAGAACCCGGATAAGGACTCCCGTGGCCCCTACAAGACTCAAAAATTGGAGCGAACATTGGAGGGTGCTAGGCCTACCATGACCTTTGCGATTGAGACGCCTGTTGGGCCAATTACTAGAACTTGGGCCGTCAGCCCTCAAAAGTTTGAGGCTCTGTTGGCGGATAACCGTATCGTGTTCAGCAAATCAGGCACTCCCTATTACAAGCAATTCCTATCTGAGTACAAGGGTAAGCTGCCGGACACGTTGTGGGGCAAAGAAGCAGGTAACAACCAAGAAGGGTCAAAGGAGCTAAGTGCCCTGTTCGGTGACAAAAGTCTGTTTACCAATCCGAAGCCTACGAAGTTGATTTTGCAGGCCATGCTTGTAGGCGCACACGACAAGGATGCCATCATCCTTGATTTTTTTGCAGGTTCAGCCACGACCGCCCATGCAGTCATGGTTCGAAATTCAGAAGATGGTGGTAAGCGTAGATTTATCTTGGTGCAGCTCCCTGAGGTTTGTGACCAAGACAGTGTTGCCTTCAAAACGGGACGACGGAATATCGCGGAAATCAGCAAGGACCGAATCCGTCTCGCCGGACAAAAGGTGCAACAGGATAACGCCGGAAAAACTGGTATTGACCAGTTAGACATAGGCTTCCGTGTACTCAAAATCGACAGCTCCAATATGAAGGAGGTGTTCTACACCCCCGATGCCGTATCCCAAGACCTGTTGTCCGATCAGGTCAACAACATCCGCGAAGATCGCACAGCCGAGGACTTGCTTTTCCAGGTGCTACTGGACTGGGGTGTAGACCTGGCGCTGCCTATTGCCAAAGAAACCATCGCGGGCAAGACCGTGTACTTTGTGGATGGCAATGCCCTGGCCGCTTGCTTTGACGAGGGTGTCACCGAAGAATTCGTCAAGCTGCTGGCCAAGCGTCAACCGCTGCGCGTGGTGTTCCGCGATGCCGGTTTTGCTTCCGACAGCGTCAAGATCAACGTGGAGCAAATCTTCAAGCTGATGAGCCCCAGCACCGAGGTGAAGTGCATATGAAATTTGTCCCATGGGCTGTGGGACAAATGCAGTGGGCATCAGCGCGTGCATTTGTGCAACGCCGCGTTGCACAAATGTGATCCGCCAATAAAACTCACAATCAACGCTGCTGACGTCACTATGAATAAACACGATTTAGAGCCCTTGCTTGATGACCTAATCGCCCGCTGGGAAGGTGAGGTAGTGGAGTTTAAGCAAGCGGGCAATGACTACGACACGGACAAGATTGGCGAATATTTCTCTGCCTTGTCCAATGAGGCGAACTTGCGCCAGGCGAATGCCGCTTGGCTGATTTTTGGCGTTAACGATAGGTCGCGCAGAGTGGTTGGAACAGACTACCGCCCCCAAGCGGAGCGCCTGCAAAGCTTGAAGATGCAAATTGCCGAAAACACCGAGCCCAGCATCACATTGCGTAACATTTATGAACTGGCGCATGCCGATGGGCGTGTGGTGTTTTTAGAGGTGCCGCCAGCGCCGCGAGGCATGCCGATTGCCTGGAAGGGCCATTACTACGCGCGTGCGGGTGAGAGCCGCACGTCGCTTGGGCTGGATAAACAAGATGAGATACGTGGGCAGACGGTGCAAAGCGATTGGACGGCACAAGTCATACCATCGGCCAGCCTCAATGACCTGGATGACCGCGCCTTGCAATCCGCACGGGAGGCATTTGCGCGCAAGTATGAGAATAGCATTCCAGCCAAAGATGTGATGGCGTGGCCGCTGGCTACTTTTCTTGATCGTGCCCGTTTGACCAAAAATGGGCAGATAACCCGCACCGCTTTACTTTTACTTGGTAAACCTGAGGCCGCTTGGCACTTGTCGCCCCATATGGCGCAGCTGACTTGGCGGCTGGAGGGGGCGGAGAGTGCGTATCAGCATTTCTCTTTGCCGTTTCTATTGAACTCCACGGCGTTGTATCAAAAAATTCGAAATATTCAGATTCGAATTTTGCCCAAAGACTCTCTGCTGGCCGTTGAGGTGGCCAAGTACGATCGCAAGATTGTTTTAGAGGCTTTGCACAACAGCATTGCCCATCAGGACTACGCATTGAATGGCCGTATTGTTGTGACGGAGCGAATAGACAAGTTGACTTTTGAAAATGATGGCAGTTTTTATGAGGGAGAACCTGCGGACTATCTGCTAGGCACCAAGACGCCGCGCCGCTACCGCAACCCATTTCTTGTCAATGCGATGGCTGAGCTTGGGATGATTGACACGATGGGTTACGGCATTTTCCAAATGCACATGGGTCAAGCGCGGCGATATTTCCCCATGCCTGATTACGATTTGAGTGAAGCCAATGTGACGCGCATGACCCTGTATGGGGGCGTGATCGACCAAGCGTATAGCGAGATGCTGATGCAGAAAACCAATCTGCCTTTAGCTGACATTCTTGCGCTGGATAGGGTGCAGAAGAAGCTCCCTTTAGATGATGCAATAGTCAAGCACTTGCGACAGGCAGGTTTGATCGAGGGCCGCAAACCCAACTTGTATGTCTCAGTCAGTGTAGCCAAGGCGACCGACAGCAAGGCAACTTACATCCGTATGCGGGCTCAGGACGACGATTACTACGCCAAATTGATCATGGATTATTTGCAAACATTTGGTCATGCTTCGCGTTCAGAGATGGATGGGCTCATCCTCTCAAAATTAAGTGATGCGCTTGACGATGAGCAAAAGCTCAACAAAATCAGTAACTTACTGACAAATCTGCGCCGCGCAGGAAAAATAAAAAATACAGGCCCCCGGAAGACTCCGCGTTGGACACTTGCAGGATAAATGCAGGATAAATGCAGGATAAATCGCTATTCAACAATGAAACTCAAATTCAAAAAACAGGCGTACCAGACCAATGCGGTGGATGCCGTGGCAGATTGCTTTGCCGGGCAACCGAAACGCGAAGGGCTCAATTACCGGGTGGACCCTGGCCGTGCCGTGGATGCCGGTGGCCAGGCAGTGGCCGCGCTGGAAACCGTGGGTTTCAAAAATGCCGATCTGGCGTTGACCCCCGGCCAGATGCTTGAGAACATCCACGCAGTGCAGCGCAGGCAAAACCTGCCCCTGTCCGCCGCGCTGGTCAAAACCAGGGTGTGCGACATCAATCTGGATGTAGAGATGGAAACGGGCACGGGCAAGACCTATTGCTACGTCAAGAGCATGTTCGAGCTGAAT
>JANXSU010000078.1 GCA_025356545.1 Comamonadaceae bacterium
GATCGAACTCTTCGTGCTTGCGCACAACGAGAATCCCAAGCCCTTCATCTGGACGGCAAGCGCTCGTGACATTCTGGAGAAAGTCATACGGGCGAAGGCAAAACTCAAAACAGTTCAAACAGCTTGAAACACTACACTAGTTGGGGCACTCATCCTTGCACTTGCCGCTGGCGTGTCGCTGCTTTGAGCTCCACTCCGTCCCGCCAGTCGCGAGCGAGGCCTAACTCAGGCAAATCGTGGAGGTGCAGCGTAACCCCTCGCTCAAGCAGAGCGCCAACAGCGTGCATCATGTTTAAAAATGGCATGCACCCCGTCTTTCCTGGCGAAGTTCTGCTGAAGGACCACATCAAGCCCATGGGCATCAGTGTCCGCTCCTTATCATTGGCCATGGCTGCGTAGGCGTTCAGTCGCAAAGCACAAACCGGAGACCTTCCCCATGACCATTGAGCAACTCCAGTTCCCCAGCGTACAGCACTTGGTATCCGAGGCGGAGTGGCAAACGCGTGTCGATCTGGCGGCGGCTTATCGGCTGGTGGCGCTGTTTGGCTGGGACGACATCATCTTCACGCACTTGACGGCCAAAATTGCGGGCACCGACCATTTTTTGATCAACCCCTATGGCGTGATGTTTGACGAGGTCACGGCGTCCAGCTTGGTGAAGGTGAACCTGCAAGGCGAGAAGGTGATGGCGTCTGATTACGACATCATCCCTGCGGGCTTTCTGATCCACAGCACCGTGCATGCGGCGCGCCCCGACGCGCACTACGTCATGCACATTCACTCGGTCAATGGCATCGCTGTTTCTGCGCAGGCGGGCGGGCTGCTGGCCTTGTCGCAGCAGTCGCTGTTTGTGCTGGGCGCCATCGCGTATCACGACTACGAAGGCATCGCCTTGCAAGACGCGGAGCGGGTGACGCTGGCGCGTGACCTGGGCGACAAGCAGTTCTTGATGCTGCGCAACCACGGGATTCTCACCACAGGCCGCTCGGCTGCGGACGCCTTTCTCGCTCTGCACAAGTTTGAGACCGCTTGCATGATTCAAGTGCGCGCGCAGGCGGGTGGTGGCCGCTTGATGACTATCCCAGACGAGGTGCTGGCCACTGCGCCAGAGCAGATCGTGGCAGGCCGCCGAGGCCGTGGGCCCGAGGTGGTGTGGCCCGCGCTGATGCGCCGTGTGGCGCGGCTGTCGCCGGGGTTTGATGAGTGACGAGGTTGGGTGGCGCAAATAAATTTGCCCGGATTTTGAAGTGACGCCAAGCTCTGAGAAGATGGAGCCATGAAATCAGAATACGATCTCGCCAAACTGAAGTTGCGTAAAAATCCTACGCATCCAAACTGCGTGAACCAAAGCAAGCATGACTGAACTGAATAACCAACAACCCCGCCGCTGTCCTAAGTTGACACAAGCCTTGGCGGCATTAAGCGCTATAGCAGCACTGGCCTCCCTAGCCCCCACCGCCCAAGCCCAAGACTACCCCAACAAACCCATCCGCCTCGTCGTGCCCTTCCCGCCCGGCGGGGGTAACGACACGTTGGGGCGCATCGTGGCGCAGCGTTTGTCCACGGCGCTGGGGCAGCAGGTGTTTGTGGACAACAAGGTGGGTGCGGGTGGCAACTTGGGCACAGAGCTGGTGGCCCATGCCAAGCCGGACGGCTACACGCTGACGCTTGGCTTTGCACCCAATTTCGCCATCACACCGCACCTGGGCAAAGTGGCTTACGACCCGTTCAAAGACTTTGCCCCCATCAGCATGGTGGCGCAGGGCTATCAGATTTTGGTGGTCAACCCCAGCTTTGCGGCCAAGACTTTGCCTGAGCTGGTGGCCATGGCCAAGGCCAAGCCGGGCACGATCAACTACGCCTCGGGTGGCAGTGGCTCGCCACTGCATTTGGCGGCGGAGTTGTTCAAACTCGCAGCGGGCGTGGACATCGTGCACATCCCCTACAAAGGCAGTGCGCCTGCGGCGGCTGCGGTGGTAGCGGGTGAGACGGAGATGGTGTTTGGCGGTGTGGTGGCCAGCTTGTCCTTCATCCGCGTCAACCGCTTGCGCGCGCTGGCCGTGACCGCCCCCAAGCGCATAGAAGCCCTGCCCGACACACCCACCATGGCCGAACTCGGCTACCCCGGTGCCCAAGCCAGCTCTTGGTATGGTCTGTTTGCCCCCGCCGGCACACCACCGGCCATCATTGCGCGCCTGCACCGCGAGATGGTGGCGCTGGGCAAGAATGCCGATCACAAAGAGCAACTGAACAAGCAAGGCCAGGAAGCGGTGTACAGCACACCGGAGGAACTGGCCCAATTCGTCAAAGCCGAGTCCGACAAATGGGCTCGGGTCATCAAAACCGCAAAAATCGAGGCCAACTGACATGAACCCCCTGCCCCTGACTCTGGCCCTAGGCCCCTATGACCACACCCGCGACGTAACCGACGGCACGGTGCGCGCTGAGGGCATCCAACTGCGCACGCTGGATTTGCCGATTGAAGAAATCTTCTACCGCTTCACGCTGTACCGCGAGTGGGACATTTCAGAAATGTCCATGGGCAAGTACATCGCTCTGCGCTCGCAAGACGACTCCAGCATCACGGCCCTGCCCGTCTTCATCTCCCGCGCGTTTCGCCACTCGATGTTTTATGTGCGCGAAGGCAGCGCCATCAAGCGCCCGGAAGACCTGGCAGGCAAACGCATCGGCATCCCCGAATGGGCGCAAACCGCAGGCATCTACGGGCGCGGCTATTTGAGCGACTACGTAGGGCTCAAGCTCAAAGACATCACCTGGGTGCAAGCCGGGGTCAACGAGCCGGGCCGCAAAGAGAAGGTCAAGCTCAAGCTGCCTGAGGGCATTCAATACATCAACGTGCCAGACAACAGCCTGAACACCATGCTGCTCAATGGCGAGCTGGACGCCATCATGTCGGCGCGCCCACCCGTCGGTTTGGGCAATGGCATCGTCCGTTTAATGCCCGACTCACAAGCGGCTGAGCAGCAGTATTTCAAAGACACCAACATCTTCCCCATCATGCATTCGCTGGTGCTCAAAACCCCGGTGCTTGACGCCCACCCCTGGGTTGGCATGAACCTGTACAAGACGTTTTTAGAGGCGAAGAATCGCTCCATGGAGCGCCTGTCAGACGTCACCGCCAGCCACGCCCCCATGGCTTGGCTGACCGACACCACCACCCGCCTGCGCAGTATCTTTGGCGACGACTTCTACCCCTATGGCATAGGCCCCGAGCGCGGTGGCCGAATCAACCACGCCACGCTGGCGGCCTTCCTCAAGTTCGGGTTTGAACAAGGGGTGTGCTATCGGCATCTGGATGTGGAGGAGTTGTTCCCCAAGCAGGTGCTGTCGTCGTATAAGGTCTGATTAAAAAAGCTCGCCTCTGATCTATGACCTTTCGCTCGATCTTTATTGCAATAGCGATGCTCATCGCACTGGGCGCGGCCTGGAGCAAGCGTCAAGCGATTGGGGCACTGCTATCGCCCTCACAAGCACCGCCCAGGACGATCGAGTTTGACAACGGCACGGTGCGCCAATATGGGCCATCCTCCAACACATCCGCTCAGCCTCAAGTCATGTCAGGGGGCATGCGCAAGTGCTTCAAAGGTCAGCAGGTTTCTTACACCAATCTGGAGTGCCCACCCGGCTCCACAGAAAAACCCGTTGCGGGGCCACCAGTCAATGTTTTGCCCGCACAAGTCGCCGTCAAACCGAACGAGTCGTCACCGACAGGCAAAGCAAGACCTTCGCTACGCGAATCGCTTGACCTGGCTCGCGATGTCAACCTGAAAGACAAAATGATGGATCGCGTGATAGATGGACAAAAGTGAAGAGCGCACTTAACTGACTGACGTTTTAACCCACCGGAGCAAGCATGACTGCACTGAATGATCAAGAAACCAACCGTCGACTGTGGCTTAAATGGCTGTCTGCCAGCCCGCTGCTGACGCTACCGGGGGTGGAGCAGGCCTTGGCGCAAGACGCGGCCAGTGCTGCAAGCTTTAGCAAGCGGCCCGACCCGATGTTGTGGCCCGCCACCGTCAACCCGGCGGACTTGATCAACAGCCCTAAAGACGCAGTCAACGTGTTTGACTTTGAACCCGTGGCCTACAAGAACGTGCCGCCTGCGCACTTTGGCTACATGGCCTCGGGCATTGACGACGAGGTGACTCTGCGGGCCAACCGGCAAGCCTTCCTCAAGTACCAATTGCGTCCACGCCGCTTGCGTGATGTCAGCAAGGTGGACATGTCGGTCACCCTGTTCGGCACGCGCTGGAAGACGCCCATCATCATGGGCCCCACCGGTGGCAACCGGGCCTACAACCCCGAGGGCGAAATTGCCGTGGCGCGTGCAGCGCGGGCCGGTGGTCACCTCAACGTGCTGGCCAGCGCGGCAGGCTCGTCGATTGAAGATGTGATCGCCGCTCGCCAGGGCGAGGTCTGGTTCCAGCTCTACGCCACCACCAGCCTTGAGGTGGCGCAACAGGCCGTGCGCCGCGTAGAGCGCGCCGGTGTGCCCGTGCTGGCCATCACCGTGGACCGCAATGGCGGGCGCAACCAAGAAACCTTTAGCCGCCTGCGCCGCCTGGACACACGCAACTGCGTGGCCTGTCACACCTCAGGCTTTGGCAGCGCGCATTCACGGCCGATTTATGACGGCATCGACATGTCCAAAGTGGCGAGCATGTCGTCCAGCAACATGACGTGGGACTTCATCCAGAAGATGCGCGACACCACCAAGATGAAGCTCATCATCAAAGGCATCTTGACCGAAGAAGACGCCGAGCTGTGCCTGAAGTACGGCGTGGACGGCATCCAGGTCTCTAACCACGGGGGCCGCAGCGAGGACAACGGGCGCGGTGCCATCGAATGTTTGAGCGAAGTCGCCCGCGTGGCCAAAGGCAAAGTGCCCATCATTTTTGACAGCGGCATCCGGCGCGGCACAGACATCGTCAAAGCCCTGGCCATGGGCGCCAACGCCGTCTGTATCGGCCGCCCCTACCTGTGGGGCCTGGGTGCCTTTGGACAGCCCGGTGTGGAGCGCGTGCTGGACATCCTGCGCACTGAGTTGGCTGGCACCATGCAACAGATGGGGGCACCCAATATCGCGGCCATCGTGCCGGGGATGGTGGTGAAGGGGTGATGGTCAATAAAACCGTGCGTAGGAAGCTATTATTTCAATAGCAACTCCGCCACCCATGCCCCAATCGCCAGCGAACTCGTCAGCCCCGGCGACTCTATGCCGAAAAGGTTGACCAAGCCCGGCACGCCGTGCTCAGCAGGCCCCTGAATCACAAAGTCACTCGCAGCTTCATGGGGTGCGGTGATCTTGGGGCGGATGCCTGCATAGCCGGGCAACAAGGCCCCGTCGGGCAGGGCTGGCCAGTATTTGCGAACCTCGGCATAAAAGACTTCGCCGCGTGCAGGCTGCACCACCAGGTCATCTGGCGAATCGACCCACTGCACATCCGGGCCAAACTTGGCTTGGCCACCCAGGTCCACCGTGAGGTGCACGCCCAGGCCTGCGGCTTCGGGCACGGGGTAGATGAGGTGCTGAAACGGTGAGCGGCCCGAGAGGGTGAAGTAGTTGCCTTTGCAGTAGTAGGCGGTAGGCACGTGGCGGGCGTCCAGCCCTTCAATGCGGCGGGCCAATGCCGGGGCGTGCACGCCTGCGGCGTTGATGACGCTGTTGGCGAGGAGTTGGGTGCCGTCTTGCATTTCGAGCATCAGCCCGTCGGAAGAAACCTCGGCACGGGCCAGCGGAGCGTTGAGCACCACCATGCCACCTGCGTGCTCCAGATCGCCCTGCAAGGCCAGCATGAGCGCGTGGCTGTCCACGATGCCGGTGCTGGGCGAATGCAGCGCCGCCACGCAATGCAGTGCGGGTTCCATCGCTACGGCCTGCTCGCGGGTGAGCAAGACGAGGTCATTCACGCCGTTGGCGGCGGCTTTGGCTTGGATGGCTTGCAGTTGGGCGTGCTGCGCTTCGCTGGTCGCCACGATCAGCTTGCCGCAGCGGCGGTGGCCGATGCCGCGTGCCTCGCAATAGGCATACAACATCTGTCGCCCCTGCACGCACAGCCGCGCCTTGAGCGAGCCTTGCGGGTAGTAAATGCCCGCGTGGATGACTTCGCTGTTGCGCGAGCTGGTCTGCGTACCAATGGCGTCAGCCGCCTCCAGCACCATGACCTCGCGCCCCTGCAAAGCCAAGGCCCGCGCCACGGCCAGGCCTACGACGCCTGCGCCTATGACGATGCAATCTAGCTTGTCCATTTGCTTCCTTGTGGGTTGAGTTGGTTACTTGGATTTTCTCTTACGTTTGCAGGAGCCGATGGAAGTCCTCAAACCCACTCCGCAGACGTGCCGAGTGGCTGGGGATGAGCGTAGCGGCCATTCGCGCGTGCCTCAAATGTTTCCGCGCCCATTCGTTCGTTACGCCAGCCCTGTTCAAGCACTAAAAGACATCCTGCGCGAGCGTGCCGCGAAGAACAGCCCCGGACACTCGGTGCGTTCGCCAACCCAGATCGAACCGACACGGCTGTTCACAAAACCAAAAGGTGAGAAAAGCTCAAAATCGGCTTGATAAACTGCCATCACCATGACCCAACACACCCCAACCGCAGGTAAAGCCCCGCTGCTCACCTACAAGCTGCAGCCCACAACCACCACGACCCAACTGCCAAAAAACAATTGCGACACCCACGTCCACATCTTCGGCCCCGGCGCGCGCTTTCCCTACGCGGCAGACCGCACCTGGACGCCCGTCGATGCCCCTAAAGAAACGTTGTTTGCCATGCACCGCCAAATGGGTGTGAGCCGCTGCGTGATCGTGCAGTCGCTCATCCACGGCTTTGACAACCGCGTGGTGGAAGACGCCATTGAGGCCAGCGAACGCCGCTACCTGGGCGTGGCGCTGGTGCCCGTGAATGTGGCGGATTCGGAGTTGCGCCGCTTGGCCGATGCGGGCTTTAAAGGCGTGCGCTTTCACTTCATGAACAAGGCGATGGTGAACAACACCATGGCCGATATTTTGGCGCTGACCCAGCGGCTCAAACCCCTGGGCTTGCACCTGCAAGTGCACTTTGAAAGCAGCATGATTCACCTGATTGCCGAGCCGCTCTCGCGCAGCGCCGTGCCGGTGGTGATTGACCACATGGGCCGCGTGGACGCGGCACTGGGTGCAGAGCACGCCGACTTTGCCGCGCTGCATGCACTGCTGAAAAACCCGCAGTTCTGGGTGAAGGTCAGCGGCAGTGACCGCATTGACCCCAACCCACCCTACCCCCATGGTGTTCCCCTGGCCCGCCTGCTGCTTGAGAGCTACCCCGACCGCTGCGTCTGGGGCACCGACTGGCCGCACCCCAACCACAACCATGTGCCCGATGACGGCGTGCTCTTCGATGCGCTGGCCCGCATTGCCACTACGCCTGCGCAACTGGCGCAACTGATGGTGCACAACCCAGAGCAGCTCTACGGGTTTACCGCGTAGATTTTTTACCAACTTTCCTCGCAAAATCACACCCTATGAGCGCTCAGTTACTAACCCCCGTCTCCTCCCCCATCACCTCGTTGCGACCTGGTCGGCTGGCGGGCAAAGTGGCCTTGATCACCGGTGCAGGCTCGGTCGGTCCCGGCTGGGGCAATGGTCGCGCCATCGCCGTGCGCTTTGCGCAAGAAGGTGCTGCGATTTTTGGCGTGGACCGGGACATGGAGCGCATGGCAGAAACGGCGCGTTTGGTGGTAGAAGCCGGTGGCACGTTTGTAGCCGCAAGCTGCGACGTCACCAGCAGCACTGAAATTGCCGCCGTGGTGACGCGCTGCATGGCCGAGCTAGGCCGCATCGACATTCTCGTCAACAACGTGGGTGGCTCGGCCAAGGGTGGGCCGGTGGAGATGAGCGAAGAAGTGTGGGACGCGCAGATCGACCACAACCTCAAAAGCGTCTTCCTTACCTGCAAACACGTGCTGCCGCACATGGTGACGCAAGGCAGCGGCGCGATAGTCAACATCGCCTCCACCTCGGGCACACGCTGGACGGGTGCGGCGCAGATTGCCTACGCGGCCACCAAGGCCGGGGTGATTCAGTTCTCCCGCGTGCTGGCGGTGCAGTACGCCAAGCAGGGCCTGCGCGTCAACACCGTGGTGCCGGGGCAGTTGCACACACCCATGGTCGAGGTGCGCCTGGCCGGGCAGCGTGCGGGCGGCGACGTAGAAGCGCTGCTCAAACAACGCCAGTCCCGCATTCCCCTGCCCTTCATGGGCGATGGGCGCGACACGGCCAATGCCGCGCTGTACCTTGCCAGTGACGAGGCCCGTTTTGTTACCGGCACAGAGATCGTGGTGGATGGTGGCATGTCAGTGCGGTGTGATTGAAATCCAATAAAAATTCTTGATGAAAAACTTTAACTTCACGCGTCGCACACTCACGCTCGCCGTGGCTGGTGTGGTCTTGTCTTGCACGGCGCTGGCCCAGCCCAAAACCACGCGCCTCATCGTGGCCTTTCCACCCGGTGGGCCGGTGGACTTTGTGGCCCGCACACTGGCCGAGCCATTGAGCAAAGAGCTGGGCCATCAGGTCATCGTCGAAAACAAAGCCGGGGCCAATGGGGCTATCGCCGCCGAGCTGGTGTCACGCGCTACGCCTGACGGCAGCGTGTTGTGGCTGACCAGCGTGGGCGCGGTGGCCATCAACCCGGCCCTGTACGACAAGCTCAGTTACGACCCCGTGCGTGACCTTACGCCAGTGTCTCTGGTGGTCAACAACGTGGAGGTGTTGGTGGTGGGCGCCAATGCGCCCTACAACACCGGAGCCGAATTTGTGGCCGCCAGCCGTCAGGCCAGCGCGCAAAAAACCGCCCCACTGACCATGGCGTCTTCAGGCACGGGCAGCGTGCCGCATCTGGCGCTGGAGTTACTCAACGACGCGGCCAAACTCAACGTACTGCACGTTCCCTACAAGGGCGCAGCACCGGCCATCAACGACGTGATGGCGGGCCACGTTAATGGTTTTTTTGGTGACATCCCCGGGCTGATCGGCCACATCAAAGGCGGCAAACTCAAGGCCATCGCCATGGCATCACCCAAGCGCCATCCGCTCTTGCCCGATGTGAAAACCTTTGAAGAAATGGGCGTGCCCGGCGTGGACTCGGATAACTGGTACGCGCTGTTCACCAGCAAGGGCACACCGTCAGCAGAGGTGGATCGCGTCAACCAAGCCGTGCGCCGCACGCTGGCGAGTGAGGCCGTTAAATCCAAGCTGATGGCCTCCGGTGCCGAGCCCGCGCCGTCTAGCCCCGCTGAGCTGGCCGCTTTGCTGAAAAGCGACGGCATCAAATGGGCACGTGTGGTGAAGTCCAAGAACATCAAGCCCGATTAATTCCTCATCCCATTCTTCACCCCATTTGCCATGACCACTGCACTCAGAATCTCCCCCATTCCCCCCGGCACTCGCCCAGAGCTGGCCGCACAAGAGGCTCAAATCATGGCCGAGCGTGGCCGTGTCTCGCCGCTCTACCAAATCCTGCTCAACAGCCCCCCAATCGCCCACGGTTGGGAGCAAATGCTGTCGGCCGTGCGTAACCGCAACAGCCTGCCTGCGGCCCTGCGTGAGTTGATCATCTTGCGCGTGGCGGTATTGAACCGTGCCCCCTATGAGTTTGACGCCCATGTGCCGCACGCGGTGGCTGCTGGCGTCACGCCAGAGGCGATTGGTGCGATGCGTGTTGTGCCCTTGGCTGCGGACGCACCCCTGTCCGCCGCAGAGCGCATCGCCATCCGGCTGGCCGACGCCATGACGCACGACATTGAGGTGCCTGACGCGCTGTTTGACGAGGTGCAAACGCACTTCAACGCCCAAGGCAAGATCGACCTGGTGGCCACTATCGCGGCCTACAACATGGTCTCGCGCTTTTTGGTGGCCTTGCACATCGGGCATTGAGCGGCGCGCCCCATGACAAAACCCACCGATTTCATCCTCATCAAAGCCAGCGTTAGCGCCGACGCTGTGCCAGCACTGGCCCAGGCTAACCAAGAGTTTTTCGCACAAAGCGCCATCACGCTCACCCTGCATCGCGGGGCCTGGTCAGCGGACACGCAAACGCTGTACCTCTACGCACGCCTGCCCCAGCGCACCGAGCTGAGTGACGACGCATTGCTGGCGCTGCGTACCGCCTTTGCACAGGCTTGCCCGCAGGCCAAAGACATCCGAGTCGCACGCCTAGAAAACGTCTTCGAACGCGCTGGCCTGTCTCACACTGAGCCAGCCGTCTTCCACTACGTGGTCGAGACCGATCCCGAAAACGGCTGGGCCGATGAGATTTACCGCTGGTACGACACCGAGCACATGCCGGGTCTGGCCGCCGTCTCGGGCTGCATCCTCGCTATGCGTTTGCTCAACCACGACCATGGCCCACGCTCACCCGTGTCCTTCGCCTGCTACGACTTGGTGACGACCGCCACCCTGGGCTCGCCTGATTGGCTTGCAGTGCGGCACACGGCGTGGAGCGACATCGCCCGCCCGCACTTCACCAACACCTTGCGCACTATGTTTGACGTCGTCGCATGAAAACCTTTGGCGAGCTGACCCGGCGGCAATGGATGGGCACCTCACTGACGGCGGGGCTCAGTGCCCTGACCTGGCAGGCCCAAGCCCAAAACAACTGGCCCAGCAAACCGGTGCGCTTCGTCGTGCCCTTTGTCCCTGGCGGCACCTCTGACATCGTGGCCCGCACCGTGGCCAACGAGCTGACCAAACAGCTCAGCCAACCGGTGCTCATCGACAACAAGTCCGGCGGAGGTGGCGTGCCCGCCATGCAAGAGGTGGCGCGCGCAGCGGCAGACGGCCACACCCTTATTCTGGGCCACGTCGGCTCGCTGGCGGTCAACCCCTACATCTTTGCCAACACCGGTTACGACGTGAACCGCGACTTCGCGCCTGTGACGATGCTGGCCAAAGTGCCCAGCCTGTTTGTGATTCACCCCGATGTACCCGCGCGCAACTTCACTGAGTTTGTGGCCTATGTGCGGCGCAACCCGGGCAGGCTTAACTACGGCTCGGCCGGTAACGCCAGCGCGGGCCACTTGGCGATGGAATACCTCAAGCTGGCCACCGGCATGTTCATCACCCACATCCCCTACCGGGGCACCGGCCCGGCGCTCACCGACTTGCTGGCTGGGCGCACCCAGGCCTTCTCGGCGGGCACGCCCGCTTTGTTGCCCTACATCCGCAGCGGCAAGCTACGCGCCATTGCCACCGGCACACCGCAGCGTTTGCCGTCTCTGCCCGATCTGCCCACGGTGGCAGAAATGGGCTACAAAGGTTTTGAATCGGTGCAGTGGTACGGTGTGATGGCCCCAGGCGCCACGCCGCCGGACGTCATCAAACGCATCCAAGAAGAATGCCGAAAAGCGCTGCGCTCGCCCACCATCACCGAGCGCTTTGCGAGTGAAGACGCCCTTATCGGCGGTGAGCCCGCAGCCGAGTTCACCGCCTTTATTGCGCAACAGCAAAAGCTGTGGAAGGATGTTGTGCTCAAGGCACGCATCAAGCCCGATTGACCATCCACTTAACCCAGCAAACTTTATGAAACTTTATTTTTCCCCCACCTCCCCTTTCGTGCGCAAATGCCTGGCCACGGCGCATGAGTTGAACATCGGCGACCAGTTACAGTTTTTGCCTGCCAGCTCGGGCCCAGTCAAGCGCGACCAGACCATCATCGTCAGCAACCCCTTGGGCAAGGTACCCACCCTCATCACCGACGACGGCGTGGCGCTGTACGACAGTCGCGTGATTTGCGAGTACCTCAACAGCGTGGGCAAGGGCCAGCTCTTCCCCGCGGAAGGCGCTGCGCGTTGGGCCTGTTTGACGCTGCAAGCCCTGGCCGACGGCATGATGGACGCCGCCCTGCTGGCCCGCTACGAGACCGCACTGCGGCCTGACAACTTGCAATGGAACGATTGGCGCTTGGGCCAGCTCGACAAGATCGAAACGTCTTTAAGCAACCTTGAGAAAAATGCCGCATCACTGAGCCAAACGCCCAATATCGGCCTGCTGACGCTGGGCTGCGCCTTGTGGTACCTGGACTTGCGCTTCCCTGAGTTGGCGTGGCGTGGTCGCTTTCCCGCCGTGGCCGCCTGGGCTGAGATCTTTTTGAAGCGAGAGTCGATGAGCAAGACCTGGGCGCTGGCGGCCTGAGATCACGCACACTTCCGGGCACCTCAGCGCAAGGCAGCACCAACCATTTTTACAGGAGTGATTGAATGAACATCATTGCCAGCGGACAAACTTTGGGCGCACGGGTTGAGGGGCTTGACCTGGCCCAGCCCTTGAGCGACGCGCAGTTCAAAACCCTGGAGCAAGCGCTGGGCCAACACGGCGTGCTGTCCTACCCCAAGCAGGTGCTGACCTCAGCCCAGCTCAAGGCCTTTTCAGAGCGCTTTGGTCGGCTGGAAATCAATGTCGCTAACCTGTACCAGGATCCGGCCATCCCGGAGATCATGATCCTGTCCAACAAGGTCGATGACAACGGCAAGCCCCTGGGCATGAGCGACGCCGGGCAAGACTGGCACACCGACATGTCTTACAGCCACATGATCGCCTTCACTAATGTGCTCTACGGCTTGGAGATTCCGCACCGCAACGGCGAGCCCCTGGGTAACACCGAGTTCTGCAATATGCATGCCGCTTATGCGGACTTGCCCGATGCCTTTAAAAAGCAACTCGACGGCATGACCATCACCCACGACTTTGCCAAATTCTGGGACAAGATGCGCATGGAAAAAGGCAGCACGCGCCCACCGCTCACGCCCGCGCAACGCGCCGCCAAACCGCCGGTATCGCACCCGGTGTTTCTGACGCACCCCATCACCGGAAAAAAAGTGTTGTACGCCAACCCGGGCTACGCCATGCGCATCAATGAACTCCCGCAAGACGAGAGTGACCGCATTTTGAGTTTCCTGTTTGATCACCAACTACAGCCCAAGTACCAGTACAAACACCGCTGGCAGGTGGGCGACGTGTTGATGTGGGACAACATGGGCACGCTGCACAACGCGGTGCCCGACTACAGGCCTGATGAGCACCGCTACATCAAGCGTTGCCAGGTGATGGCCAACCGTTATTTTGAAAACGCTGCGGCATGAAGCTGATTACTTATCGCCAGGGCGATGGCCCCATTCAAACCGGTGTGGTGTTGGGCGAGCGGGTGCTGGACATCAGCGCATGGCTGACTCAGTTGCCCATCAACGCAGAGGCAAAAGATCACAACGCCGCCAACGGCATCGCAGCCCCCACAGGCGGCATCATGCGCTGGCTGCAGTGTGGCCCTGACGCTATTGAAAAATTGGCGGCTCATGTGGCGTACGCCTCGCAGCAATCCAACACCAGCTTCGATCTTTTCAAAGCCGTCACGCTCTACGCCCCCGTACCCCGCCCCGGAAAAATCATGGGCGTGGGACGCAACTACGCCGACCACGCCATAGAAACCGGCGTCGCGCCGTTTGAAAAACCCCGCATCATCTTCAAAGTGCCCTCCTCCGTGGCCGCAGCCAACGCCGACGTTCTGCGACCGACGGCAGTGAGCAAGATGGATTTTGAAACCGAGTTGGCCGTGGTCATCGGCGGCTACGGCAAAAACGTGGCCGTGTCCGACGCTATGGCGCTGGTCGCGGGCTACACGATCTTGAACGACGTGAGCGCGCGTGAATTCCAGTTTGACGTGTCACCGCCCCAAACCACCTTTGCAAAAAGCATGGACGGCTTCGCCCCCATGGGCCCCTGGCTGGTGACGCGCGATGAGATTGCCGATCCGCAATCGCTGGAGTTGACCTGCACGCTCAACGGCCAGCCCATGCAGCATGGCCACACCGCCGACATGCTGTTCCCCGTGGCCACGCTGATCACCTACCTGTCTCAATTCATGACGCTGGAGCCCGGCGACGTGATCGGCACGGGCACGCCCGCCGGCATTGGCGCTTTTCGCAAACCACCGGTCTATCTGCAACCCGGCGACCAGTTGCGCATGGAAATTTCGCACGTGGGTGTGATGGAGCACAAAGTCATTTGACGAGGAATTCGACCATGAAAAAATCATTTTTAAATCTCGCCTTGCTGACGGTACTGAGCAGCGCCAACCTAGCCACTGCGCTGGCCGCAGAACCTTACCCCATCAAACCCATCCGCCTGCTGGTCGGTTTTGCAGCGGGTGGACCGACCGACGTGATTGCCCGTGTACTGGCCAAAGACATGACGGCCACGCTAGGCCAATCCATCGTCGTCGAGAACAAGGCCGGGGCCAGCTCTATGATTGCCACGCGTGAGGTACGCAACGCTGCGCCCGATGGCTACACCTTGTTGTTTTCGTCCCTGGGCATGAACGTTAACCCCATTCTTTTGGGTGAGCAGGCGGGCTACAACCCCAAGACTGATTTCACACCCATCTCCAACGCCGCCAACCTGCCGCTGGTGATGGTCAACGCCTATGACGCGCCGCTCAAGTCAGTGGTCGATGTGCTGAAAAAAGCCCGCAGCAAGCCAGAAGCGGCGAGCTTTGCGTCGTCGGGCAGCGGGGGCTCGGGTCACTTGGCGGGCGAACTGTTTGCCACGCTGGCCAAAACCAAAATGCTGCACGTTCCCTTCAAAGGCAATGCCCCGGCCCTGCTGGACGTGATGGCCAATCGGGTGGACTTCATGTTCTACCCGGTGATTGGGATTGCCGAGAACGTGGCAGCCAAGCGCGTCAACATTTTGGCGGTGGGCACGGCCAAACGACTCTCACAATTCCCTGACACGCCGACCATGTCAGAGTCCGGCTTTCCCGGCTTTGAAGAAACCGCACCTTGGGTTGGCTTGCTTGGCCCCGCTAAGACCCCGCCCGCGATCGTCACCGCTCTGCACGACGCCATGGTCAAAGCACTGGCCAAACCTGAGGTGCGATTGCAACTGGAAAAACTTGGCGCAGTGATCGTGGGCGACACACCTGCGGAGTTCACTGCCTTTCTCAAGCGCGACTATGACCGCTGGGAGAACGTCATCAAAGCCGCTGCCATCAAGCCTGAGAACTAAAGGGCACTTCTATAAATCCCTCTGAATCTTTGTCCTCAATTTGCCACCCTAAAACGTTATAGAAGCTGAACCAAAAACAGCGCCGCGCCAATGCAAAACAGCCTCTTTGATCTTGCGAACCGTTACGCCAGCCTGAGCAA
>JANXSU010000043.1 GCA_025356545.1 Comamonadaceae bacterium
GTCTTGAAGGTAGGTTTGTTTTAAGAGGCGTGAATGGTAACAAAGGGCTGTGCGATAGGCGTACCAGTACTCCAATTCCAAGCTTCACTTCCACGCAAACGCAGGCTGCTCAAAATGTGCCACGCGCGTCGCGCGGCCAGCAATGCAGACTTCACGAAACTGGTAGAGCACGGCGGCGGTGGGGGCGGCAATCCAATTTTCGCCTACTGGCATGCGCAGCACGGGCAGGGGGCTGTGGTCTTCTTGCACGAACTGGGGTGCGTCGGCGCGCATGAATTCAGTGATGGGGATGCGATGAATGCCCGCGACTTCGGCCGGGTTGGCCTGAAGTTCACGGGCCGCACCGGCCCACACCACGACCGGGGTGATGATGAAGCCCGAGCGGGTGACGAAATCATCCAGCCTGCCCAGCACCGCGCTGGCGTCCAGCTTCAAACCGACCTCTTCATCCAGCTCGCGCAGGGCCGCTTGCTCGGGCGTTTCTCCGGGGTCGATGCGCCCGCCAGGCAGCGCCCATTGACCGGCGTGTTTGCGCAGGTGCAGCGAGCGGCGGGTTAGCAGCAAAGCGGCTTGAGTTTGCCAAGTGGCGTGCGTGGGCAAGCCCGGTAGATCGGCACCCATGCCTTCGTCAATGATGGCGACCGCAACGGCGGCGGCGTGGTGTTGATCGTGCGCGGCGGATTGAACGCTGAACGTTTGCAGGCTTTGCTGAATCAGCAACTTGAGATGTGCATCGCGTTGCATGGTGCTGTTCTTGGTACGACTCATCCGTTCGGGCTGAGCTTGTCGAAGCCATCCCACCCTTCGACAAGCTCAGGGCGAACGGATATTCTTATCACCAACTATTGCGCAACTCCCGCAACTTGGTGAACACGGTCTTGGCGTCGGGCTTCTCTGCCAGATCGGGGAAGCGCTCGCGCAGCTTGGCGATCACGGCGGGGTTGCTCAGGCGCATGAAAGCATTGAACTCTTTCTCTTGCCCCAAGGTGGTGACGATGGATGTCGCCGGGTCATGATCGGTGACGCTGGGTAGCAGGGCTTGCGCGGCGGGGTTGCCGGGTTCGCGGTCTAGGGTGAACTTGAGGTTGTTCTCGATGTAGTCGTGGCCGGGGTACACCAGGGTGTTGTCGGGCAGGCGGGCGAGTTGGTCGGCAAAGGTGGCGTACATGGCGTTGACGTCGCCACCGTTATGTACGTTGCCCGCGCCTGCGTTGAAGAGCGTGTCGCCCGAGAACAGCGCGGGCTGGTCGGTGTGGGAGCGCAGGCAGATGTGGCACATCGTGTGGCCGGGTGTGTCCAAACATTCCAGCTCTACCGTCTTACCCACTTTGATGATGTCACCGGCTTGCACGCCCCGATCCACCCCGGCGATTTTGCCGCCCGCCTTGTAGTGGGCGATCAGCTTGGCGCTGGTGGCGGCAATCACTTGCGCGTTGCCGCCAGTATGGTCATGGTGCTCATGGGTGTTGAGCACTTGGGTGATTTGCCAACCGCGCACCTTGGCGGTGGCCAAGGTTTTTTCGTGGTCCAGCGGGTCAATCGCCAGCGCCTCGCCCGTTTCCGGGCAGGCCACGAGGTAGTTGAAGTTGCGGTAGGCGTTGCCCGTCCAGATTCGTTCAATAAGCATGATATTTTGTGGGACAGACCGCAGTTACGCGCAGCGAACCAGCTCTGTCCCCAACGGATTAAAACTCGACCGTCTGGCCTTCGGTGATCGGCACCACGCGCGTGCTGCTGCCTTTCATGGCCTCGGCAAACTCGGCGTAGGTGCCTTTGGTCAAGGGGTTGGAGCCGTAATGCATGGCGATCACGCTTTTGGACTTGACCCAGGTGCGCATGGCAAAGGCCGCGTCGGCCGGGTCCATGGTGAAGTTGCCGCCAATCGGGATCAGCACCAGGTCAGGCTTGTAGTGCTCGCTGATGAACTGCATGTCACCAAACAGGCCGGTGTCGCCCATGTGCCAGATTTTGAAGCCGTTCTCTAGCTGGATGATGTAGCCCATGGCTTCACCGGCGGGGTGCGATTCAAGCTTTTCGGTGGCGGGGTTTTTCCACACGTACAGGTTGGAGTGCTCGGCTTTGACGGCGGTGACTTTGATGCCGGGCAGCGGTAGTACGTGGCCGGTTTTGTTGAAGCGGTGCGTCAACTCATTGGGCAGTACGCCCAGCGTGACCAGCGGGGTCACCATGTCGGCTGGGCCGTAGAGCTTGGTGTTGTTGAGCTTGGCAATGGCGGGCGCGTCGCCAATGTGGTCTACGTGCGCGTGAGTGACCAGCAATAGGTCTACTTTGCCCAGGGCCGATAAGTCGGTTTTGTAAGGGGCAGGGGTCTTAGGGCCACCTGAGAGCCAAGGGTCAATCACGATGACTTTGCCGCCTGGCGTCTTGATGCGCCAAGACGCTTGGCCGAGCCACAACATCTCGGTCTTGCCGGTGGCGGCAGTGGCTGCGGGCGCAGTCTGCGCTTGAGCGGCGGGGTTGGTCAGTAGCAGGGTGGCCAGTGCCACAGCGCTGTGGAGTTTGAGCAGGCGGGAGAGTTTCATGTTGGTTTCTTTGGGTGAAGGGGTAATGAAGCAGGGTACGTCAAGCAAGAGGCATCTTAGTGCGAATCGGCAGAAATAAAATCAGGGTTTGCCACAGGCGTGTGCTCGGTGTGAGTTGCTAGGCGCTACCATCGTGTGCAGGGCTTGTGGCCCGCCCTATTTTCCCTCCTGTTCGATTTTGATTGCCTCTGTGAACCACCCCGTCTTGTCCGCGTTAATCCCCGTCGTTTTGCTGATTGCTATAGGTTTTGTAGCTGGCTACGCTGGATGGTTAAGGACTGATTCGATAAAAGATCTTTCAAACTTGGTCTTTTTAGTGCTTACGCCGGCGTTGATGTTTCGCACCATGAGCACGGTGCATCTGGAGCAACTGGACTTCAAGCCTGTGGCGGCTTACTTTTTGGCGGCGCTGGTGATGTACGCGTTGGTGTTGCTGACCCAGGGCCTGAGCCGCCGCTCTGCGGTCTTGGCCATGGCGAGCACCTTTAGTAACTCGGTGATGATTGGTGTGCCGCTGGTCGGGCTGGCTTATGGCGCACCGGGGTTGGTGATTGTGTTCACGCTGTTGTCGCTGCACTCTATGGTGATGTTGACGGCGGGGACACTGGTGCTGGAGTTGGCCGTGGCGCGTGAAATGATTAGCGAAGTGTCGCACCCAACGGCGGGCAATGAGGCGCAGGCGCGCCGCCCTATCCTACGCACCGTGCTGGTGGCTCTGCGCAACTCGATCATTCACCCCGTTGCCATACCGGTCATCGCAGGCCTGCTGTTTGCGCAGACCGGTTGGGCCGTGCCCGAGGTGGTGGACAAGCCCTTGCAGTGGCTAGGTCAGGCCTTCGGCCCCATGGCGTTGATGCTGGTGGGGGCCACGCTGTCCAGCACGGCGGTGGGCTCGCATTTGCGCGGTGCTGTAGCGGTCACGTTGATTAAAACGTTGGTCTACCCGCTAGCCGTGTGGTTGATAGCGACCCTGCTGGGTTTAAGTGGCTTGCCGTTGGTGGTGATTGTTGTGGTGGCGGGGCTGCCCATTGGCGCGAATGTGTTCCTGTTCTCGCAGCGCTACAAGGTGTCGCAAGAGTTGGTGACGGCCAGTGTGGTGGTTTCCACGGCGTTGGCGATGGTGACTGTGCCCTTGGTGATGGTATTGGTGGGGGGCTTGTAGCTTCTCGCTTCTTTTGGTTTTGTGGTTTCGGTGTTGCTTTTGTAGCTTTGCCATGCGGGCTGGGTGGACACGGCTGGTCAACGGTGGGGCTCGTTCTGCGTGGCACGCTCGAATGGCCACTACGCCCGCCCCACCCATTGACCAGCCTTGGCCTAGATGTGGGCGTGCCGCTAAGAACAGCCACGGACACTCGGTGCGTTCGCCCACCCAGTAAGAGTGGCGAAGCTACAAAACAAACGACGAAGCTACAAAACCTAAGGCGCCAACCGCTCCCGCACCCACCCTAGCGCCCCATCCGGCGAGTAGCGAAGACGATCATGCAAACGGCTCTTGCGCCCCTGCCAAAACTCCCACCCGTCAGGCTTGAGGCGGTAGCCGCCCCAGTGCGGTGGACGAGGTGGTTGCAGTAGAAATTGCGCGGCATAACGGGCGGCGTTAGTCACCAGAACGCCCCGATTCGCGATCACCTGGCTTTGCGGGCTGGCCCAGGCACCGATGCGTGAATCGAGCGGACGGCTGTTGAAGTAGGCGTCGCTCTCGACGTCGCTGATCTTCTCCACCACGCCCTCAATGCGCACCACGCGCTCCAGCTCCACCCAGTGAAATTGCAGCGCGGCAAACGGGTTGCCCGCCAACTGCTGGCCCTTGCGGCTCTCGTAGTTGGTGAACCAGACGATGCCGCGCTCGTCATAGCCTTTGATCAGCACCACGCGGGTGGAGGGGCGCAGGTGGCTGCCCACCGTGGCCAGCGTCATGGCATTGGGCTCGGGGATCTCCGTGGTGATGGCTTCGTTGAGCCACAGGTCGAACTGTTGCAGTGGGTCGGCGTGCGAGGCGGCTTCGTTGAGTTCGGCGCGTTCGTAGCTTTTGCGCAGGTCAGAAATTTTCGTCATACTCGCAGTATAGAAAATCAATCACCGAAATTGGAAACAAACATGGAAAGTTTAGACCTTCGGGTATTGGGCGAGGCACTCGCGTGGAGAGAAGCGGGCCACAAAGTCACGCTGGTGACGGTGGTGCAAACCTGGGGCAGCGCGCCGCGCCCACCGGGGGCCATGCTGGCCGTGCGTGACGATGGCTTGGTCAGTGGCTCGGTCTCCGGTGGCTGTGTAGAGGACGATTTGATTGCCCGCACCAAGGCAGCTTTCAAGACTGATTCAGATGATGTGAGTGATCGCCTACCTTCGATGATCGCCTACGGTGTGAGCCAGGAAGAAGCCGCCCGTTTTGGTCTACCCTGCGGTGGTTCCTTGCGTCTGGTGCAAGAGCCTTTGCTGGACACCGCTTGGGTGACGGAGTTGCTCGCTCGCACAACGGCTCATGGCTTGGTACGCCGCACTTTGCATCTGAGCACAGGCCAAGTTGAGCTGGCTGAGGCCGAGCGTGGCGAACAAATGCAGTTTGACGGCACAACCCTGTCCAGCGTGTTCGGCCCGAAGTGGCGTTTGCTGTTGATTGGGGCGGGCCAGCTCTCGCAAGCCGTGGCGCACATGGCATCTTTGCTCGACTTTGAGGTGCTGGTGTGTGACCCGCGTGAGGAGTACGCGCATAGCCTTGGCTTGTTGGGCGTGCAGCGCGTGTTGGGCATGCCCGACGACGTGGTACGCGAGCTGGTGCCTGATGCTCACACCGCCATCGTGGCCCTCACGCACGACCCCAAGCTCGACGACATGGCCTTGATGGAGGCGCTCAAGTCCTCCGCCTTTTACGTCGGTGCCTTGGGCTCGCAACGCAACCAGGGCGTGCGCAAGCAACGCCTGGCGGAGCACTTTGATTTGAGCGCCGATGAACTCGCGCGACTGCACGGGCCAGTGGGCTTGGCGTTGGGGGCCAAGACCCCGGCCGAGATCGCCGTGTCCATCGTGGCAGAGATCGTGCAGGTCAAAAATGCGGTGAACCCTTCCGTCAAATCAACGCCGGGTTGTGTCGTCGCGTGAGGTGACGGCGGGCGCGCTTGAAGGCGCGTTGCCGGTGGTCATCGTGCTGGCATCGGGGCGCGGTGAGCGCTTTCTTGCTTCAGGCGGTAGCACGCACAAACTTCATACCCTGCTCGGTGAAAAAACCGTGTTGCAACACACGCTAGACGCGGTGCGTGCCAGCGGCTTGCCTTGGCATCTGGAAGACGCAGGCCACCCCGGCATGGGGGACTCCATCGCCGCTGCGGTGCGGGCTACCGCCACCGCCCCCGGTTGGCTGATTCTCCCCGCCGACTTGCCCTTGATTCGTCCTCACACACTGCGCCAAGTCGCGCTGGCTGATCCGACTCAGACTGTGGTGGTGCCCGTGTATGAAGGGCAACGCGGCCACCCGGTTCGGTTCATGAAAGCCTGTGGTCCACAGCTCATGTGTTTAGAAGGAAATCAGGGTGCAGCCCAGGTAGTACGTGCACAAGCAGCTATCGAAATAATAGTGAGTGACATCGGTTGCGTGACCGACATCGACACTGTGGCTGATTTGCAGCGGGCGCAGCGCCTGCTCAATCACACTCAATAGCCGCTGTTGCTTGCTGGTGGCGGTTGTTGCGGCAGGCTAATCACGGCGCAAGCCAGACGTGGCCCGGCGTTACCGGTGGGTTGGGTGGTGAAGTCGTCCGGGTCCCGATGCACGATAAGGCCACGCCCCACAATGGTTGACGCACCCGTGCCTACCGCAATGCTGCTGGATTCAAAGTTGAAGCGTACGGTGCCGTTGGCATCGGCCTTCAAACTGGGCAGATCTCCCACATGGTGTGTGGCCTGATTATGGGAACCATGCGCTGCGCCCATGGGGTTGAAATGGCCACCGGTACTCATACCATCGCCGCTGGAGCAGTCACCTTTGTCATGAATGTGAAAGCCATGTTCGGCATTCGGCTTGAGCCCACGGATTTCGCCAGAGACCATAACCTTGTCACTTTGCTGGGTGAATGTGACGTTGCCACTGGTTGTGTTGCCGCGCGTTGGCTGGAGTTGGGCTGATGCCGTGGGGCCGCCTGGGGTGTAGGCGCAGGCCGTCAGTACAAGGGCAGTGACTAGAGGGACAAGGATTTGACGCATGAAGTGTTCCAGAATAGAAGCTTGAAATGTAATCTGCCCATCTGGTCTATGCAAGGTGCAGCCTTGTCCAATGAGGTATGAGCCTGAACATAGGCCTGTATTTCCAACCAGGAATGAGCTTGAAGCCGTGATTGGAGGCGAACTGGCAAGTAGGTTGATCATCCAGAAATGGTGGTCAACATGGATGAGTCCCAGCTT
>JANXSU010000044.1 GCA_025356545.1 Comamonadaceae bacterium
GAAGCTGGGACTCATCCATGTTGACCACCATTTCTGGATGATCAACCTACTTGCCAGTTCGCCTCCAATCACGGCTTCAAGCTCATTCCTGGTTGGAAATACAGGCCTATGTTCAGGCTCATACCTCATTGGACAAGGCTAGGATTTGACTTTCTTAGTAAGTGCGCACATAATAAGTGCAGTCTTGTTAACTGGAGCCCAGCATGAACATCACCCTCTCTGTGGACGAACAAGTCGCTCAGCGCGCCCGCGAGGCGGCTCAAAAAATGGGCAAGAGCCTGAATCAGGCGGTGCGCGATTATTTGGAGCAACTGGCGGGCAGTTCGCGCCGAGGCCAACAATGGGCTCAGTTTGAGGCGCGTTGCTTGCAGTCCCCTGGGCAACTCGAGGGCTGGAAATTCAACCGCGACGAAGCCAACGAGCGTTGACACTGTGGCCAACCGCAGCTTTATAGATACCAACGTGCTCGTCTATGCCGAGGCCAGTGACGCACCCGGTAAACAGCAAGCCGCGCTGGCCCTGCTCAAGCAGTTATACGAGACCGGCACGGGCGTGCTGTCAACTCAAGTGCTGCAAGAGTATTGCAATGTGGCCATCAAAAAACTCAAGCTTCCGGTAGGGCACATCCGGGCGCAACTTGATCTGTACGAGCAGCTTGAAGTCGTGCAGGTTACACCGGCCATTATTCGTGCCGGGCTGGATCTGCACCAAACCCGAAGCGTCTCGTTTTACGATGCGCTCATCCTCGCCAGTGCCGATGCCGCAGGCTGCAACGTGCTGTTCAGCGAGGATATGAACACGGGCGAAGTCATCACTGGTGTGCGTCTACTCAACCCCTTTGCACAGGCTTAGCGAAGGGCATCAATTGATCAAAGCAAATTGCGCATCGCCCGCGCTGTCTCTTGCAACACGGGCAGCACACGTTTGACCGCGCCTTCGCTGCTTTCTTGCCCCATCAGCATGGAGACGTTCAAGCCGCCTAGCAGCGTGCCGTTGCGGTCTTGCAAGGGTACAGCCAGGCCGCGAAAACCCAGTTCGTATTGCTGCTCTGAAATGGCCCAGCCTTGAGCGCGGATGCGCTCGAACTCCACGGCCAAGCGCTCTTTGTCGGTGAGGGTGTGCGGGGTATAGGCGCGTAGCGTTGCCGCAGCCAGCCACTGGGCGACTGTTTCGGGCGTGCGCATGGCCAGCATCAGCAGGCCAGCGGCCGTGACCTGCGCCGGCGCGCGCGAGCCCAACACAAAGCCGGTGTTGATGCTTCTTTGCGCTCCGTTGCGGGCGATGTAGACCGTCTCGTCCCCATCCAGCACGCTGAGGTAAGCAATCTCATGGGTGCCCGCCGTGATGCGCTGCAAAAAGGGCTGCACCGTGCGCGGCAAGCGGGCCGATTCCAAGTAGCTCTGGCCCAACCGCAGCACGCGGGGTGTTAGCCAAAATAACTTGCCGTCACTGGCCACAAAGCCCAGATGCGCCAATGTGAGCAGATAGCGCCGCGCGGCGGTGCGGGTGATGCCGCAGCGTTGACCGGCCTGGCTGGCCGTCTGGCGCGGGTTGGCGTCATCGAACGACGCGATGATGGACAAACCCTTCTCTAGACCGGCGATCCAGTCGCGTTTGTCCAAGGTAGCGGTGGTTACTAAATCCATGGTTTAAACCTGTCAATGCGTGTTAGTAAGACCCAAGTGAGACAAGGGGGAAACCCTTGTTTCGTTCAATTATCGTATGTAAATGTTCGATAATCGCACAAATGAAGATCAAAAACTGGTCTTGAAAAGCGGTGAAGTCGATACAGTTCAGGGTTCCCATCGGGCCATAGGTCCATTGACCGACTTTGATTTCGTTACAGGATGTTTTATGAACAATCGCTTCGCTCTTAAATTAATAGCTGCTTGTGCAATTGCTACGGGCACTTCAGCCTCTTTTGGTCAAGAAGTCATCAAGATTTCCAACATTGTGGAACTCTCGGGTGCGGGTGCCTACGCAGGTACCACTTTCAAGAACGGCGTGGAGCTGGCGGTCAAGGAGATCAACGCGGCGGGCGGGATCTTGGGCAAGAAGATTCAGAGCACCACCTCCGACACGCAGACCAACCCCGGCGTGGCCAAGGGTTTGACGCAAAAGGCAGTGGATGACGGTGTGTTTGCCATCTACGGCCCGGTGTTCTCGGGCTCCATCATGGTCAGCATGGCCGAGTCGCGCCGCGCTGAAGTGCCTAACTTCACCGGTGGCGAGGCCAGCAGCATCACGGCTCAGGGCAACCCCTATGTGTTTCGCACCAGCTTCGGCCAGTCCAGCAGCTTCCCCAAGTTGGCGCGCTACATCACGGGCAAAGCCAAGACCCTGGCTGTGATTTATGTGAACAACGATTTCGGCAAGGGCGGGCGTGACGCCATCGCCAAGAACCTGGAAGGCACGGCCACCAAGATCGTGGCCGACATCTCCACCGACTCGGGTCAGGTGGACTTTTCTGCTGCCGTGCTCAAGGCCAAGCAAAGCAATGCGGATGCGGTGTTCGTCTACACCAACGAAGAAGAATCTGCGCGTGCGCTGCGTGAATTCCGTAAGCAAAACTGGACCAAACCCATCATTGGTGAGACCACGCTGACCGGTCAAAAAGTGATTGAGTTGGCCGGTGATGCCGCCAACGGTGCCGTGGCGCACGTCGGCCTGACGGTCGATGCTCCCAACCCTTTGATGTTGGCCTTCAAGGGCAAGTTCTATCAGGCCTACCAGTACATTCCGGACCACAACGGCATCAAAGGTTTCATGGGCGTTTACACCCTGAAGGCCGCGATTGAAAAGACGGGTAAGTTGGATCGCAAGGCCGTGGCCCAGGCCATGAAAGGCTTGCACATCAGCGCCAAAAAATACCCTGGCATCATCATGGACGTGAGCTTTGACGACAAGGGCGACCTTGACCGTGAAAGCTTCATGGTGGAGGTGAAAAATGGCCGCCAAGTGGTGGTGGAAACCTTGCCTGCCATTGGCAAAAATAAGCTTTGAATGCCACTGTAGATAGGTAAGCCATGACCGATTTCTTTCAACTTTTCTTCAGTGGCTTGTCCACCGGCGCGATTTACGCGCTGGCGGCCCTGGGCTTCACGCTCTTGTGGCAGGCCAGCGGCACCATCAACTTTGCCCAGGGCGAGTTTGTGATGCTGCCCGCCTTCATGATGCTGGCCTTTCTGACGGCCGGTTTCCCGTTGATGGCCAGCTTCTTTTTGGCTTGTCTGGTCTCGGTCTTTATCCTGGGCTGGGCCTTCAAGCGCGGCGTGGTGGACCCGCTGTTCAAGTACGGCATGATGCCCATCGTGGTGGCCACCATTGGCCTGTCCATTGCCATGAAAAACGGCGTGCGGGTGGCCTACAGCGCTGAAGCGCATCCCTTCCCCAGTCTGTTCCCCGACACGCTTTACAACATGGCTGGGGTGACGGTGTCGCTGTCCGACATCGGCACGTTTGTGCTGGCTTTGATGCTGGTGATGGCCACGCAAGCTTTTCTGGCCAAAACCGTGACCGGCCGCGCCATGCAGGCGGTGGCGCAAAACACCGAGAGCGCCAGCGTGCTGGGCATTGACGTGCCGCGCATGATCTTCTACACCTTTGCCATCAATGCGGTGCTGGCGGTGGCTGCGGCATTGCTGGTCACGCCCACCTACCTCGCCAAATTCGACATGGGTGATTCACTGGGCAACAAGGCCTTCTTTGCCGCCATCATTGGCGGCTTCAACAACAGCCGGGGTGCGTTGCTGGGCGGGCTGATTGTGGGTGTGGCCGAGAACCTGGCTGCGGCCTATATCTCCCCAGCCTACAAGGACGCTGTGGCCCTGGTCATCTTCATGGTCGTGATCCTGTTCAAACCCCAGGGCCTGCTGGGCATGAAAGAGGAGCGCAAGGTATGAAAAAACTACAACTCTTCGGCGCGGTGCTGGCGCTGGTCTTGCTGCTGGTGGCCCCCCAGTTCCTCAAAAACTATGGCATCTATTTGCTGACCTACTGGCTGGTGTTCATCATTGCCACCATGGGTTTGAACCTCACCCTGGGCTACGCCGGCCAAAAGTCGCTGGGTCACGCGGCCTTCTTTGGCATCGGTGCCTACACCGTGGCCATCATGATGAAGGCGGGCATCAGCTTTTGGCTGGGCCTGCCGGCTGCGGCTGCGCTTTGCTTTGTGATTGGTTTGATTCTGGGTTTCCCGGCACTGCGGGTGCAAACCATTTACCTCGCGTTTGCCACGCTGGGTTTCAACACCGCCGTCTGGTTGGTGATGCGCAACGAAGAGTGGCTCACCGGCGGCACCTATGGCATCAACAACATTGCACGGCCCGAGCTGTTCGGCTTCAGTATGGGCAGTAACCTGGCGTACTACTACTTTGTGCTGGGTATGGCGCTGATGTTGGCGTTGCTGCTCTACGGCTTGCTGCGCAGCCCCTGGGGCAAGGCCTTCACCGCCCTGCGTGACAACCCCATTCGTGCCGAGAGCTTGGGTGTGGACGTGCGTAGCTACACCTTGCTGAGCTTTGCCATTGGTGCGGTGTACGCCGGTTTGGCCGGGGCCTTGTTCGCTTCTCTGGTGGAATTCATTGAGCCCGCGCCTTTCACGGTGGCATCAAGCATCATGATGTATTTGATGGTGGTGGTCGGTGGTGCGGGCTACTTCTTTGGCCCGGTGTTAGGCGCTGCGGCGGGCGTGATCTTGCCCGAGTGGCTGCGCTTTGCGCAAGGCTGGTATTTGTTTGTATTCGGCTCGGCTGTTGTCTTGCTGATGATCTGGTTGCCCGATGGGCTGCTGAGTATTCCGGATCGCATACGCGCAAAAAAACTGGCCAAACAGGCTTCGGCTGATCGTGCTGCGGCTGCACAGGCCGCTACGCAAAAAGGAGCCCAAGCATGAGCACACCTTCTTTTGACCCGATTCTCAAAGTCACGGGGCTCAAAAAGGCCTACGGTGCGATTCAAGCCGTGGGCGGCGTTAGTTTTGAAGTCTTCCCGGGTGAGATCTTTGGCGTGATCGGCCCCAACGGTTCTGGCAAGACCACGCTGTTCAACTCCATGCTGGGCCAGATCACGCCGGATGCAGGCAAGATCGAACTCAATGGTGAGGACGTGACGCAGCTCGGCCCGTTGGCATTGAACCGGCGCGGTGTCGGCCGGACCTTCCAGACCCTGCAGGTGTTTGGCAAGATGAGCGTGCGTGACAACCTGATCGTGGCCGCGCAAGAGCACCAAGGCACGATGTTCAGCCGCATGTTCGCGCCCACCGACTCGGGTCTGGCCGACAAGGCCGACGCCTTGATCGACCAGTTCCGCATTCGCCATGTGGCCGACAAAAAGGCGGGCGAGCTGTCTTATGGTCAGCAAAAGTTGGTGGATATCGCCATGGCCTTCATGAGCGAGCCTGATTTGGTGCTGCTCGACGAGCCTTGCGCGGGCGTCAACCCGTCGCTGGTGGGGGGCATTGGAACGCTGCTGAAAGACCTGAACCGAAACCCCAAGTTCGGTAAACGCAGCTCCTTTGTCGTGATCGAGCACAACATGGACTTTGTGATGGATTTGTGCCATCGCATCATGGTGATGGTCGAAGGCCAGGTGATGGCCATCGGCACACCAGACGAGATTCGCGCGAACAAGCAGGTGCTGGACGCCTACCTGGGGAGTTGATATGAGCACTTGCATTGAATTTGACGACGTCGTAGCTGGGTACAAGGATTTCATGATCCTGAATAATCTGAGCTTCAAGGCCAAGACCGGCTCTATCACGCTCTTGCTCGGCCCTAATGGCGCGGGCAAATCCACGGTGCTTAAGACCTTGTTCGGCCTGCTCAAGCCACGCCAGGGTCGGGTGCTGCTGAACGACCAAGACGTGAGTGGTGCCAGTCAAAAAGAACTGCTGGCTAAGGGCATTGCTTTTGTACCGCAGGGGCGCAACTTGTTTGGCAAGCTGACGGTGTTGCAAAACCTGGAGCTGGGCGGCATCACCCTGGGCACCAAGACCACGCATGAGCGAATTCCCGAGGTGCTGGAATTTTTCCCCCGCGTCAAAGAGCGCATGAACAGCCTGGCGTCCAGCCTCTCCGGCGGTGAACAAAAGCAGCTGGAGGTGGGGCGCGCATTGCTTTTGCGTCCCAAGGTGTTGTTGATTGACGAGCCCAGCATCGGCCTGTCACCTTTGGTGGTGCAAGACGTGTTCAAGCTTTTGCGCAAGCTGGCCGACCAGGGTACGACGGTGCTGATGGTGGAGCAAAATGTCAAGAGCGCGCTCAAGATTTCGGACGAAGCGATTGCGCTGGAGTCCGGTCGCCTGGTGCTGCAAAAACCGGCCAGTGAGTTGCTGGCCGATCCGCACATTGAGCGCCTGTTTTTGGGTGGGGCTGCGCCTGTTGCCACACCCGTTGCCGTTTAGGAGATGTCATGAGTGATTTGCTGACCCACCCGGTTGAGAACCGCGAGCCCTTGCAGGCTTCATTCAGCGATGCCGCCAACCCGCTGGGGCTGGACGGTATCGAGTTCATCGAGTACGCCACGGCCAAGCCCCAGGCGCTGGGTCAGGTGCTTGAGATGATGGGTTTTCGTCCGGTGGCGCGGCACCGCTCGCGCGAAGTGCTGCTGTACCGCCAGGGCGCGCTCAACATTGTGGTCAACGCCCACGATGCCAAGGGCGCAGCCCACACCCACGATGTGCCCACCATCTCGGCCATTGCCTTGCGTGTGCGGGATGCCCGTGCAGCTTTTAACTACGTGTTGGAGCGCGGGGCCTGGGCCGTGCCCACCCATGCTGAAGTGATGGAGCTCAACATCCCCGCCGTACATGGCGCAGGTGGCAGCCGCATCTACTTTGTGGACCGCTACCGCGAGTTTTCGATCTACGACGTGGACTTCATCCCGATCCCCACGGTGGATCAGAAGCCAGCGGCCACGGCAGGCATTCATTTTTTTGGTGTGGTGCAGTACATCGGCCCCGAGCGTAGCAACGATTGGATCGAGTTTTACCGCGAGCTGTTTGGCATTGCGTTGATCCCGGACGAGCAGCGCTTTGGCATCATGCCCAAGGGCACACTGCTGCGCACGCCCAGCGTGACGCCAGGCCACAGCTTCATGCTGCAACTGGTGGAGCCCGAAGTCAATGTGCTGGATGCAGACGAACGTTTGCAGCGCATTGGCCTGGGTGTGCCCGATGTGCTGGCGGCGGTGGAGAGTCTGCGCAAACTGGGCGTTGAGTTTGTGGAGACACAAGCCGCACACACCGAGTCGCGCGGGGCTATCACCAAGACCTACTTGGGTTCGGTGGTGTTTGAACTGGTACAAAGCGAGCCATCATGAGTGCCGGCTTCAACAGTGCCATTGCGGGTTTCGGCATGGACACCATCACTCTGGCCGGCCCGATTGAGGCCAAGCTGGAGGCCATGGCCGAGGCGGGCTTCTCGCAGGTGATGCTTAAGGCCAATGACCTAGTGGGCCACCCCGGGGGTGTTAAAGCCGCCGTAAAGGCTGTGCGCGACAGCGGCTTGCGTGGCACCGGTTTTCAGGTGCTGCGCGACTTCGAGGGCCTGTCGGGCCACCTGCACCAGTACAAGATTGACATCGCCAAATCCATGCTGGAGATGTGCGCGGCGCTGGATTGCAAAGTTTTGCTGGCCTGCTCGTCCACCTCCACCCACGCCACGCAAGACCTGGATGCGATTGCACGCGACCTGCGCAAGCTCGCCATGCTGGCCGTGCCGCTGGGCATCAAAATCGCTTATGAAGGCCTCTCCTGGGGCCGCACCATCAACGAGTTCACCACTGCGTGGGACGTGGTGTGCCGGGCCGACTGCCCCAATCTGGGGCTGGGTATTGACTCGTACCACATCCTGGCGGCCAAGACCCCACTGGACGAAATTGACTACCTCGACCCCAGCAAGATTTTCCTGGTGCAACTGGCCGACTTCATGTGGCAAGAGACCCGCACCTTTGAAGAGCGCATGAGCACTGCGCGCACCTTCCGCGTGTTCCCCGGCGAAGGTGTTCATACCGATGACCTGGTGAGTCTGGTGCTCAAGCTAGACCGCTTGGGCTACCGGGGTGACTACAGCTTTGAAGTCTTCAACGACGACTACGTCAACCTGCCTCTGCCCATGGTGGCCGAGCGCGCCAAGCGCTCTGCTTTGTGGTTGGTCGAAGACGTGCTCAGACGCTCCGTGCCGCTGCCCAATCAGCTGCGTTTGAAAGAACGCTTGGCCTAAACTTGATTGAGTCGCCTGATTTAACATCGGGGCCATGCACAAGACAGCCCTCGTTTTATTTTCCGGCGGTCAGGACTCCACCACCTGCCTGGCCCACGCGCTCAAGACCTATGAGCGGGTCGAAACCATTGCCTTTGATTACCGTCAGCGCCATCGGGTCGAGCTGGAAGCGCGATTGGTGGTGCTAGACGAAATCCGCCGTCAATTCCCCCATTGGGCCAGCAAACTGGGCGAAGACCATTTGCTTGACTTGGCCGTGCTAGGCGATGTGAGTGACACCTCGCTCACACGCGAGACCGCCTTCAAGATGGAGACCAGCGGTCTGCCCAACACCTTTGTGCCGGGGCGCAACCTCTTGTTCCTGACCTTGGCCGCCGCCGTGGCCTACCGGCGTGGCTTGGAGGTGATGGTCACTGGCGTGTGTGAGACCGATTTTTCAGGCTACCCCGATTGCCGTGACGACACCATGAAGGCCATGCAGCTCGCTCTCTCGCTGGGCATGGACCACCGCTTTCTGATCGAAACCCCTTTGATGTGGATCGACAAAGCCGACACCTGGCGCATGGCCGAATCGCTTGGCGGCAAGGCCTTGATCGACCTCATCATCGAACACACCCACACCTGCTACCTGGGCGACCGCCAGCACCGCCACGCTTGGGGCTATGGCTGCGGCACTTGCCCTGCGTGTGAGTTGCGGGCGCGGGGCTATGAGCGGTTTGTGACTAGTGTGAACTGAAGTCAGGCGATCTCGAAGGGGCACGGGGCCATCAATCCGTCTCGCCCGATTTCGGGTTACTCACCCCGCTGGCCACGTGCCCTGAGGGCACGTGTTTGGACGCGGCCTCAATGTGGCCGGTTTGGTCGTCAAAGAAAAAATCGGGCTCGAACTCGCGCAGAAATTCGCCCTTGGGCAGGCCGCCGAGAAACATCGCTTCGTCTACCTCGATGTGCCAGTCCATCAGGGTGCGAATGGCCCGTTCATGCGCGGGCGCGCTGCGGGCCGTGACCAGGGCCGTGCGTACGCGCATGGCGGGCGTGCCCTCTTGTTGCAGGCGGTGCAACGCGGCTAGCAGCGGCTTGAATGGGCCTGCCGACAAGGGTAGGGCGGCTTTGCTTTTTTCGTGCTGCTGAAACGCCGCCAGCCCCTGGGCCTGGTACACCTGCTCGGCCTCGTCGCTGAACAGCACGGCGTCGCCGTCAAAGGCAATGCGCACTTCGTTGGGGTGCGCCTCGCTGGCATGCGCGGAGTGCGGGTAGACCTGCGCGGCGGGCACCCCGGCGTCCAGCGCGGCGCGCACATCGCTCAAGTGGGTGGATAAAAACAGATTGGCGTGCAGCGGTTTGAGGTAACGCCACGGCGGCTGGCCGCGAGTGAAGCTGCCGCGCTCGATGGGCAGTCCATAGTGCTGGGCTGAGCGAAACACCCGCATGCCCGAGACCGGGTCATTGCGCGACAAGATCACCACTTCCACCCGCTGCGCCTGCGCGTCGTTAAAGGCCAGCAGCTTCTTGACCATGGAAAACGCCACACCGGGCAGGGCGGGCTGCTCCAGCTTGTCCAATTGCATGCGCATATAGGCTTGGTCTTTGTGCGGTCCTTGGCCTTGCTCAAATACTTTGTTCTCTTGTTCGAAATCGAACAGTGCCCGCGAGGAAATGGCGACGACGAGTTTGCCGTCCAGTGAAACACCCATGATGAACCTTATTTAAATTATGCGTAAAGCTACGCAGTAAGTATGGCCCTACTGATGTATTTTGATGCAGGATATTTCAAGACTCAGGCGCGCGAATCGCCCCAACGTAGATGGGTTGTGTCATCGCCGCTATACAACGTTTCACCGTGACGGTCTACGCAGTATTGGCGTGACACGATCATTTCGTTGAAATGCATGTCCGCAGGGATGCGCGTGTACTCAAAAATTACGCTGTGGGTGACTTTTGCGCCAGAACGGATCACGCTCCCATGACCGATCCAGGCCGGACCGATGATGGTCGCCCCAGGCTCTACTCGGACGCTAGAGCCAAAATATACCGGGCCTTCAATTTTGACTTGATCCCAAGGTATGGAGGTGTTGAGACCAACCCAAATTTTGGGCTTTACTTCTTTGCCAGGCATTCGCATATCAGCAATCTCACCTTTGATGACGCGTTGCAATACTGACCAATAGTCACTGACCTTACCGATGTCGATCCAGTGGAAAGGACGGTTCTGAACGAAGAAGGGCAGATTGTCCGCCACCAGTTTGGGAAACAGGTCGGAGCCAATGTCGTAAACGGTTCTAGGAGGAACCAGATTCAGTACCTCAGGCTCGAAAATGTAGATACCTGTGCTGGCCAGACGCGATTTTGCATCCTGCGGCTGCGGTTTCTCCTGAAAGGAAAGAATTCTCTGTGATGCATCTGCAACAACTATGCCGTACGAAGATACTTCATTCATGGGCACTTCCATCGCCACCACACTGGCGATTGCTTTTTGGGCTTTGTGTTCAGCAATGGCCGCTGTAATGTCCAAATCGATCAGGGCATCTCCACACAACACCAGTGTGGTGTCGTCAAAAAAACCACTGAAGTCCTGGATTCGACGCATGCCACCCGCTGACCCCATCGGTTTGGGCAAGATATCGCCATGGTCGCGGATACCCTCGTAGGAGTAACCAATCTCTACACCCCACTTACTGCCATCACCGAAGTATTCCTCGATACGCTGGTGGTGGTAAGCCACATTGATCATGATTTCATGAATGCCGTGCCGTGCTAGATGTTCTATCAGGTACTCCATCACGGGCTTGCCCAAAATGGGAACCATCGGTTTGGGCAGGTCGCGGGTAAGTGGTCGTACGCGGGTGCCTTGTCCCGCTGCCAATATCATTCCTTTAGCCATACATTGCCTTTGTTAATTTTGGAGATGAGGGTGAGCTTAGATCTCGCAAGAGGTAGCCTTCTTAAAACAAGTAATTTCGGCGCTGTAAATCCAGTACCAGTGAGTCAAACTCTTTGGGCACGTCTCGGTCAAACATTAAACCAATCGAGTATCTGCCTCCCACGTGGGTAATGTGTGCGACCCGTAATTTTCCAAGGTGAATTTGAGTTTTTCTGGAATGTAGAGTTACATTTTCGATTTCGGTGCCTTCAGCAAAAGAAGGTGTAGCAGCATTCGGATCCCACTCTACGGCCAAACCTCGAAGACTGACATTGCTGATTTTGCAGACTATGGTGTGTGCAGGTCAAGTTGACCAAGACTTTTGCGTTTGATCAGCTTTGCTCGATCATCAATTCGTCACTATGCATGTGATGAGATGCTTAAAAATGGTCAGTAAATTTAAGCGCTTAGTGCTTTAAATTGGCGGAAGCGGTGAGATTCGAACTCACGAACGGTTTCCCGTTGCCGGTTTTCAAGACCGGTGCAATCGACCACTCTGCCACGCTTCCGACGTCTTAGATTCTAACCGAGTCCCTTATTGAAGTCACTGCGACCACCATCCAGTAACTCTTGTGCTATGCCGTAACAAGGTGTTGCGCAAGCGACTTATTTGGCGCGATACACATCAGAATGGGTTTTAGGTCGGGGGGTCCGGCCTTGAAAGCATGGTTTGATGAAGAAGTTCCTCATTCAGCGAATAGGTCTCTCAGACGATCCGATCCATTCACGGCCGACTCTGCATGACTGCATTGAAGCAGTATTGGTGCACTCTAAGTCTTTGATGTATGACGTGATTGAGGGTTTAGAGACCACGGTCAGCCAAACGCAGTCTAAGGTCGCGCAAATGAACCAGCGCTCGATTAGTCAGGCAGCTGTGGAGCAACTGCGCCTTCAGGCCAACGCCTTCAGCGCCATGTTCAGCGAGACATTGCGTGTGGCCGTTTACCACTCGGGCGCACAGGAATTGACCCTGCAGGATAGAGTGCACTTTGACGATTTTCAGCTTCTTGACGAAGCGCAGATCGACGCCAACATCGAGTGCGCCATGGCGCAGCAAGAAATTCAGATTGCGGTGGACGACGCCTTGTCTCCCCTGGATGCTCTGATCAGCAGCTTGCTGGGTTGGGCCAGTGTTCGTTCTGTACTCAATCCTCTGCGTCCCGAGATGTTTGCACGTTCTCTGCGCGAAACCCTGGTGCATTACGTGGCGAGCAAAGCAGACCGTACAGCTATGGTCACTCCGGCTGCTGGTTTTTTGAGCGTGGGTTTGCGCCAGATCTATATGGAGTTGACTGTCTGGTTGCGTACCCAGGGCATAGAGCCCGCCTCGACCTATGCGTCACCCGCTGGCGGGCTGGCGGCAAAACGCGCCAAGTGGGCAGAGTCATCGGTGAGTCGCACCCTGCTCACGTTGGACAAGCTGCGCCGGCTCTTGTCCGGCGAGTCAGACGTCGTGGCGCAAACAGGCGAACAAGATTTCCAAAACACTATCCCATTCTCTATGGTGGCGTTGGAAGATTTGCGCATGGTAGAGCCAATGATGAAACGCTTGAATGAACGTGCTGAGCAGAGCAGACTTCAATCCATAAGCTCTGGATCGTTCACGTCGGGTGAAGCGAACCCTGGCAAAAAACTCGGCAAACAACTGGGCGAAGAAGTTGTGCGTCTGATGCTGGACAACCACATCCATGACCATCGCCTGTTGTTGCAGGTGCGCGAACAGCTCAAAGCACTTGAGCCCTTGTTTATCCAGCTTTCGCAGTTGGATCCACGTTTCTTTAGCGAACGTCAGCATCCGGCCCGCCAATTGCTTGATAAGCTTACCCATCGCAGCTTGGCTTATTCCAGCGAAAGTGACCCCGGTTTTCAGCCGTTCATTAGCTCTGTGGCCCAGGCGATCCGTTCTTTGAGCAATGAGGGTGTGCAAGCTGCATCGTTTCTGCTAGTGCTGAAAACACTGGAGGAACAATGGACGCTGGCCGACCTGACCCAGTGCGCGCGTCAGGAAGAGGCCGCCAAAGCCTTGCTGCATGCTGAGCAGCGCAATTTGCTGGCGCAACGTTTCGCAACTGATTTTCAGCAGCGTGTCGATGGTACGCGCGTGACGGATCGGGTGAGCGACTTTCTCTGCGGGCCATGGGCTCAGGTGGTGGCCGAGTCGCAACTCAAAGGGACCGAAGGCAGATCTGATGCGGATTGTTATCTGGCTCTGGTAGATGATTTGATTTGGAGCGTTCAGCGCCGTTTGGCGGGTCGCAACCGGGCCCAGCTAGTGCTAATGGTGCCCGTCTTGCTAGGCAAGTTGCGTCAGGGCTTGCAGCTGATTCAGTACCCGCAGGAACGAACAGCTCTTTTTTTTGATGAGCTAATTCGCTTACATGAACGCGTTTTTGATGTGCCCCGCGTCAAAACCAGTACCGCCCCGAACGAGTTGCTTAAGGGCACTTCTATAAATCCCTCTGAATCTTTGTCCTCAATTTGCCACCCTAAAACGTTATAGAAGCTGAACCAAAAACAGCGCCGCGCCAATGCAAAACAGCCTCTTTGATCTTGCGAACCGTTACGCCAGCCTGAG
>JANXSU010000171.1 GCA_025356545.1 Comamonadaceae bacterium
ACCAGCTACAAAACCTGTAGCAAAGACCAACCAAGCAGGCGCGCGGGCTGAGGGAGCCCCCACGGGGGGCGGGCGGGCAGACCAGCGCGCAGGGCTGATGCCGCGCAGCGGCGAAGCACAAGGGTGGGCGGGGGCACACACGGCATGACTGGCCGCAGGCCACTGACCAGCCACATAGCGCGCAGCGCCTGACCAATGCCCAGGTGCCACGACAACCACAAGGGCGCGCAGACGGTGGCGCGTAGGGCGTGCCAACGACCGGGAAGCGCCGACGGCTGTGCGACCGACTCCAGCGAAGGCCACTTTGCATAACGCCTGTTGCCTTCACCCGACAGGGCGCGAAGCGGTGACCGGCACCAAGCGGAGCTTTAGCGTAGCGACTGGCGGGCACTGAGGGCAATGCGGCATTATGTAAAAGCGAAGCGGGTGGCCGTAGCGGGCAAGTGCCACAACTGCCACGCATACTCGGTGCTAGACCGCGCCGCAGGCGAAGGCTGATCCAGCACGATGCGCCAGCGAGCCGAGGCCATATCTGCGCCACAGCGCAGGCAAACCTAAAGTGGTGATGCTGGGTGGACTGGCCCACAGCGCACAACTGTAGCTCAATCATAAAACACGCCGCCCGGCATGACCGCGCTGGTGGAGGCTGGAAAAATGTCACACATAAGACCAGCCAACGCGAAGGCATCGTCATCGAAGCAAATAACGTCAATAAACCTATTTTCCTCAGTTAGCCCGTAGTGCCAAATTGCGCAGCCATACGGGTATCCGTTACCAGTTGCTAGTGCGCACCAGGCTGCTGCGGCTGGCTCGTCAACGCATAGACCATATCTCCCACAAACCGTTTGAACGAATCGTTCTCAACAAACTGCTTGTAAATCTGGGTGTCGTCTTTCAGCAAAATCTGCATCGCCATGCCCAGCGCCTGGTCGTGTGCCATGCGGGCGGTGTGGGGCGTGTTCTGCTTTGCGTTTTGGTAGGCAGCGTTGGCTTGTACACGGGGCGCAACTTCTTCTCGGATCTTCTTCACGACCCGGTCGGAGTCGGTAAACAGCGTGCCGAAACTGTCGTTGAAGGCTTTCAATATGCTGCTCAGCTTGTCCAGCTCTGGTTGGGACTTAAAGCCTCCACCATCGCCCAAGCCGGGTTCAATGGCAGCGTCTGTGTCGGCCAGTGCAATCTTCATGGCGGCCTGCTTATCCACCCGGTAGCTGTCCATGTCGATGGCATCAATGATGCCTTTGGCCAGGTCTTCTTCCTTGGGTGCGGGTAGTTTGACCACCAGCAGGTTCAGCAGGATGGACAACTTTTCCCAACCCGCGTTGCTGCCCGGCGTGATGGAAGCCAAGAAGTCATAGGTACGGCAAAACGCTTTGGCCTTGCCTTTGAAGTCCACCTGCTGGTCCTCGTCAAGGCTGTCCGTGTAGACCGCCACGCAGGCGTCCAGAATCGGGTCCAGCTTGTCACGGTCTGCGCCTGCCAAAAATAACGCCACAAACTGCTCCACCTGCTCGGGTGTGTAAACCTGTGCAGCGTCCAAGTATCTTTTTTGGTCGTTGAGCTTGTTCGGGTCGGTCTCTTCGCTCAGCAGCGTGGTGCGGTAGTAGTCTTGAAACGACAGCTTGATGCCCTCCGTGTCATTCTGAAAATCCAGCACAAAGCAGTCGCGCTTTTTCGGGTGCGCACGGTTCAGGCGAGACAGCGTTTGCACCGCCTTGATGCCAGACAACGCTTTGTCCACGTACATGGTGTGCAGCAGCGGCTCGTCGTAGCCAGTCTGAAACTTGTCCGCACAAATCAAAAACCGGTACGGGTCGTCTTGAATCTTGTCAGCAATATCGCGGCTGGCAAATCCGTTGAGGGACGATTCGCTGACTTTGACCTCTTGGTACTCCGGTTCGCCCGAAAACGCCACGATGGCCCGGTACGGGCTCTTGCGCTCCACCAGATACGCCTGGAACGCTTTGAAGTATTGAATCGCCCGCTCAATGCCACTACACACCACCATGGCGCGCGCCTGCCCGCCAATCTTGCCTGCGGCCAGCACGCTTTCATGAAAATGGTCCACCATGATTTCGGCCTTCAGCCGAATGGCGTGGTCATGGCTCTCCACATAGCGGCGCAGCTTCTTTTTCGCCTTTTTCTTGTCAAACAGCGGATCGTCTTCCACCTTCTTGACCAACCCAAAGTAGCTCAATACAGGCGTGTAGTTCTTAAGCACATCCAGAATGAAGCGCTCTTCCACCGCCTGCTTCATGGTGTAACTGTGAAACGGCTTGTGTTTGACCTTGCCTTCAGCATCTGGTGGCAGGGCATCGCCAAACATTTCCAGCGTCTTGTTCTTGGGCGTGGCGGTGAAGGCAAAGTAGCTGGCATTGGTCATCATCTTGCGGGCGGCCATGCGCTGTTCAATGGCATTGTTCACCACGTCTTCGGCGTCCACTTCGCCACCATCGCCCTCTGCGCCCTCTGCCGTTGCGCCCAGCGTGGCACTCATGGACGCCGCCGTCTTGCCGCTTTGGCTGGAGTGCGCCTCGTCGATGATGATGGCGAACTTGCGGCCTCGGTGCTCATCTCCGATCACTTTCAGCGCGTACGGAAACGTCTGAATGGTAGTGATGATGATCTTCTTGCCATCAGCAATGAACTGCCGCAGTTGTTCGGTTTTGGACGTGGCATCGCCCGTGACCGCGCCCACGGTGGCACCCACCTGCATGAACTGTTTGATAGTCTTTTGAATCTGGTCGTCCAGAATGCGCCGGTCCGTCACCACGATGACTGAGTCAAACGCTTCCTTGCCCTCAAACTTCACCCCGATCAGCTGGTGCGCCAGCCAGGCAATGGAGTTTGACTTGCCGCTGCCTGCCGAGTGCTGAATCAGATACCGCTTGCCCACACCCTGCTGGCGCACATCCGCCAAGGCCAGGCGCACCACGCCCAACTGGTGGTAGCGCGGGAACACTTGATTTCGTTTGGCTTTGCCGGTCTTGGGGTTCTTGACTTCCACGATCTGCGCGTAGTTCTCCAGAATGTCGGTCAGCCCAGCCGGGGTCAGCAGTTCGCGCCACAGGTAATCGGTCTTCAGGCCCATCGGGTTGGGTGGGTTAGCCGGTGCCACCCATAGGGGCTTGCGCCAGCGCCGCAACATCGAAGGTCGGTGCCGATCC
>JANXSU010000061.1 GCA_025356545.1 Comamonadaceae bacterium
GATTCAAAAATTAGGCGAACCCGAAGCCAGAGACATCATTGCCGAGATGGGGGCAATTTCGGTGGACTGCGAATTTTGCGGTGCGCAATACCGCTTTGATGCGATTGATGCGGTGCAAATTTTCCAAGCACCGGGGGAGAAACCGCCATCAAGTGAAGCGGTTCAGTAGCTGAAGATAATTAGAATCCAACCCCGATTAGTCGATTATTTTTTCGTGATCTGCACGTAAATCTCGTTGGGCTTGACCATGCCCAGCTCGCCTCGGGCTTTCTCTTCCACCATGTCCAGACCCTCTTTGAGGTCGCGCACCTCGGCGGCCAAGCGGTCGTTGGCCAATTGGGCCTGGGCATTTTTCTGTTTTTGAGCCGCGAGTTCATCGGTCATTTTTGCCACACTGGGCACGCTGCCCCGGCCAAACCACAGTTGCGCGTGAAAGATCACGAGCAAAGCAATCAGTGCGGCCGGGACAATGCGGTGACCCATGGGCGATAGGCGTCGTTAACGCAGGTTGTAGAACGCCGATCGCCCCGGATAAATAGCGACTTCACCCAGGTCTTCTTCGATACGCAGCAGCTGGTTGTACTTGGCCATGCGGTCAGAGCGGCTCATGGAGCCGGTCTTGATCTGGCCTGCATTGGTGCCCACCGCGATGTCGGCAATGGTGGAGTCTTCTGTTTCACCCGAGCGGTGGCTGATGACTGCGGTGTAGCCTGCGCATTTGGCCATCTCGATGGCTGCAAAGGTCTCGGTCAATGTGCCGATCTGGTTGATCTTGATCAGGATGGAGTTGGCGATGCGCTTGTCGATGCCTTCCTTCAAGATTTTGGTGTTGGTGACGAACAGGTCGTCACCCACCAACTGCACTTTGTCGCCCAAGCGTTCGGTCAAGTGTTTCCAGCCGTCCCAGTCGCCTTCGTGCATGCCGTCTTCGATGCTGATGATGGGGTATTTGTCGCACCAAGTGGCCAAGATGTCGGTCCATTCGATTGCCGTCAAGCTCAGGCCCTCACCGGCGAGCACGTATTTACCGTCTTTGTAAAACTCGCTGGCGGCGCAGTCCAGGCCCAGGGCGATTTGCTCACCAGCGGTGTAGCCCGCGTTGGAGATGGCTTCCAGAATCAGCAAAATCGCCGCCTCATGGCTGGCCACGCTGGGGGCGAAGCCGCCTTCGTCGCCGACCGCCGTGCTCATGCCCTTGTCGTGCAGAATTTTCTTGAGCGCGTGGAACACTTCAGCGCCCCAACGCACGGCTTCGCGAAAGCTGGGTGCCCCCACGGGGATGATCATCAGTTCTTGCAAATCGAGGTTGTTGTTGGCGTGCGCGCCACCGTTGATGACGTTCATCATGGGCACAGGCATCATGAGGCTGCGCATGCCGCCGAAATAGCGGTACAGGGGCAGGCCAGCTTCTTCAGCGGCGGCGCGGGCCACGGCCATGGAGACGGCCAACATGGCGTTGGCACCCAGGCGTGATTTGTTCTCGGTGCCGTCCAGATCGATCAGTGTCTTGTCCAGAAATGCCTGCTCAGAGGCATCCAGGCCCAGCACGGCCTCGGAGATTTCGGTGTTGATGTACTCGACGGCTTTGAGCACGCCTTTGCCCAGGTAGCGGCTCTTGTCGCCGTCGCGCAATTCAATGGCCTCGCGTGAGCCGGTGGACGCACCGGAGGGCACGGCGGCGCGGCCCATGGTGCCGCTCTCTAGCAGCACGTCACACTCCACTGTGGGGTTGCCGCGTGAATCCAGAATCTCTCGGCCTACGATGTCAACAATTGCACTCATTTTTACTTCCGATTTTTTAAAAGAATTTGATTGATGTCTGATGAAGCGAACGAAGCTTCAATCGAATTGGTTTTCCAAAAAGCCTTGGCGCTTGGTCACGCGGTCCAACTCCACCAGCGTTTCGAGCAGCGCTCGCATGTGCTTGAGCGGTACGGCGTTGGGGCCGTCGCTCATGGCCACAGCCGGGTTGGGGTGGGTTTCCATGAACAGACCTGCTACGCCTACGGCCACCGCAGCGCGTGCCAGCACGGGGACGAACTCGCGCTGTCCGCCGCTACTCGTGCCCTGGCCGCCGGGCAGTTGCACCGAGTGCGTGGCATCGAACACCACAGGGGCTTGCGTGTCGCGCATGATGGCCAGCGAGCGCATGTCGCTCACCAGATTGTTGTAGCCAAAGCTGACGCCACGCTCGCAGGCCATGAAGTTGTCTTCATTCAGGCCTTTGGCGCGGGCAGCGGCGCGGGCCTTGTCGATGACGTTCTTCATGTCGCCGGGGGCTAGGAACTGGCCTTTCTTGATGTTCACTGGCTTGCCACTTTGCGCCACGGCCTGGATGAAATCGGTCTGGCGACACAGGAAGGCGGGAGTTTGCAACACATCCACCACCGAGCAGACCTGGGCAATTTGTGACTCATCGTGGATGTCAGTCAACACCGGCACATTCAGCTCTCGTTTGACCTTGGCCAGAATCTCCAGCCCCTTGTCGATGCCGGGGCCGCGGAAGGTGCTGCCGCTGGAGCGGTTGGCCTTGTCAAAGCTGCTTTTGAAAATGAAGGGGATGCCCAGCGCGCTGGTGATTTCCTTGAGCGTGCCTGCCGTGTCCATTTGCAGTTGCTCGGACTCAATCACGCAGGGGCCCGCGATCAGGAAGAAGGGTTGGTTCAGGCCAATGTCAAACCCACACAGTTTCATGCCACGGCCTTTAAAGATTTGCCCGCCGTTTGGTGATCCACCGCAGCCTTGATGAAGGCGTTGAACAGCGGATGCCCATCCCAGGGCGTGGACTTGAATTCGGGGTGAAATTGCACACCGACAAACCAGGGATGAACGGACTGTGGCAGTTCCACAATCTCGGTCAACTGTTCGCGCTGGGTCAGGGCTGAAATCACCAGACCTGCTTTGCGCAAGGTGTCCAGGTAGTTGACGTTGGCTTCATAGCGGTGGCGGTGGCGCTCGGTCACCACGTCGCCGTAAATTCGGTGTGCCAGCGAGCCCTTGGTTACGTCGGAGCTTTGTGCGCCCAGGCGCATGGTGCCGCCCAGGTCCGAGTTGGAGTCCCGCGTCTGGATGCTGCCATCGGCGTCTTTCCACTCATTGATGAGGGCGATGACCGGGTTGGGTGTGGCGGGGTCGAACTCGGTGCTGTTGGCACCTGCAAGACCTGCCACATGGCGGGCGTATTCAATGGTGGCCACCTGCATACCCAGGCAAATGCCCAGGTAGGGCACTTTGTTTTCACGGGCGAAGCGGGCGGTGTTGATCTTGCCCTCCACACCGCGTACGCCAAAGCCGCCGGGCACCAGGATGGCGTCGTACTTGGCCAGACGCGAGACGGTGTCATCGGTGAGGGTTTCGGAGTCAAGGTGCTCGATTTTTACGCGCACATGGTTTTTCATGCCCGCGTGGCGCAGCGCTTCATTGACTGACTTGTAGCTGTCGCTCAAGTCCACGTACTTGCCCACCATGGCGATGGTGACTTCGCCCTTGGGGTGCTCGGTCTCGTACACCAGATCATCCCAGCGCTTGAGGTTAGCGGGCGGCGTGTTCAGGCGCAGCTTGTCGCAGATCAGGCCGTCCAGCCCCTGCTCGTGCAGCATGCGCGGCACTTTGTAGATGGTGTCCACGTCCCACATGGAGATCACGCCCCACTCGGGCACGTTGGAGAAAAGCGAGATTTTGGAGCGCTCTTCTTGCGGAATCGGGCGGTCGGCCCGGCACAGCAGGGCATCGGCCTGGATGCCGATCTCGCGCAATTGCTTGGCCGTGTGCTGCGTGGGTTTGGTTTTGAGCTCACCCGCCGCAGCAATCCAAGGCACGTAGCTCAGGTGCACAAAGGCGCTGTTGTTGGGGCCCATCTTGAGGCTGAGCTGACGAACGGCCTCCAGGAAAGGCAGGGACTCGATGTCACCCACCGTGCCGCCAATCTCCACAATCGCCACGTCCACCGCATCTGGCGTACCCACGCCCGCACCTCGCTGGATGAAGTCCTGAATCTCGTTGGTCACATGGGGGATGACCTGCACGGTTTTACCGAGGTAGTCGCCCCGGCGTTCTTTTTCAAGCACGCTTTTGTAGATCTGGCCGGTGGTGAAGTTGTTGGCCTTGCGCATGCGCGTTTCAATGAAGCGCTCATAGTGGCCTAGATCAAGATCGGTCTCGGCACCGTCGTTGGTGACAAACACCTCGCCGTGCTGAAACGGCGACATGGTGCCCGGATCAACATTGAGGTAGGGATCCAGCTTGATGAGGGTGACTTTGAGGCCCCGCGATTCAAGAATCGCTGCTAAGGAGGCTGAGGCGATTCCCTTGCCGAGGGAAGACACCACACCGCCGGTGACGAAGACAAATTTGGTCATGTCAGAGGAGCTTTTTAGGCTCTTGGGTGGGAAATTGAGATTATAGGTGGCAAGTGTGGGTTTAACTTGCCAGTCTGATACATTGCGCCCCATGAATGACCTCGCTGGAAAACACATTGTTTTGGGCCTCACGGGTGGCATCGCCTGCTACAAGGCGGCTGAGTTGTGCCGCGCCTTGATCAAGGAGGGCGCTACGGTGCAGGTCATCATGACCGAGGCGGCGGCACAGTTCATCACGCCGGTGACCATGCAGGCCCTGAGCAACCGGCCTGTGTATGGCTCGCAGTGGGATGCACGCGAGCCCAACAACATGGCGCACATCAACTTGAGCCGCGAGGCCGATGCGATTTTGATTGCACCGTGCAGTGCCGACTTCATGGCCAAGTTGCTGCATGGCCGGGCTGATGATTTGCTGAGCTTGACCTGTTTGGCTCGCCCTCTGGACAAGGTGCCGCTGCTGATCGCCCCGGCTATGAACCGGGAAATGTGGGCGCACCCGGCCACGCAGCGCAATCTGGCGCAACTGCGTGCCGATGGCAGCACGGTATTTGACGTGGGCACGGGGGATCAGGCCTGCGGTGAAACGGGTGATGGCCGCATGTTGGAGTCTGAGGAGTTGCTGGAAGATGTGATTGCTTTTTTCCAGCCCAAGGGGCTGCACGGACAGCACGTGTTGGTGACAGCGGGCCCGACTTACGAGGCGATAGACCCGGTGCGCGGCATCACCAATTTGTCCAGCGGCAAGATGGGTTTTGCCATTGCGCGTGCGGCGCGCGAGGCCGGAGCGAGCGTGACCTTGGTGGCTGGCCCTGTGCACCTGCCTACACCGCGTGGGGTGACCCGAATCAACGTGGTTTCAGCACAAAATATGCTTGAAGCTACTGTAGAACGTGCGCAAGCAGCTACTATTTTTGTAGCAACTTCAGCGGTGGCCGACTGGCGACCCGCCCACGTAAAAGATCAAAAAATCAAGAAAGATGGCTCGGGCACAACGCCGACTTTGCAGTTTGTAGAGAACCCGGACATTCTGGCCACGCTGGCTCAGTCACCGCGCGCCGTGTCGGGTGATTTGTTTTGCGTCGGGTTTGCGGCGGAAAGCCAAGACCTATTGGCCAATGCCACCGCCAAGCGCGTGCGCAAAGGTGTCCCCTTGCTGGTGGGTAATATCGGCCCGGCCACGTTTGGCCAAGACGACAATGCCTTGCTGCTGGTGGATGCCCACGGCGCGAGGGAACTGCCCCGCAACAGCAAACTCGCTCTGGCACGCCAGTTGGTGGCCGAGATTGCCAACCGGAAAAAAATATGAACATCGACGTCAAAATCATTGATCCACGCATGGCGGATCAACTGCCCAGCTACGCGACACCGGGTAGCGCCGGGCTCGACTTGCGTGCCTGCCTGGATGCGCCGCTCACCCTGGAGGCCAATGCCTGGCAACTGGTGCCGACCGGCATCGCGATTTATCTCCAAGACCCCGGTTTTGCCGCCATGATCCTGCCCCGTTCGGGCCTGGGCCACAAACACGGCATCGTGCTGGGCAATCTGGTCGGCCTGATTGACAGTGACTACCAGGGACAACTGATGGTGAGCGCCTGGAACCGAAGTGACACCGCGTTCACCATTGAGCCGATGGAGCGCATTGCACAACTGGTGATCGTGCCGGTGGTGCAGGCGCAGTTCAATGTGGTGACCGAATTTCCGGCGAGCCAGCGCGGTGACGGCGGCTACGGGTCGACCGGAAAGAGTTAAGTCACCACAGCTTCATTTTCCCCAGCGCAGCACCATAGGGTCCAGTCGCTTGGCGGTTTCGATCAGCCCGGCCCGCACATGCGGGTTCATCTGCGGAAAGGGGTGGCGTGCTGCCTCGCAGGCAATCACGCCGCCTTCCTTCATCAGTGCCTTGGCTGTGAGAATGCCGCCCTGACGGTTCTCGTAATTGATCAGCGGCAGCCAGCGCGCGTAGGCTTGGGTTGCCGCCTCTTTGTCGCCGCGCATCCAGGCGTCCATGATCTGCCGGATGCCATCCGGATAGCCTCCGCCCGTCATCGCGCCGGTGGCGCCTGCTTCTAGATCGGGCAATAGGGTGATGGCTTCCTCACCATCCCACGGGCCTTCGATGGCGTCGCCTCCCAGCGCAATCAGCTCGCGCAGCTTGGCTGATGCGCCTGCGGTCTCGATCTTGAAATAGGCCAGGTGCTCGATTTCCTTGGCCATGCGCGCCAGAAAGGCGGCTGACAATGGCGTGCCGCTCACCGGCGCGTCCTGCACCATGATGGGAATGTCGATGGTGTCCGACAGCGCGGCGTAGAACTCGTAAATCTTTTGCTCGCTCACGCGGATGGTCGCGCCATGGTAGGGCGGCATCACCATCACCATGGCCGCGCCCATGTCCTGCGCACGGCGGCTGCGCTCGGTGCAGACTTTGGTGCCAAAGTGGGTGGTGGTCACGATCACGGGCACACGGCCAGCCACATGTTCCAGAATGGCTTGGGTCAGTACCTCGCGCTCGTCGTCGGCCAGCACAAACTGTTCGGAGAAGTTAGCCAGGATGCACAGGCCGGTGGAGCCCGCAGTTATCATGAAATCGATGCAGCGCAGTTGGCTGGGCAGGTCCAGCTCACCGCTCTCGGTGAAGGTGGTGGGGACGACGGGGAAGACGCCTGTGTAGGGACGCTGATGCGGTCTGGTCATGGTAATTATTCGATGATGTTGAACTGGTCAAGAAACTCGGTCTTCAACCGAGATTGTCCATTAGCCCCAAGCCTGCTATCGTGAGCCGGTCTGGCCAGCGCCAGACACACCCGGATTTCTAATGGATACCATTAGGAATACCCAAGAAATCAACGATCTGACTGCTTTGTGGAGTAGCGATGCCTCCAGCGCTTTGACCAAAGCAGCGCCACCCGGGTGCAAAGCCAAAGCTACCGCTGGCTCTTTGACAAGCTCCAACTGGGCCCCATCACCCTGGACGTGGACTCCACGGTACTGACCCGTTGGGGCAACCAACAAGAGGGCGGCGCCAAGGGCTACAACCCCAAGAACAAGGGGCGTGCCAGCCACCACCCGCTGATGGCGTTTGTGGCTGACTGGCGCCTGGTAGCCAACCTCTGGCTGCGCCCGGGCAACACCGCATCAAGCAACAACATCGAGGGCTTTCTTGAATCCACTCTAGATAACCTGGGAAACACCCGGGTAGGGCTGTTTCGAGCCGACAGTGGCTTTTACGATAAGGTCATTGTGGCCTTGCTCAAGGCCAAGAGCATCAGTCACATCATCAGCGCACGCCTGACGCAAGCGCTGCAGCAGGCCATAGTGGACCAATGCAAATGGCAGCAAGTCGAGGTCGGTCTGGAGGTCTGCGAGTTGAGCTACCAACCGCATGGCTGGGAAACACCCCAGCGCCTGGTGGTGGTGCGCCAGCACATCCGACGTAAGAATGGTGCGGTGGCGGGCAGACCCTGTCGCTATTTGCCGATGATCCTGATTTGCAGGGCTGGCGCTATGGGGCGATGCTGACTGACTTGAGCCTGCCTGCCTTGGAGGTGTGGCGTCTGTACCGGGGTCGGGCAGACTGTGAGAACCGGATCAAGGAGCTCAAGGCGGACTTTGGGCTGGACAGTTTCTGTCTGCGTGACTTCTGGGCGACCGAGGCAGCGCTGGGGGTGACGATGCTCAGCTACAACCTGATGAGTGTGTTTGGCCATGCGGTGATGCGCCACAAGGTGCACCACACGCTCTCTACGCTGCACCACCATGTGCTGGCGGTGGGGGCGCTGTGGGATGACAACTCCAGCAACACCAAGCAGACGTTTCGTCTGGCGGCGGCCCGAAAACGACGGGCTTGGTTTGAGGGTCTGTGGGCCAATGCGGGGGAGCCTGTGCGGCTTATGCCGAAACCTTCAGATTTCTAATGGATTATCTCGGTTCATGGATACTTCAACCCACGGGAAGCCCGATGCGTGAAGTCATTGAGCAGGAGTTCAAGGCCAACCATGCGGCCCTGCCCAAGGGGCTGATCGAAACATCGTCCATCCTGACCACGACCAACTTGATCGCGAAGTCGGACATGGTGGCCATTATTCCGCGCTCGGTGGCCTCGCGCTATGAGCAGCACAAGCTGTTGTGTATTTTGCCGTATGCCATTCGGCACACGCTGACAGCTTATGGGAGTATCGTCCAGCGAGACCGGCCTCTGAGTTCTACAGCGGCTCACTTCATGGCCCTGCTGCATGCACCGATGAGGAATGATTGAGTTTTAGTGCAGTGAGTCACTGCCCGGTGCTTCTGAATGCACCGGCTGAATTTTGAAGAAGCCTGTACCGGCTGAACCCTGGCCAATTTCCTCTTCGGTCGCTTCACGCACACCTTCCACCCGCAAGCTCAGGCGCAACGCAATGCCGCTGAGGGGGTGGTTGCCGTCCAGCACCAAGTGCTCGGGGTAAATCTCGGTCACGGTGTAGAGCATGTCTTTGGGGGCGTCGGGGTTGCAGCCTGCGGGCAGGGTGGCCCCCTCTAGCGTCATACCTTCTTCCAGCTCGGGCGGGAACAGCTCGCGCGATTCGAGGAAGAGCAACTGGTCGTTGAAGTCGCCAAAGGCTTCTTCGGGTTCGAGCTGTAGCAACACTGTTGCGCCAGCTTCATGGCCTTGCAGAGCGTCTTCGATCTTTTTGAACAGATCTTCGCCGCCGATTAAAAATTCAACAGGGTCGTCGAGCACGTCGATTTCCTCGCCCAGGGTGTCTTTGATGATCCAGGTCAGTGCGACCACGCATTGTTGATTGATTTCCATAGGGCAGAATTGTCGCATCTCACACTCACTCAGACCGACTGAAAAGAAAATGACCATGGACATCAATCAGGCTTTGCCTTTGTTAGGGGGCTTGAGCCCGCAGACCTTCATGCAGCGCCATTGGCAAAAAAAGCCCTTGTTGATTCGTCAAGCCTTGCCTGGGTTCACTCCTGTCTTGGATCGCTCGGCGCTGTTTGAGCTGGCCGGGCGCGATGAGGTGGAGTCGCGCTTGATTGCACTTGAGCAGAAAAAAGGCCAAGCGGTTTGGCGCATGCGCCACGGGCCAATGGAGCGTCGTGCCTTGCCCGCGCTGAAGCAGGCCGCCTGGACGCTGCTGGTGCAGGGGGTGGATATGCACCACGCGGGCGTGCACGATTTGCTCCAGCAGTTCCGCTTTGTGCCTGAGGGGCGGCTTGACGATGTGATGATCAGCTACGCCAGTGACGGCGGTGGTGTAGGGCCGCACTTTGACAGCTACGACGTGTTTTTGTTGCAAGCGCAGGGCCAACGGCGCTGGCAGATCGGTCGTCAGCAAGACCTGACGCTGCGCGAGGATGTTCCGTTGAAAATTCTGGCCAATTTCGTGCCCGAGCAAACTTTTGTGCTGGAGCCCGGCGACATGCTCTACCTGCCCCCCGGCTACGCCCATGATGGTGTGGCGGTGGGGGGCGACTGCATGACCTACTCCATCGGTTTTCGCTCACCCAAGCGGGGCGAGCTGGCGCGCGAGTTGTTGCAGCGCTTGGCCGAAGATGCGGCGGATGAGGTGGGCGATGCGTTGTACCGTGACGCCAAGCAGCCCGCCGTGAGCACGCCCGGTGCCATGCCTGCGGCCTTGCAGGACTTTGCTCGTGAGGCTTTGCAAGCGGCCTTGAAAGACCCCCTGGCTTTGCCGCGTTTGTTGGGGGAGTATTTGAGCGAGCCCAAGTCGAACGTTTGGTTTGATGCGGGAGAGAACACCGCCTTGCAAGCCGGTGCGGTGCTGGATCGTCGTAGCCGCATGATGTACGACGACCATCACATTTTTATCAATGGTGAGAGCTACCGGGCTTCGGGGCGTGATGCGAAGTTGATGCGCCAATTAGCCGATGCGCGTCGCCTGGATGCAAGGGACATGGGCAAAGCGAGCCCGGCGGCTGCGGCGCTGCTGCAAGACTGGTCAGATGACGGGTGGTTGCATGGACTCTGAACACCCAGACCAACCCCACTTGACCTTACCCACGGGTCGTTTGCTGGGCCGAGAGGTTTTTGTTCAGACCGTGCGTGATGCACTTATGTGCGCGGCCACTGAGGGCTGGAAAGAAATTATTCTGAGCGATGCCACCTTTGAAGATTGGCCTTTGCACGAACGCTCTGTGGCGGAGTCACTGCAAGCCTGGTCCAAGACGGGTCGGCGCATGCGCCTGTTGGCCACTCGATTTGATGCGGTGCAACGTCAGCACGCCCGCTTCGTGCGCTGGCGCCAGACCTGGGACCACATCATTGAGTGCCGCGTGTGCCGATCCGCTGACCCCTTGGATTTTCCCAGCGCGATCTGGAGCCCGAGTTGGGTCATGCATCGCATTGACCCGGTGAACAGTGTGCTGGTGTGTGGCAATGACCCGCAGCGCCGATTGCTGTTGCGAGAGGCGCTTCAGGAGTGGGAGCGCAACAGTGCGCCGGGCTTTCCCGCCTCTACGCTAGGCTTATAGCAAACGTGAGCCTGACGGTGCACTGACAAAATTTGATGCAAGTTAAATTCATCATATAATCCAAAGCTAAGCGAAGTGGGCTCGAGCCGGTTCGCTTGGTCAATGCAGTTTTCTGCACTGACGATTTCCGGAAATCGTTTTTTTAATCCTTTAGGTAATTCATCATGAACAAATCTCTCGTTTTGGCAGCTGTGATCGCTGCTGCTGCCCTGGCTGCTTGCGGTAAAAAAGAAGAGCCGGCTCCTGCTCCTGCACCAGCTCCCATGGCTGCACCAGCTCCCGCTCCTGCTGCTGACGCATCGGCTCCTGCTGCTATGCCCGCTGCTGACGCTTCTGCTGCTGCACCAGCCGCTCCTGCTGCTAAGTAATTGCTTCGCGCAATTAAAAAAGCCACCTTCGGGTGGCTTTTTTAATGGGTTCGTAAGACTCACTTGAGGTCGTCAACCAGGACCTTGAGGATGCGCTGTGTGTTGCCTGAAGTCTCTGGAGCACCTGCGGTATTGAGCACGGACACGGTGCTGTTGTCACCCTGACTTTGAACGTTAACGCGGTATTTCTGAGGGGGGTTGGTTTTTGCCGTCGCGCCAAACATCTTGCTGAAGAAACCCGGCTCAGTCTTGTCGGTATTGGGCTCGACGTAGCGAACAAAGTAAGTGCCCTGATTGCGGTCACGGTCTTCAACAGTGAAGCCCGTGCGATCCAGTGACAGGCCAACGCGGCGCCAGGCGCGATCAAACCCCTCGTCGATCTGAGCCACTGTTTGCCCATTGACCGTGGTCAGACGTGAGTTTTGCTTGG
>JANXSU010000070.1 GCA_025356545.1 Comamonadaceae bacterium
GCGGTATGACGTGCGGCGTCGCTTTGCAAGGCAGCACGGTGCACGGCGCTGGTGGTGGCCTCGGGGCACAAGAGATACGCTGTGCCGATTTGTACGCCTGCTGCACCCAGGGTCAGCGCGGCTTGCACGCCTTGCGCATCGGCAATGCCGCCCGCTGCAATGACCGGCACGTTCACCGCCCGCACGATTTGCGGCAGCAGGGCGAAAGTGCCCATTTGAGTCGTCAGGTCATCGGACAAAAATAGGCCACGGTGTCCGCCTGCTTCCAGTCCCTGGGCAATGATGGCATCGACGCCCTGGGCTTCAAGCCAGCGCGCCTCCGCAACCGTGGTGGCCGATGAGATGATTTTGCTCCCCCAACTCCGCACGCGCGTCAGCAGTTCGGCACTGGGCAAACCGAAATGAAAGCTCACCACAGCGGGTTTGAAGTCACTCAGCACATCGGCCGCAGCAGCGTTGAAAGGGTTGCGCCCCGGCCCGGCAGCAATATGCGCTGGGTCGATTTGAAATTCTGCGTAATAGGGTGAAAGCGCGGCACGCCATGCGGCCTCACGCTCAGGCTCAGGCGTAGGAGGGGTGTGGCAAAAAAAGTTGACGTTGTAGGGCTGGGTGGTGCGCGCGGTGATCGTCTCCAACTCTTTGCGCATCACGTCCGCACTCAGCATGGCGCAGGGCAGCGAGCCCAGCGCACCTGCGTTCGATACCGCCACGGTAAGCGCGCTGCCCTGCACGCCGGCCATGGGGGCCTGGATGATCGGGTGTTCAATGCCCAGGAGTTGTTGCAGTGTCATGCGGGTCAAAGCCTTTGTTTTTCGCGATTCAGATTCGCGATTCAGAATCCTACTTTGTTTACACTTCGCGCCGTGAGTCTTTTTAAATCTGCTTCAACGGTCTCTTTGCTGACCCTGGTTTCCCGCATCACGGGTTTGATGCGGGAATTGTTGATGGCGTCTACCTTTGGTGCCAGCGCCATGACGGACGCTTTCAACGTGGCGTTTCGCATTCCCAATTTGTTTCGTCGTCTGTTTGGTGAAGGGGCTTTTAGCCAGGCCTTTGTGCCGGTGCTGGCCACCAGCCGTGCGCAAGATGGGGACGAGGCCACGCAGCGCGTCATCAGCCACGTGGCCACCGTGTTGGCCTGGGTGCTGGTGGCGACTTGTGTGCTGGGCGTGGTGGCGTCCCCCGTGTTGGTGTGGGCTTTGGCCAGCGGGCTGCGGCAAGAAGCGCGCGGCTTTGATGCGGCGGTGGTCATGACGCGCTGGATGTTTCCCTACATCGGCTTCATGTCCATGGTGGCGCTGGCCTCTGGCGTGCTCAACACCTGGAAGCGTTTTGCCCTGCCCGCCGCCACGCCTGTGCTGTTGAACCTGGCCATGATCGCTGCCTTGTTGCTCGGCGTGCCCTGGTTCAAGACCCTGGGCGTGGAGCCCATCTACGCCATGGCTGGTGGGGTGATGCTGGGTGGGTTGTTGCAATTGGCAGTGCAAGTGCCCGCCCTCAAAAAGCTGGGGCTCTTGCCTCGTATCAGCCTGAGCTTGTCAGGCATTCGCCAGGCCTGGGCTGACCCTGCAACCCAGAATGTGACCCACCTCATGCTGCCCGCCTTGCTGGGGGTGAGCGTGGCGCATATCTCAACCTTGATCAACACCCAGATTGCTTCGCATCTCGTGCCGGGTAGCGTGAGTTGGTTGGGCTATGCCGATCGATTGATGGAGTTCCCGACCGCCTTGCTGGGCGTGGCCTTGGGGGTTGTTCTCACACCCCGTCTGGTCGCTGCGCGGGCGGCCAGTGATGGGAATCAGTACTCCAGCTTGCTCGATTGGGGTTTGCGTTTGATGGTGCTGCTGACCGTGCCCTGTGCGGTGGCTTTATTGACCTTTGCAAAGCCGTTGGTGGCCGTGCTCTACCACTACGGTGCTTTTACCGACCATGACGTGCAGCAAGTGACTTGGGCGCTAATGGGTTATGGCGCGGGTCTGTTGGGGTTGGTGGCGATCAAGGTGCTGGCCCCCGGGTTTTATGCGGCTCAGGATATTCGCACCCCTGTGCGCATTGCGATTGCGGTGCTGGTGATCACGCAGTTACTGAACTTGGTGTTGGTGCCCTTGTTTGCACATGCCGGGCTGGCGCTGTCCATTGGCATTGGAGCGCTTATCAACGCGCTGTGGCTCTTGATTGGTTTGCAATGGCGCGGCAGTTACCGACCCCTGCCAGGTTGGGGCCGGTTTGCGCTACAGGTGTTTGCTTCGTCGGCATTGCTGGCCGTGTTTTTGATGTGGTCGGCCAATAGCTTCAACTGGACTGCCTTGCGGGCTCAGAGCCTGTGGCGTGTTGGCTTGCTGGCCATGGTGATTGTGAGCGCGGGTGCTGTGTACTTTGCTGCGCTGTGGGCTGCTGGGGTCAAGCTGCGGCAGCTTGCGCGACGTCAGCCTTAACGCAGCATCTCACCACCATGCAGCTCTCACTCACCGCCCCCACTCCGCTGGCCTACTTCAGCATGCTGGTGCAAAGCGATGCGCACTTTCCCCTGCTGGAAGCAGCCATCAGCCTGGGCCAGGACGATTACCCCGAATTGGACGTGCAGCAGGTGTTGGGTGAGGTCGATCAACTGCAGGCGCGCTTGCAACGGCGCATCCCCACCGATGCCACGCCGCTGCACAAGTTGCGCATGCTGAGTCAGTATTTCTACCGTGACCTCAAGTTCGGTGGCAACGTCAATAACTACTACGACCCGGATAACAGCTACATCAGCCAGATGCTGCACAGCCGACGTGGCATACCCATCTCATTGGCGGTGTTGTGGCTGGAACTGGCGCAGGGCTTGGGGTTGGCGGCCAGCGGGCTTGGCTTTCCGGGGCATTTCATGCTCAAGGTCAAGTTGCCGCTGGGTCAGGTGGTGATTGACCCGATGAATGGTCAGTCACTCAGTCGGGATGATTTGCTGTCGATGCTGGAGCCCTACCAAGGGCGTGCCAGCTACCCCGGCTGGGTCGATGAAGCCGTGCCCATGGGCCTGTATTTGCAAAGCGCCAGTCCACGCGAGATCATTGCGCGCATGCTGCGCAATCTCAAAGAAATTCACACCACGCAAGAAGACTGGCCGCGTTTGCTGACCGTGCAAAACCGCCTGCTGGTGCTACAACCCCAAATTTGGGACGAGTACCGCGACCGGGGGCTGGCCCATGCCGAACTCGGACAGTTGGCGCAGGCCGTGCAAGACTTGGAAATCTATCTCTGCAATGTGCACGAAGGCGGGGGCGTGCAAGCCATTGCTCAGCGGGTGGTGGAATTGCGTCGCGCACTGGGGTGAGGTGTGCGCGCGGGCGGGCAATTGCCACAAGTTGTAAGCGATGGTTGACGAGGTAGGGCTCAGAGGATCAAACTGGACTCACACCAAACTTCAGGGAAATCACCATGAAAAACTTCAAACGTCTCATCGCCTCTTTGCTGATTGCCAGCATCACCTTCGCAGGTTTTCCGCTCACGGCGCAGGCCGCCATCGTCTCGACGGATGAAGTGATCGCTGCTGATGTGTTGACCGCCCAGCGCGAGCGCGTCAGTGCTTTTCTGGCGCGCGATGATGTGAGTAAAGCGCTGCAAGTGCAAGGCGTGAGTTCTCAGGCCGCGACTGATCGCGTCAAAGCGATGTCGGACGCCGAAGTGGCCCAACTCGCCGGACGCATTGACCAGGCTCCTGCGGGTGGCGAAGTGATCGAAGTGCTATTTCTGGTCTTCATCATCCTGCTGGTGACCGACATCATGGGCTTGACCAAAGTTTTCCCCTTTACCCGTTCTGTGCGATGAAGGCTCGCGCCTGGTTGGCCCAAACCCCCGCCCCGGCGGGGGTTTTGCGTTGGGTGCTGGGTCTGAGCGTATGGCTCGCTGTCCTTGTCCTTAACGGCTGTGCTACGCCCCAGCTCGCGCAGCTTGAAAAAGACTGGCCCGCCGACTTGCCAGCTCAGGTCGAGTTAAAGCAGGTGCCCTTTTATGCGCAGGAAGATTTCGAGTGCGGCCCAGCCTCACTCGCCATGGCCGCCACCGCTGCCGGGGTGAGCCTGCGACCTGAGCAGTTGGTGGAGCAGGTCTATCTGCCCGGGCGCAAGGGCTCCTTGCAACTCGAAATGCTGGCTGCCGGGCGGCGACAAGGCCTGTTGGCCTACCCACTGGCCCCGCGTCTTGAGAACGTGCTGCGCGAAGTGGCCGCAGGCCACCCGGTTATCGTGTTCCAGAACCTGTCTTTGCCCATCTATCCGATCTGGCATTACGCGGTGGTGATTGGTTTCGAGCGTGAGCGCCAAACCCTGCTGCTGCACTCAGGCCGCACCGAATTTTTGGAGATGTCACTCGCCACTTTTGAGCACACCTGGGCACGTGGTCAGCACTGGTCCATGGTGTTGTTGCCGCCCGCCACCTTGCCCGCCACCGCACAGCCCGACACCCATGCCACGGCGGCGGCGGCGCTGGAGCGCGTCCACCCCCAAGCCGCGCTGAGCGCCTACACCCGTGCCCTACAGACCTGGCCCATGCAACGCTCAGCCCTGTTGGGTCGGGGCAACGCGGCCTATGCCTTGGGTCAGTTGGATCAAGCGGCACAGGCCTATCGCCAAGCTACCGCAGCACAGCCCGACTTCGCCGATGCCTGGAACAACCTGGCCCAGGTGCTGCTGGAGCAGGGCCAGCTCGCGCCCGCCCGCCAAGCGATTGGTCAAGCTGTCGCGCTGGGTGGGGTGCGACTAGCGGCTTACCAGATTTTGGAACAGAAAATAAAAGAAAAATCCATCGCAAGCCCTTGATTGGCTAGCATAATCAGCTACTGTTTTAATAGCTAATTGGAGTCGCTTCGACGCCACCACAGCAACACCAGCGTCGCCCCACCCAGAACACCGCGCGGAAATCATTGGCCCACAGCAGCATCAAGCCCATGGCGAGCAAGGGGCCTAAAAAGGCCCCGACGGTGTCGAGCGACTGACGCAAGCCAAAGGCCTCACCGCGCTGTTCAGGCGGGGCAATGTCGGCCACCAGTGCGTCACGCGGTGCGCCACGTATGCCCTTGCCCACGCGGTCGATCATGCGGGCCGAGAACAGCCAGCCGATCGTGGGCGCCAGGGCGAACAGAGGTTTGGACAGGGCACCTAGCCCATAGCTCAGCAGAGCCAGCGGTTTGCGCTTGCCCCAGAAGTCGCTCAATGTTCCGAAAAATACTTTGACGATGAGGGCGGTGGCTTCGGCCGCGCCTTCAATCAAGCCCACGGTCAACATGCTGGTGCCCAACACCGTCACCATAAAGACCGGCAACAGGCTGTGAATCATCTCGGAGGAGATGTCCATCAAGAGGCTAACAAAGCCTAGCGCCCAGATGCTGGCGGGCAGGCGTTGGGTGGGCGTGTTGACAGGTGGCATGGGTTGTCAATCTAAACGGACCATCCATTTCCACCGTTCGCCCTGAGCCTGTCGAAGGGCTTCGACAGGCTCAGCCCGAACGGAATTGTGATTTCAGGCCACTACGACCGCAGCCGTATCGCCACGTGCTGCAATCACACCAATCTCAAACACCTGCTCACCCGCATCACGCAAGGTCTTGGCCGTCGCGGCGGCGTTGGCTGCATCCACTACCACCACCATGCCGATGCCGTTGTTGAAGGTGCGGTTCATCTCGAT
>JANXSU010000257.1 GCA_025356545.1 Comamonadaceae bacterium
CGTGCCGCCGAACTTGGCTGCCAGCACGGAGGTGATGGCTGCGGTCAAGGTGGTTTTACCGTGGTCGACGTGACCGATGGTGCCCACGTTGACGTGGGGCTTGGTGCGTGCAAATTTCTCTTTTCCCATTTTCAATTCTCCGAATAGGATGCAAAAAGCAAGTTACCGATCAAGAACTACAGCTATCACAGCGCCACAGCACATGCTGCGCACTTCAAAATTTGGTGCCCATTGCGGGAATCGGACCCGCGACCTCTCCCTTACCAAGGGAGTGCTCTACCACTGAGCCAAATGGGCAAATTTCATTCACAAACACATACCAACAGACAATATCTGGAGCGGGAGACGGGAATCGAACCCGCGTCATTAGCTTGGAAGGCTAGGGTTCTACCATTGAACTACTCCCGCATCAAAGCCGCTACCAAACTGATTCCAACTTCACGCCAAACATCAACCACTGGTGGAGAGGGCTGGATTCGAACCAGCGTACTCGTAAGAGGGCAGATTTACAGTCTGCTGCCATTAACCACTCGGCCACCTCTCCTCAGGTGAGCCCGTGATTATGCCATGAAATCGGCGCTCTCTCATGCCGCTTCAGGAACACATTGGCATGGCTAAAGTGATTACTGCCGATAAAAGGCTGCGGGGGGCGAAGCGCCGACAGGGGTGATGGGTGATTGGCAGTCAGCACCAAGTGGCGTTCTCGCCCCGATTTGCGCACCAATCGCTCCAACTTTTGCGCGTGTGCGCCCCACAACATGAAGACCACGGGGTTTTCACTTTCTGCAACAGCCTTGACAATTTCATCAGTAAGCGCTTCCCAACCTTGGTTGGCGTGGCTGGCGGGCAAACCGTCTTCCACGGTCAAACAAGTGTTGAGCAAGAGCACGCCCTGCTGCGCCCAGCACACCAATGACCCATTAGTCGGCAAGGCATTTGCCCGAAGATCACCATGAGGCTCCGATGCGGCCTCACGCGCCAACTCCTTGAAAATATTGCGCAAGGAAGGCGGCGGTCGGATACCGGGCGCTACCGAAAACGCCAAGCCCTCGGCTTGGCCCGGCCCGTGGTAGGGGTCTTGCCCCACGATCACCACTTTCACACCGTCCAGTGACGTCAACTCTAGTGCCCGAAAAGGCAGACTCGGATAAATCGTCGCCCCAGCGTCTAGCCGCGCACGGATGAAACCCTCCAACTTTTGCCCAGCATCACTGGCCAAAAATGCTTGAATCACGGACTGCCAGTCTGCCGCCACGGGCCAATCGGCCGGACGCCACGCCTGAAGGCGATCAGCCGCGCCCAACAGCATCAGGAAAACAGCTCCGCCAGCGCCACCCCAGGATCAGGCGCACGCATGAAGGCCTCACCCACCAAAAAGGCATGCACCCCCGCCTCACGCATGCGTTGCACATCCGCACGCCCCTGGATGCCGCTCTCGGTGACCAGCAGACGATCGGCGGGCACGTCTTTGAAAAGCCCCAGCGTGGTCTCCAGCGACACCTCAAACGTGCGTAAATTGCGGTTATTGATGCCGATCAGCGGCGTTTTGAGCTTGAGCGCGCGCGCCAACTCAGGAGAATCGTGCACCTCGACCAGCACCGCCATGTCCAGGCTAAGGGCTATCGCCTCCAACTCGGCCATCTGCGCATCGTCCAAACAAGCGGCAATCAGCAATATGCAGTCCGCCCCCATGGCGCGTGACTCATAAATTTGATAAGGATCCACCATGAAATCCTTGCGCAACACCGGCAAGGAGCAAGAGGCTCGCGCCTGCTTGAGGAAATCAGGCTCGCCCTGGAAAAACTGCCGGTCAGTCAGCACTGACAAACACGCTGCGCCATGCTCTTCATAGGTCTGCGCGATATCGGCCGGGATGAACTCCTCGCGCAACACCCCCTTGGATGGACTGGATTTTTTGACTTCGGCAATCACGGCAGCCTGTCCCGCCTTGATTTTGGTGCGCAGGGCCCCCACAAAGTCACGCGTCAAAACCCGCGACTCGGCGTCGGCGCGCATGGCAGCAAATGACTTACGGCTGATCGCAGCGGCGATTTCTTCACGCTTAACAGCGACGATTTTGTTCAGAATGTCGGACATATTGGTTTTCTCAAGTCGTGGCCAAAGTGCGGCTCAAGGCCACCAACTCCGCCAATTTAACTTTCGCCGCCCCGGACTCAATAGCCAGACGCGCCCGCGCAATGCCCTCGGCCATACTGGCGCACACATTGGCCGCGTACAGCGCCACGCCAGCGTTCAATATGACGATGTCGCGCGCCGGGCCGTTCACGTTGTCCAGCACGCCCAGCAGCATGGCGCGTGACTCCTCGGGCGTGTCCACGCGCAAAGCGCGGGTACTGACCATGGTCAGGCCAAAATCTTCGGGGTGAATCTCGTACTCGGTGATTTCACCGTTCTTCAGCTCGCCCACCATCGTGACCGCGCCCAGGCTGACCTCGTCCAGGCCGTCGCGGCCATACACCACCAGGGCGTGCTCCGCGCCCAGGCGCTGCAAGGCGCGCACCTGGATGCCCACCAGATCGGGGTGGAACACGCCCATCAGCATATTGGGCGCACCCGCCGGGTTGGTCAGCGGCCCGAGGATGTTGAAAATCGTTCGGATGCCCAACTCACGGCGCACCGGGGCCACGCTCTTCATGGCCGGGTGGTGATTGGGCGCGAACATGAAGCCCACGCCCGCCTGCGCAATGCACTGCGCAATCGCCTCGGGCGTGAGGTTGATGCTGACACCCAGCGCCTCCATCACGTCGGCGCTGCCGCTCTTGCTGCTGACGCTGCGCCCACCGTGCTTGCTGACCTTGGCCCCCGCCGCCGCCGCCACAAACATGGCGCAGGTAGAGATGTTGAAGGTGTGCGAGCCGTCTCCCCCCGTGCCCACGATGTCCACCAGGTGGGTGGCGTCGGCCACCTTGACCTTGGTGGAGAACTCCCGCATCACCTGCGCGGCGGCGGTGATCTCGCCAATGGTTTCCTTCTTCACGCGCAGGCCGGTGATGAGCGCGGCCATCAGCACGGGCGACATCTCGCCGCCCATGATGAGGCGCATCAGGTGCAGCATCTCGTCGTGAAAAATCTCGCGGTGCTCGATCACGCGCTGCAAAGCTTGCTGCGGGGTGATTTTGTGGTCGATGCTCATGGTCTTGAAATTTTCGTTATTTTTAATGCGAATTTTGACTGTAGCCCTTTATTTAATAGCGTAAGCAGCTATTAAATCAATAGTGACTTCAAGTCTGCTTACGCCAGGAAGTTCTTCAACATCGCATGCCCATGCTCGGTCAAGATGCTCTCTGGGTGAAACTGCACGCCCTCAATAGCCAGTGTCTTGTGCTTCACGCCCATGATCTCACCGTCCTCAGTCCAGGCGGTCACTTCCAACTCGGGCGGGCAGGTAGCACGCTCAATCGACAGCGAGTGATAGCGGTTAACCGTGAACTGTTGCGGCAAGCCTGCGAACACGCCCGTTTGCGTCGTGCTGATGACGCTGGTCTTGCCGTGCATGAGTTGCTGCGCACGAATGATCTTGCCACCAAACGCCGCGCCAATGCTCTGGTGCCCCAGGCACACACCCAAAATCGGCAGCTTGCCCGCAAAGTGGCGAATTGCCGCCACAGAGATGCCCGCTTCGGCAGGCGAACACGGGCCGGGCGACACCACCAGCCGATCCATCTGACCCGCGGTCAAGCGCGTCTCCAACTCGTCCAGCGTAATCTCGTCGTTGCGAAACACATCCACCTGCGCGCCCAGCTCACCAAAGTATTGGACGAGGTTGTAGGTGAAGGAGTCGTAGTTGTCGATCATCAGTAGTTTCAGAGCGCTCATTCCATCCCCTCCTCAACCACCTCAGACGCCCGCAGCAGCGCGCGCGCCTTGGCTTCGGTTTCCTTCCACTCCAGCTCGGGCACAGAATCGGCCACCACACCTGCTGCCGCCTGCACATACAGCGTGCCGTCCTTGACGATGCCGGTGCGAATGGCGATGGCCACGTCCATGTCGCCCGCAAAGCTCAGGTAACCACAAGCGCCGCCATACAGGCCGCGCTTGCTGGGCTCCAGCTGATCGATCAACTCCATGGCATGAACTTTAGGCGCACCGGTGAGCGTGCCCGCCGGAAAAGTCGCCCGCAGGACATCGAGGCTGCTCATACCGTCCAGCAGCAGGCCTTCAACATTGCTCACGATGTGCATCACATGGCTGTAGCGCTCCACAGCAAAGGCTTCGGTCACTTTGACGCTGCCGGTTTTGGCAATGCGCCCTATGTCGTTGCGTGCCAGGTCGATCAGCATCACATGCTCGGCGCGCTCTTTGGGGTCGGCCAGCAGCTCCACTTCGGCCGCTTTGTCCAACTCAGGCGTGACACCGCGTGGGCGCGTGCCCGCCAGCGGACGAATCGTGACCTTCTGGCCTTCGGGGGTTTGCTCTTGCCGTACCAAAATCTCGGGCGACGCGCCCACGACCTGGAAGTCGCCAAAGTCGTAGTAATACATATAGGGCGAGGGATTAAGTGCTCGCAGCGCGCGGTACAGCGACAAGGGTGAGGCGGTGTACCGCTTGCTGATGCGCTGGCCCACCTGCACCTGCATAAAGTCGCCTGCAAAGAT
>JANXSU010000281.1 GCA_025356545.1 Comamonadaceae bacterium
CTTATGCACATATCTAAAGGTCCACAACCAAAAAACACCTGAATTCCCGCCTTCGCTGGAATAACAGATCTCTAAACGTATATTGATGCTCAATAACCTCACCCTCTCGCTCCAGTTCGGCCAGGTCGATGACATCGCAGCCCACCGCGCCGCCCTGCCCCGCCACAAGGTGACGCGGTGGATTCGCCATGCCCTGGCAGCGGACGCCGAGATCACCGTGCGCATCGTCGGAGCCGAGGAGGGTCAAGCCCTGAACCGCGACTACCGGCATAAAGACTACGCCACCAATGTGCTGACCTTTGACTATGCGCAGGAGCCCATGGTGATGGCCGATCTGGTGCTGTGCGCTCCGGTGGTGGCGCGCGAGGCCCAAGAGCAGGGCAAGACCCTGCAAGCCCATTACGCGCATCTGCTGGTGCACGGCGCGCTGCACGCCCAAGGCTGGGACCATGAGACCAGCGAGGCCGATGCGCTGGAAATGGAGGCCTACGAAGTGGCGATATTGGCGGAGCTGGGGTTTGATAACCCCTACGGGCGCTAAGACTTCAGGCGGCGGGGCTCAGCAAGCCATCGCCGCCTGATCCGGCGAGCGCAGCGTGCGGCTGAGCAGGATGACCGGGATCAGCCCCGCCAGCACCAGTGCCAGCGAGGGCAACGCCGCCTCGCCCAGGCGTTCATCACGGGCCAGCTGATACGCCACCACGGCCAGCGTGTCGCTGTTGAAGGGGCGCAGCACCAGGGTGGCGGGCAACTCTTTCATCACGTCCACAAACACCAACAGGGTGGCGGCCACGGTGGAGCGTTGCAGCAGTGGCCAGTGCACACGTTGCAACAGACCCCAATCGCCCGTGCCCAGCATACGGGCCGAGTCGTCAAAGCTGAGCGGGATGCGCGCATAACCGCTCTGAATGGACTGCAAGGCCACGGCACAAAAGCGCACCAGATACGCCCACACAATGCCTAAAGAAGTGGCAGTGACGAGGTAGCCCACCTCGGTCTGCGGCCAAGTGACCTGCAACCAGCCCACCGGCAGCAACAAGCCCACCACGATGACCGCGCCTGGCACGGCATAGCCCAGCCCTGCCAGACTCACCACGGCACGGGTCAGTCCGTCGGGCCGACGGCGCACGCTAAAGGCCAGGACCAAGGCCAGCAGCACGGCCAGCACGGCACTGATGGCCCCTAGGCGCAGGCTGTTCACCACCCAGCCCATGAATCGATCCCAAGGCAGGGTCGACCAATCGGCCAGCAGCGGGCGCAGCATGAACAGCACTGGGGCCACAAAACCCATGAGCAGCGGCACACTGCACACGCCCCAGGCCAGCCACTTGAATTGCCCCCGCAGCAGCACCGGGCGCGATTCCGCCGAGCCCGCCCGCGCCCCCCGGCCCGTGACAAAGCGCAGGCGTTTTTGCGCCCGACGCTCCAAATAAAGCAAGCCCATCACCAGCAGCAGCAAGATCATGGCGAGTTGGGCTGCGGCCACGCGGTTGTCCATGGCCAGCCAGGCTTTGTAGATGCCTGCGGTAAAGGTCTGGATACCGAAGTAGCTGGCCACGCCAAAGTCGGCCAGCGTCTCCATCAGTGCCAGCGCCACCCCGGCGGCTACCGCAGGCCGCGCCAAGGGCAGGGCGACTTCACGGATGCGCCGTGCCATGGGCGCACCCAGCAGGCGGGCCGCCTCCATCAGGTGCGTGGCGCGCTCGCCCAAAGCGGCGCGTGCCAGCAGATACACATAGGGGTAGAGCGCAAACGTCAGCACCCAGGCCGCGCCCACGGTGTTGCGGATCTCAGGAAAGACGCGACCCTGTAGGCCTGTGAGTTCTCGCACGGTGTTTTGAAACGGCCCGCTGAACTGCAAAAAATCGGTATAGGCGTAGGCCACCACATAAGCGGGCATGGCCAGTGGCAACAACAAAGCCCACTCGAAAGTCTTGCGACCAGGAAAATCAAACAAAGTCACAGCCACGGCAGCCGTCAGACCTACCGCGATTACGCCGACGCTGACCATCAGGCACAGCCACAGCGTGGTCGCCGCGTAGTCGGGCAAGACGGTTCGGCTCATCTCCAGCAGCAGGGGCAGGGCCTGCGCGGCTTGCTCTCCCCAGGGTAGCCAAGAGACGAACACGGCTAACACCGGC
>JANXSU010000282.1 GCA_025356545.1 Comamonadaceae bacterium
GCGGAAATATCTGAACACGCTTGCCTTGAGGGTTGATGTTCTCGATCACCAAGAGCCCATCAAACGTCGGCAAGACCTTGAGCTTGATCCGGTCTCCGGTTTGAAACCCCGCCGTCACCGGCTGGATATCGGTGACAGAACCGGCACGATCAAAGCCAACGATGGCGACATGCACCGCCTGGTAGTTCTCACGACCTGCCTCGACCGTCATAGGCTTGGTGGGCTCACCCACCACGGTATTTTCAGGTGCGCCCGCCGATTTGAAGGCCAGGGAAACCAATGCACTCAAGGGCACGATCGCAGCCGAGGACGAGTTGATCAAGAGCTTGCTCAAGTTCGATGGACTGCTCAGGTCGTTGCTCAACTTATTTTTCAGCCAGCTGGTGAAAGTCGGCATGACTAGCCGGATCACAATATTGATCAATATCCCCCAGATGAACTTGGGTTGCAGATCTTCGCTGGCCTGGCTGGTCTCCGACACTCCCGCTGGCGCGAGAGGCGGGTTTTGTGCCATACCGGGGGCAACCAAGCAGGTTGTCAAGAAAATTGCCATCCAACGTGAACGGTGGGGAGAAGGGATTTTCATTGAGCAGACTCCTTGAGTGCCTCAGTGGCGATTTTGACGACATCAACCAAACCAGCGGCTTGGGCCACCGCTAGCGCGCGTTGATAAGCTGATGTGGCATGTGACGATTGAGATTGACGCCGAATATCGCCAATCAACAACCAATCACGGGCGATTTTTTCGGGCAGTGCCAACTGCCGGTCGATGCCCAGAGCAGACTCGACCGACGCCAGCGCGGCGACCGTATCACCCAGCCTGAGAGAGACCTGTGCACTCAAACGCCAAGTATTGGCAAGCTCACGCTCTTCTTGCTGTTCACGCAACAAAGGCAGAGCTGTCTGGGCATGGGCCAGCGCTTCTTGCATCTGTCCTTGGGCCAACGCGGTGCGCGCCTGCAAAAGCCGCAGCCGCCCCAAATCGGCACAACCCGTTGTGCAAAGGGGGATGAGTTGGGTCAAAGTTGTCTGCGCCATCACCCCTTGCTGCAAGGCCAAGTGCGCTTGCGTCTGAAGCAGCAAAGATGAAATCCATAAAGTGCTTTCGCGAACCTCGCTGGCGTGACTCAAGGCCAGGGTGGCTTGCCCCAAGGCCAGTTCAGCCTGAGCCTGATGCAGGCGGTTGCGCGCGGCGGCGCGCGCATCATCCACGCTTTGCTGCAAGCGTTGTGCTTCAACGAACAGACGAATGGCACCGGCATAGTCGCCTTGGGCGTAGCGACGCGCACCATCGGTCTCTGCGTTCACAGCCTGCTTGCGCAAAGTGGGCTCAGGGGGCGGTTTGGGAGACGCCGAGCAGGCGCTCAACAACAGACTTACCAGAAAAGCCAAACCGGTCACCCCTGAACCTGCAAATTTAGGGCGCTGCACGCGTAGCCTCCGTACGTGGATCACTGTCGGCCTTGAGCTTTTGGACCGCAGGTTCAGCAATCAGATTGCGAATCGGCCAGGCGCCCTTGGCACCGGTGATGATTTCTCGCACGTCGGCGGCGACAGCCTCTCCGTCACGCAGCACCGGTGGCACAGAGGTTTGCGCATCAGCCGTGATTTTTTCAAGATGATCAGCAATGCCTTGCGTCTTGTCCAGCAAAACAGGTAGCCGCGTATTGACAGTCTCCAGCGTCTGGCCCACTTGTGTCATGCGGGCTTGGGCATCGCCCATTAGGCCTTCTGTTTTGCCCATGACGGCTTCCGTCTTACCCATGACACGGGTGACCGCCTGGCCCACAGTGCCTACCTGTTGGTTGCCAGTTTGCAGCAGGGTGTTGAGCGAAGCCGTGGTCTGACGGACTTGCGTCAAGGTCGCAGGCAACCCCTGCTGCGGATCAGCCAAGGTGCCCGTGATGAGCTTGATGTCATCCAGCACTGGCATGATCTTGTCACGCAAACTGTTGGCCATAGCGCTCAGGCCGTCAGCCCTTGAAAATTTTAATTTCGCCTCGTCGACAGCCAGCCGTGTCTTGTCAGCACCGGGCACGATCTCCAGCACGGCCGAGCCCACCAGGCCTTCTTTGTGCAGTTCCACCACAGCGTCGTAGGTGACAAAACGCATAGCGTCAGCGTCAATCACCAGCGCCACATCCACATGACCATCTGTGCGAAAACTCACCGACTCCACAGCGCCAACCCGAAAGCCCGCAATTTTCACGGCCTGCCCTTTGGTAATGTCATGCGCAGACTCGGTCACAAAACCCAAGGAAGCGGTCGACCGAAACAGACCCTGCCGCACCAGAATGGTCACCACAATCAGCAGTGTGGCCAACAAACCGAACAGCAAAAACCGTCGAGTTCCCCTTTGTAATTTTTCAATTTCACTGTCTTGCTCAATCAGGATGGACATGCAACAGGCTCCAACTCGATCAGGCTGCGGCAGTCTGGCAGTGCTGGCAGCTCATGGGCATCGAGGTCAATAAACAGGGTGGGACGTAAAGGGTAGAACGCGTGATGGACAGCTTCCATCACCATCATGGCGTTGGCTTGCTGGCGAGACAGTCCGGCAAATATGCGGTCCAGCACCAGCAACTCACCCGGCCGCAGCAGATGGCGCACAAAGCCAACCAGCCAGCGCTCGCTGCGCTCCAGATTCATAGGCAGCTGACGCCCGAGGGTACTGATTCTGGCTTCGGTCAAACCGCAAGCGCGCAAGGCCGCTTCCAGCGCGTGCTCCCATCCCTTGACGGTGGCCACGTCTGCCGTCACACCGTAGTGCAAAGCCAGCGACAGGTTGTCTGCCACGGTCAGGTCGTTCAGCAGCCCCCCATCGGCGGGCAGGACCGCCACACCGGGTATCGCCTCCAACGCGTCCAGCACGGATTGGATCATCGCCGGGTCAGGCACCACCATGCGGTGACGTCCGCCACCGTCCAGCGGCAAGGTCAGCAACGCACGCTGAGCCGCATCCATCAACACCAAGGTGCGGCCCTTGAGGGTGGCATGAAAATTCAAAACTAACGCACCTCTTCTACGGTGAGCAAGGCTGCCGCGTAGCCGGTGGAACAACTCTTTTTGATGCTGATATTTCGTGTTGCGGAAGGGTCTGCACACTCTGCCGCTGCGGCCTGTGCGCCACCCGAAGTCACCAACTGAATGTCTTTGGCGGCCACCGCAGCCACCGCAGAAAACGGGCCTGAAGGCTTGAGCCCGGCTTCACTGAAATCGCGCGGGCTGTCGGTGACGATGGCCAACAAGGTATCTTTGCCCGGTGGGCCTTCTGCCGAGAGCTGCCAGGCCGGGCGCGGCAAGCGCATGCTGCCACCCACCTCAATCAGGTTGTTGCGGTCAAGCTGGTTGGGAAACAAGAGATCAAAGGTTTGACCATCAGAGCCCACCATCATCAGATAAACATAACCGCCTTCTCGCGAGCTGAGTGTGAAGTCAAGGTTGTCACGCCCGATCTTCAAGCTGGACTTGGCGGCGGTCAACGTGACCAGACGGCGGTCATCGCGGTTGTTGTAAATATCATTGAGCGCGGCCAATGCCGACGGCGGGGCGACCGCTGGCGCGACAACCGCCGGTACAGCAAGGACGACGGGCACTTTGACGGGCGCACTCACCGGGGCCGGTATCGCGGCTGTCGCTGGCACAGCGGCGGGCACAGTCTCCTTGACGGCATAACTCAGCACCATGGCCGGGTTGCCGATGATGGACACATGGTGTGGCAAAAAGCCTTGGGCACCCTTGAGTTGTTCTTCAATCCGGCCTTGTGCGCAGGTCTGAATCTCCTGGGCCGACAAGCCGCCACTGCCATCGGTATCTTTGGCTGCACCCGACAGGCAGGCCAGCCAAGCTTGGGAAGCCACGCCACCGCGACCTGGCTGGTCGAGCGAAATTTCACTGTCACGCGCTGCGGCAATGTGCACAAAATTGCCGCCACCACTGCCCGCCGCTTTGGGGGCCAGAATGCCGCGCGTCAGAATGTTAGTGGGCTTGACACAACTCAGTCCAGGGGGGGTGTAAGACTTGGCCATATAGGCGGCCGGCGCGGTACTGACCGAACGGGTGGTCACGCCGCCAGAGTGACAGGCATCCAAAAACACAATGGTTTTTTGCGCCTTATCTGAAAAGCGCTTCAAACGGCTTTCCATCTCGGTGTCGGTAAACCCCTGGCCATCGACAGTGATCAATGACTCTGCGCAACGCTCTTCGCCGTCTTCCTGCACAAGTTGGCGCCCACCGTGGCCTGAGTAGTAAATGAACACCTGGTCGTTGCCGCCCAATTTGGCCTCCAGCTCATCCATGGCACGGCGCATGCCTTCGAGCGTCAGTTCACCGTCTTTGAGCGCATGAATGTTGGCTGCAGGCACACCCATGCGCTGGGCAATTTCGGTGGCGGTGGCAGCGTCAAAGGGCACACCCTTGAGCTTGGGAATATTGCCCTGGTAGTCGCCAATCGTCATGATCAGGGCATGGGACGTGGCCGATGGCGGTTTGCTGAAGCCCCGGATACCCGTGGTGGCAATCAGGTTGCCGCGCCCGCTACGACCATCGTCGAGTTGCAACAAAGCGGCGGCGCTCAAAGGTTTGATGACGGCAGGTTTTTCCTTGACCGGCTCAGCCGCATGGGCCAAAGTCAAGACCGTGGTGAAAGTGGCCGCCAAGATCAGGCCATGCATTTGTTTCATTCTTCAACCCTTAAAGGACGAGTGGGAACGGTAGCCGTCAACGCGGCAAGAATAGTAGCAAAGGCCTCAGACGTCCATCCGTTCGTGGTATTCCAGCACAGAAGTTTGGTCGCCCGACCAAAGCTCAGCCGCGCCGGGTCAAACGTCAAAGCACCTGATTGCCCCAACACGGCAGTCATCACCTCGGCATCAGCCTGCCAGTCGGCCTGAGCGTCCTCGCACAACCAGTACACCAGCATGGCATCTGCAAACACGCTTTGAACAAAGCCAGGGTCTTCAATCAAATGCACCACCCGTCCGGCACCCAGTGGGGACGCGGCAACAAGGCGGTCCAACTGACCTTGAAGTTGCCGACGCTCGGCGGGTTGGCTGTTGTCAAGCCGAATGGCCAGCACCGCCAGCAAACGGGTGCCTTGTTCCAAGCTCGCCATGTCCTGCAAAGAGCTGCTCGCCAACCATTTTTGCGACAGCCCATGGTAAACACGCGCCACGGTGAAATACAACAAGCCCAGCGACAAGGGGGCCGAGGTGTCCAGGTACCAATTCGAGACATTCAACACCGCAAATGCGAACACCAGCAAACCCGCTTGCAAGACGCCGAAAACCGCATCAAACACATTGACGTGAACCTGCCGGTACAGCGCGATGGCCATGCTCCAGATGAGCAAGAGCGCGGCCAGCCGCATCACCCAGGCCGGCCGCTCACGCAGGCTGTCGCCGTTCTTGAAATTGTCAATGGCCGTGGCCAGAATCTCCACCCCCGGGTGGATGCGCGCCATAGGCGTTCCCTTGACGTCAAACAAACTGGGCGCGGTGGAGCCGATGATGACGATTTTGCCGGTGAAGGTGTTGCCGGGCCGCTCCGGCGTGGTTGTCATCAACTGGCGATAGGCATCGACAAAAGGCAGGTAGTGGTAGGTGAACGGTGGCCCACGCCAGTTCAGCAGCGCCTCCTGAGCTTGGGCACCGGGCCAGTTGAATTCTTCTGCCATGCGCTGCGGCAGGGAGGGAATGCGCCAACCCGCGTGCTCAAGCCAACTCGGGTAGCGGCGAATGATGCCGTCATGATCCGGGTGAACCTGGTGTGAGCCCAAACGTCCGCTGTCAATTGCGGCGGGCACTTTGGGCAGGATGATCGCAATCGACGCTTGCGGGTCAGGTTCGGGCAAGTCGGCGTTCAAGGGTCTAACCCCCGGCAAGGCCCCTACCGGAATACGGCTGAGCTTGTCGTTTTGCGGATCTAAGCGCAGCATAGGGAAAAAGGTGGTTTTTGACTTTGCAATTTCTGCGTTGAAAGCGGCATCGCTGTCAGGGCGCAGGCTGTCGCGGTCAGAGAACAGAATGTCGAAGACGATGGCACGCGGATGCTGCGCCTCTATGCCGCGCACCAGGTCGCCGAAAACCTGGTTGGCCCAAGGCCAGCGACCGTGCTGCGCCGCCATGCCCGACAGACTGGCCTCGTCAATGTCAAGGATGACGATGTCCGGGTCGGGCTTGGGCATGAGCAGGCGCTTGGAGATCAAGGTGTCAAACAGGCGGATCTCCGCGCCTGCGACAAATCCTTGCACCCCCCAATCGACCACGATCACAACGGAAAAAATCAACGCAAAAATCAGATACGCCCGCCCGCCCAGCCGGCGCACCAGTGAAACGACCGCTGCTCTGGTCCTTTGAACGAGATTGCGCAAACGGGTGCTGAGTGTTTTTCCCATCATCGCAACCAGTAAGCCAGCATCGCAAACACCACATCCACAACAAATACCGCCACAAGTCCATTGCCCACCGCATGGATAGCGGCGTCCGAGATGGCGCGGGGCGAGCGCTCGGCACTGCTACCGTGGTGGCAGGCGATGACGGCGATCAGCAGCCCCATGACGGCGCTTTTTCCCAAGCTGAGCAGGGTCATCCACGCATCGGCCAGGTCAAAGAAATGCCCTGCCATTTGGGACAAGGGCTGCTCATGCAGCAATGCCACCGCCAGCCAACCGCTGCCCACAGAGATGATTTGGAACAAGATCGTCACGCCCGGCAGCACCAAGGCCATGCCCAGAATACGGGGCAGCAAGAGAAAATCTGCCGCAGGGATGCCCATGCGTCGCAAGGCGATGAACTCATCGTGCAAATGCATCACCACCAGCTCCGAAGCCATGGCAGCACTGCTGCGGGCCACCAAAACCAAGGCACACAGCAAGGGGGCTAGTTCAAAAAACAAGCCATAAAAAAGCCATTTTTGCGCCACATCGCTACCCGTTCCCGCCAGCGCCGTGACCTGCGTCACCGCGGCTGCTCCCGTCAATACAGCCAAAGCGACAATCACCGGCAAAGCCGAAATACCGAGAACATGGACCTGACGATGCAGTTGCTGACGCAACTGGGGTTCGCGCAACCGTACCCAACGGGTCAGAGCCAAATAGACCATCAAAGCGTAGCCATGAAGCCGGAATGCGACGGCAGACGCCATGCCCCTTTTTTGGCCCGTTGTAAGGTCGCTGGAAGACGAACGAATCATGGCGGAATTATGGGCCACACCTCAAAGGGCAAACACAGGGCTTGAATTTCATCCAAAAGGCCTTATCATTAGCACTCGCTTGACTTGAGTGCTAACAACACCACCCAGGCTGATTTAAAGGGCGTTAACACCTCGTGTATTGGCGCTCTGGTTTTCCCACCCCTTGTTTCAAACTGAAGGAGATTCCCAATGAAACTGCGTCCTCTGGCTGACCGCGTGATTGTTAAACGCGTCGAAAACGAAACCAAAACCGCTTCCGGCATCGTCATCCCCGACAGCGCCGCTGAAAAGCCTGATCAGGGCGAAGTGCTGGCCGTAGGCCCTGGCAAGAAAAACGACAAAGGTGAACTGTTGGCCATGAACGTCAAGGTCGGTGACCGCGTTCTGTTTGGCAAATACAGCGGCCAGACCGTCAAGGTTGATGGCGATGAGCTGCTGGTGATGAAAGAAGACGATCTGTTTGCTGTCGTCGAAAAATAATTGGATTGCGGGACCGACTGAAGCGTAGTTCTGTCCTCAACCGATTAGATTCACTCTCATTTTCATAGCTGCTTACGCATATATTCATTGAGTTTGCGGCTGATTTATCATATTTTTAGGAGCCAAAAATGGCAGCAAAAGACGTAATTTTCGGCGGCGAAGCCCGCGCTCGTATGGTTGAAGGCGTGAACATTCTCGCCAACGCCGTCAAAGTAACCCTGGGCCCTAAAGGCCGCAATGTGGTGCTGGAGCGCTCGTTCGGCGCCCCCACCGTGACCAAAGACGGCGTGTCCGTCGCTAAAGAGATCGAACTCAAAGACAAGCTGCAAAACATGGGCGCGCAGATGGTCAAGGAAGTCGCTTCCAAAACCTCTGACAACGCTGGCGACGGCACCACCACCGCCACCGTGCTGGCCCAGGCCATCGTGCACGAAGGCATGAAATACGTGGCCGCCGGTATGAACCCGATGGACTTGAAGCGCGGTATCGACAAGGCCGTGACGGCCCTGGTTGCTGAGCTGAAGAAAGCTTCCAAAGCCACCACCACTTCCAAAGAAATCGCTCAAGTTGGCTCCATCTCCGCCAACAGCGACTCCAGCATTGGCGACATCATTGCCAAGGCCATGGACAAGGTCGGCAAAGAAGGCGTTATCACGGTTGAAGACGGCAAGAGCCTGGACAACGAGCTCGACATCGTCGAAGGCATGCAGTTTGACCGTGGCTACCTGTCACCCTACTTCATCAACAACCCCGAGAAGCAAGCCGCCTTGCTGGACAACCCGTTTGTGCTGCTGTACGACAAGAAAATCAGCAACATCCGCGACCTGCTGCCCACGTTGGAGCAAGTGGCCAAGTCCGGCCGTCCGCTGCTGATCATCTCGGAAGATGTCGAAGGCGAAGCTTTGGCTACGTTGGTGGTCAACACCATTCGCGGCATTTTGAAAGTTGTGGCGGTCAAGGCTCCTGGCTTTGGCGATCGTCGCAAAGCCATGCTGGAAGACATCGCCATCCTGACCGGTGGCAAGGTCATCGCTGAAGAAGTTGGCATGTCGCTCGAAAAAGTGACCTTGGCTGACCTCGGCTCTGCCAAGCGCATCGAAGTGGGCAAAGAAAACACCATCATCATCGACGGTGCTGGCGCTGCTGCTGACATCGAAGCCCGCGTCAAACAAGTGCGCGTGCAAATCGAAGAAGCCACGTCTGACTACGACCGCGAGAAGCTGCAAGAGCGCGTGGCCAAGTTGGCTGGCGGTGTGGCCGTGATCAAGGTCTGCGCTGCCACCGAAGTCGAAATGAAAGAGAAAAAAGCCCGCGTGGAAGACGCCCTGCACGCGACCCGCGCTGCCGTGGAAGAAGGCATTGTGGCTGGCGGCGGCGTGGCTCTGCTGCGCGCCAAGCAGTCTGCTGGCGTCATCAAAGGTGACAACGCTGACCAGGACGCTGGCATCAAGCTGGTGATGAAAGCGATTGAGTCGCCCCTGCGCGAGATCGTTTACAACGCCGGCGGCGAAGCCTCGGTGGTAGTCAACGCGGTCTTGGCTGGCAGTGGCAACTACGGCTTCAACGCTGCCAATGACACCTATGGCGACATGATCGAAATGGGTATCTTGGACCCCACCAAAGTGACCCGCACGGCACTGCAAAACGCAGCGTCTGTAGCTTCACTGATGTTGACGACCGAGTGCATGGTCTCCGAGTCTCCCAAGTCTGATGCGGCTGGCGGCATGGGTGGCATGGGCGGTGGTGACATGGGTGGTATGGGCGGCATGGGTGGCATGGGCATGTAATTGCACTCCTTGCCTGAGGGCTGATCGCGGCGTTGCGTGGGCTTGTCGTACCGGAGGTACTGCCAGCGCCCACGCGCCTTGCGCTAAGCCCTCATGCTGCGTCGATTGGCGTTATTGCTTTCGACAGAAAACAAAAAACCCGCTGGGCTTGCGCCTTTGCGGGTTTTTTAATGGCTGCTGGATCTGTTGGATTAACGACCCACCATGGTCAGTGCTTTTTCGTAATAGCTCAAGTCCAGAAACTTCTCAGGCGCGGGGGCTTTGCCACCCCATTGGCCTTGAATTTCGGCGCGCAAGGCCAGCACATTGCGAAAGCCTTCCATGCTGAAGCGGGCGTCGGTGGCCAAGCCGAAGCCGGGGGTCATCAAAGCCTCGTAGCTTTGGGTTGCAATCGCGGGCGCGAGCTTGAAGCGGGTTTGCAGCAGCGTGATCATGCCTGCGCGATTGGCTGGGTTCATAGCATAGCGAGCGCCTTCGATATAGGCCGCCATATAGCGTTGCAACAGGTCTGCGTTTTGACTGGCCCAGCTTCTCATGACGAAGGCGCCCTGCGCTTGGTAGGGGCCGGCCAGATCGGTCGCGTGGCCTAAACTTTTAAGACCCTTCTCGCCCACTAGGAATGAAAACGGTGGGTTCACCATGCCCGCTGCCAGGTCGGGTTGCGTGGCCATGGCGTTGGCGCGCAAGGGCGTGCCGCCCACCACCTTGACGGTGTAGTCGCGGCCCTCAAGCAAGCCCTTGTTTTTCAGAATCTTCTTGGCCACCACGGCGTAAGCCGTGTCTGGCGCGTCCACCGCGAGGGACTTGCCTCGGATGTCGTCAAAGGTGCGTATCTCTGGTCGCACCATGAAATCATTCAAGCCCGAATCGCCGCCCATCACAATTTTCACGTCATGCTGGGCGACTTCAATCATCGCAACTGCGTTGTCCACAGCGGCATGGGCGATCTCGAACTTGCCAGCGGGCAGGCCAGCACGTTGCTCTTCAGAGTTTGGCGTGTTTTGCACTTCAATTGTCAAACCACGCTTGGCAAAAAATCCCTGCTCGATGGCTGCCAACAATGGCAAGTTGCTGGAGCCCGGGAAGACGTTGACGCGCAGGGTAGCGGGTGTGAGCGTCGTAGCCGGTGGTGGTGTCGCAGTGGCGCAGCCCGACAGATAAAGTGCTGAGGTCAGCGTACCCAAGGCGAGGGCGGTAGAGAAGCTTCGGCGTTGCATAGCGGGCAATCCTTGAGGGGTTAGACACAGTTGAAATCTTAGCGTGTCAGCTTATGGGGTTAACCCTCTCGCATCGCATCCTCAAAACCCTTTAAATCAAGCACCTATTTT
>JANXSU010000020.1 GCA_025356545.1 Comamonadaceae bacterium
CCGCTTTGTGCTGGACTATTTGAAGGCCGAGCGCATCCCCGTGCTCAGTCAGGACGTGCTCGATATCTATCCGCGCAAGGTTTGCTACTTCCCGGTCACGGGCAAAGCCATGGTCAAACGCCTGGCCCCCACCCGTGCGGCCGAATTGCTGGCACACGAGCGCGCCGCCGCCCACGCCGCCATGCCCGTGGCCACGCGTGGCGGCTCGGTCGATTTGTTTTAAGAAAGAGGCCATCATGATCAAAACACGAGTGCTGGTGGTGGACGACTCTGCCTTGGTTCGTAGCCTGCTCACCGAGATCATCAACCGGCAAACCGATATGCAATGCGTCGGCACCGCGGCTGACCCGCTGGTGGCGCGAGAGATGATCCGCGAGCTCAACCCCGATGTGCTGACGCTGGATATCGAAATGCCGCGCATGGACGGCCTTGACTTCTTGGCCAAGCTCATGCGCCTACGGCCCATGCCGGTGGTTATGGTGTCCACCTTGACCGAACGGGGTGGCGAGGTGACTTTGCGTGCCCTGGAGCTGGGGGCTATCGACTTTGTGGCTAAACCCAAAATCGGCGTGGCTGATGGGCTGCGCCTGCTGGGTGAAGAAATCACCAGCAAGGTGCGCATAGCCGCCCAAGCCAAGGTGCGCAAGCCCGCTCACCCGTTCACCAACCCCGATGGCGCACAGCACCTACCGGTGCCACGTGCAGCCCCCGCTGCGCTGGGTCGTTTGTCCACTGAAAAAATCATCTTCATCGGTGCCTCCACCGGCGGCACAGAGGCCACCAAAGACCTCTTGATGGCCTTGCCCGCAGACGCACCCGCCGTCATGATCACCCAGCACATGCCGCCTGGCTTTACCCGCAGCTATGCCGCGCGGCTGGACAGCCTGTGCCGCATCAGCGTGAGCGAGGCCACCGACGGTGAGCGCATCCTTCCGGGCCATGCCTACGTTGCCCCAGGCGGTCTGCACCTGAGTGTGGAGAGGTCAGGCACCAACTACATCGCCCGCGTGGCGGACGGCGACCCCATTAACCGCCACAAGCCCTCAGTCGAGGCCTTGTTCTTGTCGGCTGCCCGCGTGGTGGGCCCCAATGCGATGGGCGTCATGCTCACCGGCATGGGTGCTGACGGTGCCAAAGCCATGCGCGTGCTGCGCGACGCAGGCAGTTGGAACGTAGCGCAAGACGAAGCCAGCTGCGTTGTTTTTGGCATGCCCAAAGAAGCCATTGCAGCCGATGCGGTGCATGAAGTTCTCACGCTGCAAGCCATCGCGCCCAGACTGCTGGAGCGGCTGCGCAGTACAGGTGGAGCGTCGACTAACCGACTATGACACCAGCTTTGATGAATGCCATGAATTGCACGGTTTTCAAGCCACTTATTCCAGTCATGTGAACTCAAGTTGACCACTAACCTGTCGATACCTGATTGAGTTCGTTGAAACCCCTGAGATAACGCACATTCACCAAGAGGCTGGACATGGAAATTACAACATCAACTTCGGAAAAACCCGGATCGGGTTTCATACCTAAGGTCAAGATGGATACGAAAGAGTTTCTCTCTTTCAAAATCGGTGCCGAGGAATACGGCATTGATATTTTAAAAGTGCAGGAGATTCGCTCGTATGAGGAACCCACCCGCATCGCCAACGCGCCGCCCTTCATCAAAGGCGTCGTCAATCTGCGCGGCGTCATCGTCCCCATCATCGACATGCGTTTGAAGTTCAACCTTGCGCAGGTCAGCTACGACAGCTTCACCGTCGTTATCTTGCTCAACATTAAAAAGCAGGTGGTGGGCATGGTGGTGGATTCGGTCAGCGACGTTCTCACTCTCATGCCAGAGCAATTGCAGCCTGTTCCCGAGATCGACTCGGTGGTGGACAGCGACCATCTGCTGGCCATTGGCACGGTGCAAGACCGCATGCTGATTCTGATTGACATTGAAAAACTCATGACCAGTCCCTCAATGGGCTTGACAGATCAAACCCTGCAGTAAGCCCATTGCTGACCTACCCACCAAGGACCTTCGCTATGAAACTCAGTGTCAAACTGCCGTTGATTTTTTCTACTTTGCTGATTTTTGTGCTTGGGGCGGCCTTGTATGGCATTTACAACCTGAACCAATCACTCAACACCTTCGCAGCTGCGTCACACAGCAGCAATGATGAAGTGCATGCCGTCAGTGTTTTGGGCAATTCCTTCAAGTTGCAAGTGCAAGAGTGGAAAAACACCTTGCTGCGGGGAAGAAATCCCAAAGACCTGGAAAAACACTGGAACGCGTTCAACAAAATTGAACAAGACATGGCCGAGGAAATCAAAAGATTAAACAAAACCTTGCCCACCGGAGAGACAAAGGTATTGCTTGAGAAGTTTGCCTTGGCCCACGTCACGATGGGCCAGAGCTACCGCAAAGCCTTTGAAGCCTTTCAAGCCGCCGACTTTGATCCAACCGCAGGCGATGTGGCCGTCCAAGGCCTAGACCGTGAGCCTGCCAAGCTGCTCAATGAGGCCATCAAAACCATTCAACATGATAGCGAAATGGTTTCAGCGAAAGCCCTTGCGGACGGAAAACGTGTGACGACGATGAGTATTTTCCTGATCCTGGTGCTCTGTGGGCTTGGCATTGTGTGCAGTCTTGTCCTGGCGAAAAATATTTGCAAACAACTGGGCGGCGAACCCAGCGAGGCAA
>JANXSU010000035.1 GCA_025356545.1 Comamonadaceae bacterium
CCCAGTACCACCGCCCCGGCTTCACGGCACAGGGCCACGGGCGACGCGTCGGTGCGTGGACGATAGCCTGCATAAACGGAGGAGCCGTAAGTGGTGTCGAAATCAGCCGTGTCAAACAAGTCTTTAACGCCAAGCGGTAGGCCGTGCAGCAAACCGCGCACTGGGCCTGCGTCCAGAGCGCGGGCGGTTGCCAGCGCAGCGTCGGGATCATGGTGCGCGAAAGCGTGGATGTCGCCCTCACGCTCGGTGATGCGCTCCAGACAGGCGCGCACCAAGTCTTCGGATTTGAGTTCGCGCCGGGTTAGCAGGATGACTGCTTGCCAAGCGTCGAGTGTCAAGAGTTGTTCAGTGTTCATGGAGATTTTTTTATGAGGTAAAAATTGCAGTTGAGATGGATAATTTTCAATATCGTACGGAGCTAAACCTAGGGTTCTGTCTACGTTAGCATCCGCCCAATGCATGCCATACTTCGAATCAGGTGGTTGATTTCCACTTATAAATCGTCCCCAAACTTGGTGCTACAAAATTTGACATGTGGAAAAAACTAGGTCCCCCAATTCTTATTGATCCCTCGCAAGTGGTGATTGGCTTGTACATCTGGCTGGATGTCACATGGGATAAACATCCTTTTTTTTCTAGTCGCGTGATGGTGAAGTCTGACAAGGACGTGGTCATCATAAGATCGTTGGACGTCGCTGGTAAGTTGTACTACTACCCTGAGCAGAGTACGGCTCAGCCCCATGCAATGGTATCAACCGTCAAGGATGAAGATGCTGTAGCAGCTGCGCAAAAAGCGGCGGTTATGGCGGAAATATTGGCGTTAGAGAAGTCAAAAAAATCAAAGCAAGCTGCATTGCGTGAAGCTGCAGCCCGTGCAGATCAAGCGTGGTCGAACGCCGCCCGGGCTACCAAACAGGCCTTGAACGACTTGCAGAGATCACCCAAAATGGCGGGCAAACAATTGGTGACTTTGGCTGCCGAAACGGCTGCCATTGTTGCCAAAGGCAGCGAGGTGTTACTGCACTTATTGGGCGACAAAAATGAGCAAGGCCCGCAGTTCCACGCACTGAATACGATGACCTTGAGCATGCTGGTGGGAAAGAAGGCGGGTTTATCGGAACGCGCCCTGGCTGATTTGGCACTTGCGGCGCTGGCTCATGACGCAGGTGAATCACAAATTCCTCAGCAAATTCTCGGAAACTCTCAGCGCAAGAAACACGAGGAAGATTTCTATCGGCAACATGTCGGCTTCAGTTTGCAATTCGCGTCGGAATCGGGAGAGTTCAGCCAAGATGCTTTGACCACGATTGCCGATCACAACGAAGCGATGGATGGATCAGGCTGGCCCAAGAAAAAGATAGGCGTAGCGCTCAGTGTTTCCGCGCGTATTTTGGCGATGGTTGATCGATACGACAATTTGTGCTCCCCCGCCACGACCAAGGGCGTACCGCTGATGCCTGCCGAGGCCTTGGCCACCATGTTTAAGAACGAGTCTGCACGGTTGGACATGTCGTTATTGAGCCTGATGATTAAGCTTTTGGGCGTGTACCCTCCAGGAACTATCGTTCAGTTGAGTGATGGTGCCCTGGCACTCGTGATAGCCCCAGGTGCTAACAGCTTAAAACCGACGGTTCTCGTGTACACCCCAGAGCTGGCTAAAGATGACGCGCCCACGCTTGAGCTCGCCAATGAGTCTGACTTGAAGATCACTGAAGCCATTCGCCCTTCCTCATTGCCGGGAGACGTGTTTCAATGGCTCAGCCCACAGCAGCGTTTGTCGTATTTTTTCTCGGTGGATGGTCAATAAGCGCGAACTCAACATAATTCTCTCATCATGACCATTACCCCCAAAACCCATCTCAAAATCGACATCGTTTCCGACGTCTCCTGCCCTTGGTGCGTTATCGGCTTGACGGCGCTGGAAAACGCTTTGGCTCAGGCTGGCGATGTCGTCACCGCTGATCTTCATTTTCAGCCTTTCGAGATCAACCCCGATATGCCGCCCGGCGGGCAAGACATGGCTGAAAACTTGACACGCAAATACGGCTCCACGCCCGAGCAGCAGGCGCAAAGCCGCGAGGCCATTCGCCAGCGCGGGGCAGCCTTGGGCTTTGAATTTCGACCTGAGGGGAGGGGCCGCATTTACAACACGTTTGACGCGCATCGGCTGTTGTACTGGGC
>JANXSU010000064.1 GCA_025356545.1 Comamonadaceae bacterium
TGCCAAAGCCGCACCCGAGCTGCCCACCGTGGCCGAGTCCGGCTTGCCCGGCTATGCGGCGGTCGGCTGGTTCGGTCTGCTCGCCCCGGCTGCCACGTCCAAGGCCGTCTTGAACAAATTGAGCGCCGATGTAGGCGCGGCTCGGCCTTGCGCGACCCCGCGATTGAGCGGACGATGCTGGCCAGCGGTGCCGAGCCCGCCAACGCCAGCGGCGAAGCCTTTGGCCGATTCATCCAGACCGAGCTGGACAAGTGGACTGAGCTGGAAAAACAGATGGGTAAGTGAACCGGGTAATCCAACAGAGTTGTTTAAGGGGTAAGCAGCTAAGCACGCCATCATGGTGTTTTGACCGCTTGCGTGCATTAACAAAAGCCAGCTATGACGGCGTTTGGTCGGCTGATGGTATTGCCTCGCCAAAGCATGTTTGTGGTTACGTTTTTGGCACCTACATTGAGATCAATCGGGACAAGAGGTCTTGTCTCGTTGAATATTACGCATCTGGCGTCATATTTGAGGCTCATGAATTCAGTTTTTAATCTCGATAAGGATTCTCTAATGACCCCCGCAATTTTTACTTTCTTGGGTGTAGTGGCAGGTGCTGTGCTTCAATATTTTTTTACTCGGCACTTGGAGAATCAAAAGCACTACCGAGGACTGTGCACGCAAGCGTATACGGACTATCTGAAAAGCGTGTGCGAGCAAGCTCAGTTGGCGGGGCAGGCTCAACCCAAGGACATTCGGGAAATTTTTGCAAGAACTGCCGACGCAAAATCAAGAATCTGTCTGTATGGCTCTGCTACAGCAGTGGAGGCATTTGCCGAATTTGAGCGACTTGGGGCGATGATGAAGACAAACGAGCAACGTCGTGCCTTTACGAAAATGGTCGCGATCATGCGAACAGATTCTGGGAGTGATCGAGGTGTCCAGATTGAGAGCTTAGAAATCGTTCTCATGGGAAATCACGGCCAGACAGCAAAGCATTCGAAATGAAATCAGGCATGGCACCTACATTCATTGATCTGAAAAATCCCGCGAATGTGGTCAAGGAAGTTTTTGACTCAGATGAAAGTATCAAGAAGAAATTTTCAGACGCATTTTCTGCCCAAACTTTGGCTTTTGCCGAAGCCTTCGCTCCCGCGTATGTGGGGTTTGAGAGTCTGTTAAACGCAGGAAACTCTGTTTTGCAAACTGAGTTAGTCGCAGCATTCATGCACGGTGTCCTTGATGATTTGCTGATTTCAACAAAGCTTTTGCTGACAGGAAAACTCTCAGCGTCCGGCAACTTGGTTCGACAAGCTACTGAGGGGCTTTGCATGACAATCATGTGTTCGCATGTAGGAACATTGGAAATTGGAAAGAAGGAGCAGGTTTATTGGCAGTTAGTGCAAGCTGATGATGAGGCCGTAAATGGAAATCTCGCACCAAGGCAATTGGTGCACAACTGGGAGCGTCTCGGACTATTGTCCGATGGGGCAACTCAGTTGAAAGAAACGGTTGATACGCACCACGCTCACAGCCACGCAGGACGCCTTGCTATGGCGAACCGCATGGATTTGGGGGCGAACGGCTATCTGCACTTTGGCGGCCACTTTGATCCTGAGAAGTCTCCGGCATACGATTTGGAACTCCAACAGCGAACGGGGCTTTGTAAACTGGCTTTGATTGTTTGCCAGCAGCTATTGCCCAAGGTCCAAGCAGTCGTTAAGAACTCAACCTGAGAACCGGTGAAATTTTCAACGAAGTTTTGGCTGTATGCCCTGTCCCGTTCGGCTTTTCCAGTGAGACGGCTCACCATGTGAGGTCGCAAGATTTACATGACGCCCGGAAGGTGGCGTAGAGTTAAACCGAGCAGCTCGGACAAGCGTTGTTGCCGTTGCTTCGATTTCATACCCACCGGACGCCTGAGAACGCATGCCGTAGGCCTTCTGGCTCAACTCCGATGCGTGCCCCATGCCTTGGCCACTTCCTGCACACCGATCCCTGAGGCTTTGAGTTCGGCACACGCTGCATGCCGCAATGCATAGAAAGACGGCGGCGACCTATGCCGTGCAAATAGCCGCCGCGTCATGGCCCGAAACGCAGAACAAAGCCCACTGGCCGACAGCCCCCCACCAATCGTGAGATTGCCCCCGCCAGCCTGCACACGATCCCGTAACCAATCGAACACCTCTTGCCGTGCTGGATCGACCGCCGACAGCGTGAGCCACCGCACGGGCTGGCCGATGCCTTCGACGTGTTGGGCAATGCCCGAACCCTTGTCCCGCAGTTTGGAGCCTTTAACCTCAAACAACAGGGCACCAGCGTTGTCCATCTTGACAAGCACACGCTTGGATATTTCCTCGGGGCGAATCGGTATCAAGATGCCCACGGCCACCGCCTCACCATATTTTCCATTGCGTGTGCGGGCATGCACTCGTGAAATCCAGTCCGCAGGAAGCCGCCCCAGCTTGTGCCGTTGCATATGCGTCTTGTCGCGTCTGGCGACCTTCGCAACATCGAACTTCAACGAGGCCAGGTGCAAAAGGCGACATTCAATCTCGGGCAGCTTTTCATCGTAGATGCAAAGGGCCTCGGTGGATTTCCAGTACACGGGTATGAGGCTTTTGATAGCCACCGGCCAAGTTCCAGATCAGGGGAACTTCCTACTTCTTTTGCGACAGACAAAACGATTCGGTCACGCTCGGCCAGCTCTGCCGTGCTTAGAAATCCACCCAGCCTACGCCAATCGATTGGCTGCGTTTGAGTCACGCCTCAAGTCGATGGGCAGGTTGGCTGTGAGCCCACGCTGTCACGAAGACGTCGTTTACAGTACGGATCCCATACTCTGATGCCGCCATGCACACACCCATCACCCGACGTGCTACGCTTTCGATAGCTGCTTGTGCCCTGTCTTCCTTAGCTGTACCCACGATTCGTGCCCAAAGCTGGCCCTCCAAGCCGATCCGCTTTGTCGTGCCCTTCGCCCCCGGCGGCACCAGCGAGATCGTGGCGCGCAGTGTGGCCTCTGAACTCGGCAAGCAACTGGGCCAAACGGTCTATGTCGAAAACAAACCCGGTGGCGCTGGCGTGCCCGCCATGCAAGAGGTGGCCAAGGCCGCGCCCGATGGCCACACCCTCATCCTGGGCCATGTCGGCACGCTGGCGGTCAACCCCTACATGCTAAAGAACCAGCCCTATGACGTGAACCGGGACTTCATCCCCGTCACGCTGCTGGCAAAGGTGCCCAATGTGTTCGTCATCCACCCCGATGTGCCCGCCAAGAACTTCCGCGAGTTTGTCGATTACGTGAGGAAGCACCCCGGCCAACTCAACTACGGCTCGGCCGGTAACGCCAGCGCCGGGCACTTGGCGATGGAGTACCTCAAGCTGGTCACCGGTATGTTCATCACCCACATCCCCTACCGGGGCACCGGCCCGCAGCTCACCGACCTACTGGCCGGCCGCACCCAGGCCAGCTCGGCCGGGATGCCCGCCCTGGGCGCGCACATCCGCAGCGGCAAGCTGCGCGCCATCGCGGTGGGCACGCAACACCGCATCGCCGCTTTGCCGGATGTGCCCACGGTTGCGGAGCTGGGCTTCAAAGACTTTGAGACCTCGCAGTGGTACGGCATGCTCGTGCCTGCGGGCACACCGGCGGATGTGGTCAAGCGGCTGCAAGAAGAGTCGTTTAAAGCGTTGAAATCAAGCGCCGTGACCGAGCGCTTCGCCACCGACAACGCGGTGGGCGGCGGCGGGCCGTCTGCCGACTTCGCGGCCTTCATCCGGCGTGAGCAAAAGATTTGGAGCGATATCGTTAACCGTGCGGGGATCAAGCCGGATTGATACTTTGCGGGACAGACCGAAGCGCAGCGTAGCTCTGTCCTCAACTGATTAGAAAGTGAAAACAATGACCGTAGATGTTTTAGTCATCGGCGGCGGCAACGCCGCCCTGTGCGCCGCGCTGATGGCGCGCGAAGCGGGGGCCAGTGTGCTGCTGCTCGAATCGGCCCCGAAGGAGTGGCGCGGCGGCAACTCCAGCCACACGCGCAACATCCGTTGCATGCACGATGCGCCGCAAGACGTGTTGACCGAGGCCTACCCGGAAGAAGAATTCTGGCAAGACCTGCTCAAGGTCACAGCGGGCAAGACCAATGAGTCGCTCGGTCGCATGGCAATCCGCGCGTCCAGCGCTTGCCGCGACTGGATGCGCAAGCACGGCGTGAAGTTTCAGCCGGCCCTGTCAGGCACGTTGCATTTGAGCCGCACCAACGCCACCTTCATGGGCGGCGGCAAGGCGCTGGTCAATGCCTACTTTCGAAGTGCTGAAAAGATTGGCGTGCAGATTCGCTACAACAGCCCGGTGGATCGACTGGAGCTGAAAGACGGCAAGTTTGTCGCGGCTTATGTCGGCGAAGAACGCATCGAAGCCAAAGCCTGCGTGATGGCCGCCGGTGGGTTCGAGTCCAACCTGGCCTGGGTGCGTGAGGCCTGGGGTCAAAACGCGCTGGGTGAATGGACGGCAGACAACTTCCTCGTGCGCGGCACGCGCTACAACCAAGGCGTGTTGTTGAAGAACTTGCTGGACCAAGGCGCTGATGCCATTGGCGACCCCACGCAAGCCCACATGGTGGCGATTGACGCGCGCTCACCGCTGTACGACGGCGGTATTTGTACCCGGCTCGATTGCGTGTCGCTGGGTGTGGTGGTCAATAAACACGCCGCGCGCTTTTACGACGAAGGCGAAGACTTCTGGCCCAAGCGCTACGCCATCTGGGGCCGCCTGGTGGCGCACCAGCCGGGGCAGATCGGCTACTCCATCATTGACGCCAAAGCGGTGGGCCGCTTCATGCCGCCGGTGTTTGAAGGGGTCAAGGCCGACAGCCTGCCCGAGCTGGCGCAAAAGCTCGGTCTGGACGTGGTCACCTTCATGCAGACCATGAGCGAGTACAACGCAGCCTGCCGCGAGGGTACGTTTGACCACACTGTGCTGGACGACTGCCACACCGAAAACCTCACGCCAGCCAAAACCCATTGGGCGCGGCCCATCGACACCGCGCCGTTTTATGGCTACGCAGTGCGCCCCGGCATCACCTTCACCTACCTCGGGCTTAAGGTCAACGAGCAAGCCGCCGTGCATTTCAAAGACCAGCCTAGCGACAACCTGTTTGTGGCAGGCGAGATGATGGCGGGTAATGTGCTGGGTCAGGGCTACATGGCCGGGGTCGGCATCACGATTGGTATGGCTTTTGGCCGTATAGCGGGCGTACAGGCTGCGCAAGCGGCGTTGAAATCAGGAACAACAAAAACCGCCGTTTGGTCTGAGCTTGTCGAAGACCTCGCGAGCACTTCGACAAGCTCAGTGCGAACGGGAGATCAGTCATGAGCACCATTATTCTCAATCAGTTGATCTCGGAAGCCGAGGCCGAAGTCGCCCGCCAACTCCAGATCTGCAACGCCTGCCGCTACTGCGAAGGCTTTTGCGCCGTCTTCCCCGCCATGACGCGCCGCCTATCTTTTGGCAAGGCCGACATCCACTACCTGGCCAACCTGTGCCACAGCTGCGGGGCTTGCCTGCACGCCTGCCAGTACGCGCCGCCGCATGAATTTGCCGTCAACGTGCCGCAGTCCATGGCCAAGGTGCGTGTGCAAACCTATGCCGACTACGCCTGGCCACCGGCACTCGGTGAGATGTACCAGCGCCAAGGTTTGAAATTGTCGCTGGTGGTGGCGGGCGCCTTGGTGTTCTTCTTGCTGCTAACGCTGTTCCTCAAAGACGCGTTGTTCCGCCTGCCGCCCACGGTGAATTTCTACACCATCTTCCCGCACAACTTACTGGTGTCGCTGTTTTTGCCCGTGTTCGCATTTGCGGTGTTGGCCTTGACCTTGGGCGTGCGACGTTTCTGGCGCGAGGTGTCGCCGGGCGATGTCATCCACCCTGCCGCCGTGTCTGAGGCCACCGGCAGCGCCTTGACGCTCAAATACCTGGACGGCGGCCACGGCGAGGGCTGCAACAACGATGACGACGCCTGGACGCTGTGGCGCCGCCGCTTCCACCATGCCACCTTCTACGGCTTCATGCTGTGCTTTGCGGCTACCAGTGTGGCAACGGTGTACCACTACGCTTTCGGTTGGGTCGCGCCCTATGCCTTGCCCAGCTTGCCAAAGCTGCTGGGGGTGGTGGGAGGCATCAGCCTGTGCATAGGCGCGGCGGGCCTGCTGTGGCTCAATTTGCATCGCCATCCCATGCACGGTGACGCCGCGCAAAAGCCCATGGACCGTGGCTTCATTGCGCTGCTCTTTCTCGTCAGCGCCAGTGGCCTGGGCCTGTGGCTGGCGGGCGGCACCCAAGCCATGCCTGCCATGTTGGCCCTGCACCTGGGCGTGGTGATGGCCCTGTTCCTCACGCTGCCTTACGGCAAGTTCGCGCATGGGATTTTCCGCAGCGCGGCGCTGCTGAAATGGGCGATTGAAAAGCGGATGCCAAGCCAACTCAAACTAGGAGACTGACCATGGTCAAAGACGGCTATTTGCAAATCGAGTCCATGCAGGGCCGCTGTACACCCGCCGAGTGGCAGGCGCGGGTCGATCTGGCGGCGTGCTACCGGCTGGTGGCGATCTACGGCATGTCTGACATGATGGCTAACCACGTCTCGGCCCATGTGCCGGGCGAGCCGGGGGCTTTTCTCATCAACGCCTACGGCATGATGTACGAAGAGATCACGGCGTCCAGCCTCATCAAGATTGACCTGGCCGGCAACATTCTGAGCAAACCCGACTTTGGCGATCTCAACTATGGCATCAACAAAGCGGGCTACGTGATCCACAGCGCGATACACGAGGCGCGGCCCGACGTGGCTTGCGTCATCCATACCCACAGCTGGGCGTCGATGGCGGTGTCTTCTCTGGAATGCGGCTTGCTGCCGCTGACGCAAACGGCCATGCGCTTTCTCAAGATTGCTTATCACGACTACCAAGGCGTGGTGCTGGACTCGAAAGAGAAAGCCTCGCTGTTAGCCGACCTAGGCCAGGGCGAAGCCTTGATGCTGCGCAATCACGGTGCGCTGACCGTGGGGCGTTCTATCGGTGAGGCCTTCAACTGGATGCACCGGGTTGAGCTGGCCTGCCACTCGCAACTCGCTGCCATGGCTTGCAACACGCCGTTCGCCAAAGTGGCGCAGCCGATCCTGGAAGAAACCTGGAACAACTACCAACCCAGCACGCGCCGACCCTACGGCTTGATGGAGTGGCCCGCGCTGCTGCGCAAGTTAGACCGCACGGACCCGAGCTACAAGACCTGACATAAAAGGAGATGGCATGAACCGCAAAAACTGGATGACTAAGACTGTCGGTTTGGTATTTGCGGTGCTTGCCACCGTGGCCAGCGCTCAAAGCTTCCCCAGCAAACCCATCACGCTGATCGTCCCCTTCGCCTCTGGCGGCAATCTGGATGTGGTGGCACGCACGCTGGCCCCGGCGATGGAGCGCGTCTTGGGCCAAGCGGTGGTGGTGGACAACAAGGCAGGGGCTGGTGGTGCCCTGGGTGCGACGCTGGTGGCGCGCGCTCCGGCGGATGGCCACACGCTGCTGGTGAGCACGCCCAACGCGCTGGTGGTCTTACCGCAGATGACCAAGACCAGCTACAAGCTGGATAATTTTCAACCGGTGGGTTTGGCGGCCACCACGGCCTTGGTGATCGTGGTCAAAAGCACTGACACACGCTTCAAAGACATCGCCGCGCTGCTGGACTACATCCGCGCCAACCCGGGCAAATCCAGCATGGGTCACGCCGGTTTGGGCACCACCAACCATGTGGCCTTGATGCAGATGGAAGACGCGGCGCGCTTCAAGCTCAACATCATTCCCTACAAAGGTGGCGCACCGGCGCTGGTGGATTTGATCGGCGGGCAAGTGGATGCGGTGCTTGACCAACTCAGCAGTTCTGCTCCGCACATCCAGAGCGGCGCGCTGCGCGCACTGGCCGTGCTGTCTCGTGAGCGTGACCCGGCCTTGCCCAACGTGCCGACTTTGCGTGAAGCGGGGTTGGTTGACTTTGAGGCCACCACCGCAGCAGGCCTGCTGGCCCCGGCGGGCACGCCTGTAGCAATCATTGAGGCCTTGAACGCAGCTTTGCGCAAAGCTCTCGCAGAGGAAGCGGTGCGCACGCGCTTGGCTGTTGTGGGCAGCGTGGCGCGCCCCTCATCGGCGCAAGAGTTCGGGCAACTTCTCGCGCAAGAAGACAGCCGCGCCCAGGCCTTGGCCAAAGCCGGAAAATTGAAAGCGGATTAATCAGTTGCCCTTGATCCAATCCAAACTCAGTCATTCCCGCGCAGGCGGGAATCCAGTGGCCTCAGGAAATCAACCATGACACGTCCTTGTTTACTCCCGTTGACCGCCCGCACGCCGTTGCAGTTCCAAGCACCCGTAGGTGCCTGCGACAGCCATGCCCACGTCTTCGGCCCTTTTGCCCGCCACCCGCTGGCCGATGACCGCAGCTACACCCCGGCCGAGTTTGACGGCGCATCTTTCATCGCACACCTGGATCAACTTGGCCTGACACGCGGCGTGCTGGTGACCGGCAGTGCCAGCGGCACGGACAACGGCTCAGTCCTGGAGGCACTAAACGCTTACTCCGACCGACTGCGCGGCGTGGCGGTGGCCATGGCAGATGTGACTGACGCCGAGCTGGACCGCTGGCACGCCGCAGGCATTCGCGGCGTGCGCGCCAATCTCTACCAATTGAACGGCCACGCGGTGTACCGCAATGGTGTCGGCCTGGAGGTGTTGGAGGCGCTGGCCCCGCGCTTGAAGGCACGCGGCTGGCACGCGCAAATCTGGGTGCATGCGCCGGATTTGCCGACCTTGAGCCCACGTCTGCGTCAACTCGGCGTGCCTTTGGTGATCGACCACATGGGCCGCATGGCAACGCAGCGCGGCGTGCAAGACCCGGGCTTTCAGCACCTGTGTGCCCTGTTGGCAGATGGCGTCGCCTGGACCAAAATTTCAGGTGCAGACCGCAACACCGGGCAAAGCAAGACAGACAACAAACCACCCTATACCGACGTCGATCCCTTCGCCGCCGCGCTGCTGGCCGCTAACCCCGAGCGCGTCGTCTGGGGCTCAGACTGGCCGCACATCAATTATTTTGAAGCCGCACGCGTGCCTGATGACGGGGTATTGATCAACCTTTTGGCGCGCTGGCTGCCCGACCCTGCGCAGCGACAGCGCGTGCTGGTGGACAACCCAGCGCGGCTGTATGACTTTGCGGACTTGTGAACATGTATAAAACGATGCTTAAAGCAGGCACCCGTCTCGCGACAACGCTGTTGTTGGGCGCTTGCGCTCTGTGCAGCGCACAGGCCCAAGCGCAAGCCTACCCCGCCAAACCCGTGCGCGTGGTCGTCGCCTTCACCGCAGGTGGCACCACCGACATGCTCTCCAGGCTGGTGGCGCAGCAGTTGACAGAAAAACTCAAGCAAGCTTTTCTCATCGACAACAAGCCCGGCGGCGGCGGCAATATCGGCACCGAGCTGGTGGTGCGCGCCGCGCCCGATGGCTACACCTTGATCGTCAACTCGGTCGGACCGATGGCCGTCAACCCCACGCTCTACGGCAAGCTGCCCTTCAACCCGCTGACCGATCTGGTGCCCGTGGTGCAAATCGCCGACGTGCCTAATGTGCTGGTGGTGCACCCCTCGCTGCCGGTGAAGACCATGGAGGAATTCGTCGCCTACGCCAAGGCGCATCCAGGCGCGTTGAACTACGGCTCCACCGGCATCGGCACCTCCTCGCATCTGGCGGGTTATATGCTGGCCCAGCGTGCCGGTGTGCAGGCCACGCACGTCGCCTACAAGGGCGCAGAAGCGCTGCGCGACTTGCTGGCCGGGCGCATTCAGTTCATGTTTGCAACCATTCCCTCGGTCATGCCGCACATCACGGCGGGCAAGCTGCGCGCCATTGCCGTTAGCAGTTTGAAGCGCTCGCGCTCCCTGCCCGAGGTGCCCACCGTGGCCGACGAGGGCTTTGCCGGTTTTGAGGCGGGCTCGTGGTTTGGTTTCTTCGCCCCCAAGGGCACGCCGCCCGAGGTGATTGCGCAGATCAACAAGGCCGTCAACGAGGTGTTGTTGATCCCGGCGATCGAGCAACAAATGGTGGCGCAGGGCGCTGACCCGGTGGGTGGCTCGCCCGCTCAATTGGGCCAGTTCGTGCAGCGCGAGCATGACAAGTGGCGCGTGATAGTGCGTGATTCGGGTGCGCGGGCGGAATGAGTTCCGTCGTGACGAATGCCATGGTGAATTCAGGCAATCCCCCTGTACGAATTTTGCTGTCTGAGCAGGCGCTGGGTCAGCATCAAGCCGCCATTGCCGAGGTGATGGGCACGCGCCCGTTTGAGCTGCTCAGCATCGAATCTGCCGTGGCGACAGGGCGCAGAGACATCGACATCGCCTTCATCTCGCGCGACGTGACGGGCCGCTCTACCAAGCACGAGCTGGCCCCGGCGCTGCAAGCCTGCTACACCGTCTTGCGTGAGTCAGCGCCACTGCAATGGGTGCACATCCACTCGGCTGGGGCGGATCGGCAGGTGTACGTTGACTTACGCGAGCGCGGCGTGCAAATCCACACGTCCTCCGGGGCGAATGCGGAGGTTGTGGCGCAAATGGCCTTGGCCGGGCTGCTGGCCTTGGCGCGCAAGTTCCCCCAACTCATGGCAGCGCAACGCGAGCGCCGCTGGGCGCCGCTGCTGGGCAGCGAATCACCGCGCGACCTGGCCGGGCAAACGGTGGTGTTGGTCGGCTGGGGCCCTATAGGCCAGCGCATCGCCGACTTCTTGCGCCTGCTGGGCATGAAGCTGATCGTGGTGCGGCATTCGTTGCCTCTCCAGTCTGAGGGTGTGTACACCACCGTTCGGGTTGAGCCTGTCGAAACCCCTCGACCAGCGCAGGCTGAGCGCTTCGATGGCGTCAGCATGTTCAGCTTCAAAGACTTCGCCACGGTACTGCCCCAAGCCGACTGGCTGATCCTGGCCTGCCCGCTCACCGATCAAACCCGCCACCTGGTTGATGCCCCCGCATTGGCGCTGATGCCGCGCGGTGCAGGCCTCATCAACGTGGCACGCGGTGAAGTGGTGGTGGAGGCTGACGTGATTGAGGCCCTGCGCACAGGCCATTTGGGCAGCGCCTACCTCGACGTGTTTGAGCATGAGCCCTTGTCCGCGGAGTCACCGTTGTGGACGATGGACCAGGTCATCATCACCCCGCACACCGCAGGCCATTCGGATGGCAATGCGGGGCGGGTGGCGGAGAAGTTTTTGGAGAATCTGCGCCGCTGGGTCGCCGAAAAACCGTAGAAAATTGTCGCAAATGGCGCAGCCATAATCAACACCAAATCATCGCAGGGACGGTATACCCATTGGCAACGCTCATACCGGCAATAGGCGCATCTTCTTTCGACTCAACCGGCGAACGCCGCTTGGCCGAACGGCTGGAGCAAAAGCTCGACCCCGACTACCTGCTGTGGCACAACGTGCCTATCGGCCCCAAGCAAACGCACCCGGATTTTGTGGTGCTGCACCCCAAGCGTGGCTTGCTGATTCTGGAAACCAAAGACTGGCACCTGAGTACGGTCCAACGTGCAACCCGATTGAAATGGGAAATCTTGGTGGACGGGCCACTTAAAGACCGTTCCCAGCCCCTTGTTTCAAGCCCGCCATTGCGCCCTGCAAGTCGTTCAAGCCATGGAGCGCGACCATCAGTTGGTGCAAGAGAGTGGCCCGCACCAAGGCAAGCTGGCTTTTCCCTGGGGCCATGGTGTCGTGTTTACCCGCATAACCCGCAAGCAGTTTGACGAAGCTGGTTTGGAACAATCCATTCCGGCGCAGTACGTCATATGCAAAGACGAAATGGAAGAAAGCGCCGACCCCGAAGAATTTCAAAATCGCCTTTGGCAAATGTTCCCTCACAGCTTTGGCGGCGCCATCTCGCTACCGCAACTGGATCGGGTACGCTGGATCATGTTCCCGCAGGTGCGCGTACAAACCCAAGGCAGCAGTATTACCGACTGGCTTAAGACGACAATTTCTGCTTTGGTAGCACATGCACTACCTTACCAGCCCGCATCACAATCAAATCAGTGCCAGTTTGCTCGGCCAGTTGTCTGGCGCGCACTGCCGCTCGCTTGATCGCCGCCAGAGACCCTCTGAAATCGGCATTCGCATCGACCGGCACCTGGCCATAGCTGGGCACAGGTTCACTGACGTGCTTGGGTGTTGTCATGGTTGGTCGCTCCAGCTGATGAGTTGCGGTTCGTCGCCCGCGTTGTCGTAAAGCACCCACTGATCCACCAAGGGCTGGTACACCTCTACAAAAAGGCGTTTGCCGGCATCAAAGCGGCGGCGGATAGTGACTTCTGGAATGTCATGCCCGCCCTGGCGGACGCGCTGTGCCACGCGCTCTACTGCAATATCCGCAGTCGGCAGGCTTAAAAAGAACAACTCCACCCGGTAAACCAACTGCCGCCAAACAGGAATTTGCGTTGCGTAGGCTTTGCCGGACAAAGTGGTTTCAAAGGCGAAACTCGCGCGCTTTGCTACGTGCTAAGCGATAGCCACAAGTGTTAAACGACCAGCCTGTAGGGCGCGCGCGCTCCCCGCTGCTACACCACGGTGCCAATCTGCGGAAATAGGCGATGTTGCTTCGTCCAAAGCCTTTGCCAAACTCAACAATATGCCGACCACTCTCAAAGTTGGTGTGCACCTGCACCAGATCAACGCCACGGGCAACCGTGCTATGGGCCGATTCGATCAGCGCGCATATTCACCGCAAATTGTACGGTGATTAGGGTCGTAATACGGCACATGGTGATGTCCTCGGATTATTTTTGCTATCTATTAAATAGCTGCTTGCGCACATTACACCAACTCTATTGGCCTATTGGCCTATTTGTCATTAATCCTGCGCCAGTAGTGCCACCAGCTCCTGCAACCCCATCGCTTGCGCCCCGTGACGCAAGGAGATGCGCTCTTGCCCTGGGTACACCACGTAGCGTTGTTCAATCTGCAAATCGTCACAGGCCAAGGCAAAGCCGCGCTCCGGGCTGGGGGCCATGGAGCGCTTGATTTCTATGGCGATCTCGGACTTGCCGCCTTTCTCCAGCACCAGGTCAATCTCTGCACCAACTTGCGTGCGGTAGAAGTAGGGCACGCGGCGCTTACCGGCGGCCTGGATCAGGTTCTCGATGCAATGGCCCTCGAAGCTGTGGCCGCAAACGGGGTGGCCTAGCAGGTCGTTCAGGGTTTGCAGCTCTAGCAGGCCGTGTAGCAGGCCGCTGTCACGCACATACACCTTGGGTGACTTGACCAGCCGCTTGCCCAGGTTGCCACCCCAGGGTCGCAAGCGGTGCACCAGTTGCAGATCCACCAGTAGGTCGATGTAGCGGTCAATGGTGGGGTTGGCCACGCCCAGTGCGCTGGCAATGCGCGACTGGTTGAGCACGCTGCCTTGGTTGTGCGCCAGCATGGTCCACAGGCGGCCTATGGTCTCGGCGGGCAGGCGGGGCGCAAACATGGGCACGTCGCGCTCCAGGTAGCTGCGGATGAAGTCGCGCCGCCAGTCCAGGCTGCGGGTGTCGTCAGCGGCCAACAAGCTGTCGGGAAAGCCGCCGCGCAGCCACAGGGTGTTGTCGGCGATGCCTGCCGCAGTGGCCTCAACGATGTTGAGTGGGGCAATGTCCAGGTAGGCCACGCGCCCGGCCAGGGTTTCGCTGGACTGGCGCATCAAGTCCAGCGCGGCCGAACCCAATAACAAGAACTGGCCGCTGCGCTGACCCGCCTGGCGGTTGTCGTCAACGATGCCGCGTAACACCTCAAACACACCCGGCGCACGGTGAATCTCGTCCAAAATGACCAGCTTGCCTTGCTGGGCGCGCAAGTAGGTGTCGGCATCTTCCAGGCGCAGGCGGTCGGCGGGGCGCTCCAGATCCAGATACACCGCACCACCGGGCCAATCTTTGGCAATGGCGCGGGCCAGCGTGGTTTTGCCCACCTGACGCGGCCCCAACAGCACCACGGCAGGAGTTTGGAGAAGTTTTTGTCGGACGGTAGATTCAAACTGGCGGCTTATCATTATTGAAATTTTAACTTATTTAGTTAATTATTCAATAATAAATCACCTCTGCTACAACATCAGTGAGAGGATCTGACTGTCAAAGCTGCTAAGGCATGCCTCACGCCCACGGATCCACACAACAATGCATCGCGCTCGCATCGCCTTCGCGCCCAACGGTCAGAAGGGCCTCTCTGACCGCATTCAACCCAAAGCTGTGGGTACACATCTTCTCGAGCGGGTACTTGCCTGAGGCGATCAGCGCGAGGCCCAGCTCCACCGCTTGGTGGCTGTGGCCGCGCACGCCTTTGACGGTTAGGTTTTTCTTGAATAACAGGTCGCTGTCAAACTGCGGGATCGGCACACCTTTGCGGCCACACAGCAAAACCCGCCCACCTTTGCGCACCAGTTGCAGCGCCGACAGAATGGTGGCGGGGCCGCCCGAGGCGCAGTCGATCACCAAATCTGCCATCAGCCCGCCGGTGTGGTCGGCTACGGCCTCTAACAAATCTTCGCTCTCGATGTTGATGGTGTGGTGCGCGCCCATCTCCCGGGCCAGCGCCAATCGAGACCCATCGTTGGCCAAGCCGGTGACGATGATGCAGCTGGCACCCGCTTCACGCGCGGCCACCACGCAGGCCAGGCCTTGTTGTCCCGGCCCCTGCACCACCACCGCCATCCCCAGCGTGGCACCGCCTTGAAAAATGGCCCACTCCACGCCATTGCCCAAGGGCAGTGCCAAGGTGGCCAGGGCCGCAGGCACGGACGCGGGCACGGCGTGAAATACGGTGTTGGGGTGCAGGTACTGGTACTGGGCAAAGCCTCCCCACAACGACGGTTGCACGCTGATGGAAGTAGAGCCGTAGCGCACACCGTTGCCCACCAGCGTGTCGGTGGCGTCACACAGGCGGTAGTCACCGGTGCGGCAGAAGTGGCAATGGCCGCAGGGCAAGTACTCTTCCAGCGACACGCGGTCGCCCTCTTTCACACCCCAGCGTTTGGCGGCTGATGCACCCAGATCGGTCACAAAACCGACTGTTTCATGGCCCAGGACGAGCGGCCCTTTGCTCTTGGGGTAGTTCAAGAAGTAGGGCCAATCGCTACCGCAGACACCGGTTTTTTCGACCTTCAATAAACCGGCATCGGTGGCGATGGTAGGGCGGTCGAAGGCGCGCACTTCCACCTGCTTGTCAGGCAGGGCGACGGCGGCGAGGATGGTGTGGGTCATCAGATCGACTTGATGCCTGTACCCGCACGGGCGGCCAACTCGGCCTTCAATTCCGGGTAGGCCAAGTTCACCGGGCCCACAAACGAAGCCGAGCGCACATGCTGTGACTCGGTGCTGAGGCCGGGGGGCACTTCACCATCGGGCAAATCGGTGGCGGCCTGGATCAGGCGGCGCCGTGCTTGCACGATGGCCAGGTCGGTGGAGACCAGGCGCTCTTTAGTGCGGTCCACAATCGGCCCCATGCTCTCTTGCAGCGATGCGTCTTGCATCGCAATGCCTTTGACGCCGCTGAAGTAGCGTCCGGTTTTTTGTCCTTCACGGTCGATCAAATAATCGTTGCCCTTGTTGGCCACGGGGATGAAGGTGCCGGGGATGAGCGCCGCAAACGCGCCGTCCTCGTTCTTCATCGCGTGCAGCTCATCGTCACCCAAGGGGCGCGTGGGGTGGTGCGCCCAAGTCCAGACCAGGCAGTGCTCATCGTCAATGGGCACCCAGCCGTGGCCGCGCAAGGCGTTCTCGCCATAGGGCGGGATGATGGTGTACCAGGGCATGATCCACTGCGTGACGCGCCAGTAGCAGGTTTCGGCGTCAATCGGGCGCTTCACGGCAATCAACAGACCGGCGTCGGATTTGTTGACTTCAAATACGGGCCGCTTGTTGGCAATGAATTTCGCGCCCGAGGTGCCCACGTGCAGCGGGTCGGTGGCCAGCTCGCCGCTGTGCAGCCAGGCGACGTGGCTGGAGTCAATGCCGCCTTCCATGGCCTGCAAGTAGTTGCTCTCTTGAATGCGTTTGGACGCGTAGCGGTGCGAGTCCGGCACCATGGCCCACTCGTACTCAGGCAGCGGGGGTTGCTGCTCGGGCGGGCCCATGTAAGTCCAGACCACGCCGCCGCGCACCTCGCAGGGGTAGACCTTGAGCTTGACCTTGTCGCACAGCGTGCTGGTCTCGGGCTCAGACGGGATGTCGGTGCACTGGCCGTTCACGTCGTACTTCCAGCCGTGGTAGGGGCAGCGCAGGCCGTCGCCCTCGTTGCGGCCAAACCAGAGCGAGACCCGGCGGTGCGCGCAAAACTCGTCCATCAGCGCGATCTTGCCCGTGGCATCGCGAAACGCCACCAGTGATTCGGACAGCAGCTTGACCCGCACCGGCGGACAGCCGGGCTCAGGCAGCTCGCGCGCCAGCAGCGCGGGAATCCAGTAGCGGCGAAACAGGGTGCCCATGGCAGAGCCGGGGCCGGTTTGGGTGAGGACTTCGTTTTGTTCAGTGGGGTTCATGTTGGGTTCCTTTTTTATTCCGGCGCAATGTTGGCTTTCTTCACCACCTGCGTCCACATTTTCAGATCGCTGGCCACCAGCGCTTCCAGCCGTTCGGGCTTGCCGCCCGCCGTGTCCACGCCGACTTTGTCCAGCGCCTCTTTCACATCAGGCAAGGTCAGCAACTGGTTGATTTCGGTGTTCATTTTTTGCAGCACGCTCGCGGGTGTCCCGGCCGGGGCCATCACGCCAAACCAGGCTTCGCTCACCACCTTGGGCACGCCAGCCTCGGCCATGGTGGGCAGTTGGGGTAGAGGTGCCACTCGCTCGGCGCTCAGCACGGCCAGCGCGCGCATTTTGCCGCTTTGCACCAGTGGCAAAGCAGTTTGCAGCACCACCACACCCGCTTGCACATGGCCAGCCGCCAAGTCATTCAAAGCCCCCGCCATGCTTTTGTAGGGCACATGCAGCAGCTTGATGCCGGCCTCTTGCATGAACAACTCCATCGTCAGATGCTGCACGCCACCCAGACCGGGCGAGGCGTAATTCAAGCTGCCTGCGGGCTGCTTCTTCGCGTAATCCACGAACTCGCGCACGGTTTTGGCGGGCACTTTGTTGGCCACGATCAGCACCAAGGGGCTAGCACCCAGCATCACGACAGGGACAAAGCTCTTGACGGGGTCGTAAGGCAGTTTGGTTCGCAGTGCGGGCAGGGTGCTGAAGGACGTCGCTGCAAATAGAAAGCTGTAGCCATCCGGGTTGGCCCGAGCCCCAGCTTCAATGCCGATGCTGCCACCCGCGCCGACCTTGTTCTCAACTACGACCGGCACGTTCCAGCGCTGCGTGAGCTTGGGGCCAAGCAGGCGCGCGAGTTGGTCGCCAGTGGTGCCTGCCGAGGTGGGCACGATGAATTGAATGCTGCGGTTGGGATAGTCTTGCGCATGGACCAGCACTGGCAGCGCAGCGGCGCAAGCCAGCGTCATCCATGCCCTCAAGCGTGTCAGCTTCATTGTTGTGTCTTGTTGAAGTTAAGCGGACTCACATTATTCGAGTGAGCTGCGTCCTGTGCAATACTTGATTTCCCTACTCAGGAGTCAACCATGTTGGTCAGAAGTCGTGCGCTTTCGAGGTCTCTTTTTGGCTTTGCCGGGCTCGTGCTCGCTGCCAGTTCAGGCGTGTCGTATGCGCAAACCGTAGCCCCCGATTCGTATCCGACAAAACCGGTTCGTATCCTGGTTGGCTTCACCCCCGGTGGCGGGCCTGACATTACCGCTCGACTGCTCGCACAAAAACTCACAGAGGGCTGGAAGCAGCCTGTCATTGTGGAGAACCGTCCCGGTGCGGGCAGCAACATCGCGGCGGGGGCGCTGGCCACGGCACCGGCCGATGGCTACACGCTGTTGTCGGTGTCGTCCGCCCATGCGGTGTCGCCCGCCATTTACCCCAAGCTGCCGTATGACGTGGCCAAAGACTTCGCAGGCATCAGCCTCACGGCCACCGGCCCGGCGCTGCTGATCGTGTCGCCGCAGTTGGGTGTGAAGAACGTGGCCGAGTTGGTGGCGCTGGCCAAGGCCAAACCCGGTCAGCTGAACTACTCATCGGCGGGGGTGGGCAGTGGCGCGCACTTCGCGGTGGAGTTGCTCAAGGCGCAGGCCGGTATCGACCTGGCGCATATTCCCTTCAAAGGCATCCCCGAGGCGCTGACCGAGACCATGGCGGGCCGCACGCAAGTCTTCATCGCGCCCTTTGCCAGCGCCATTAACTTGGTGAAAGACGGCAAGGCGATTGCCATTGCGGTGACTGGGCTCAAGCGCATGGCGGAGCTGCCCACGCTGCCCACAGTGGCCGAGTCTGGCGTGGCGGGCTTGTCGCACTATGAATGGGTTTTTTGGTATGGCCTGCTGGCCCCAGTCAAGACACCGCGCCACATCATTGCCAAGCTCAACGCCGAAGTGGCCGTCATCTTGAAACAACCCGAAGTGCGCCAACGCTTTGCCCCGCTGGGCATTGACCCGGTGACTAGCACGCCCGAAGAATTTGACAAACTCATTGCCTCTGAAGTGACCAGCTTTACCCGGCTGGCCAAGGCCGCCAATATCAAACTTGATTGAAACTTTGCGAGACAGACCGCAGCCACACGAAGTAGGCAAGCTCTGTCCTCAACTGATTAGGAGACATCTATGAAAACCCGCATCAACGACATCGACATTCACTACACCATCGAGGGCTCCGGCCCCTGGATCACGCTGTCCCACTCGCTGGGCTGCGACATCTCCTCGTGGGACGAGCAAGCTGCCTTGCTGGCCCCCAACTACACCGTCTTGCGCTTTGACACGCGCGGTCATGGCCAGACCAGCGCACCACCCAGCCCCTACACGCTAGAGCAATTGGCCGACGATGTGCATGGCCTGTTCCAGCATCTGGGCATCACGCGCACGCACTGGCTGGGCATCTCCATGGGCGGCATGATCGGCCAGACTTTTGCCCTCAAATATCCCGGCGTGTTCGCCAGCATGGTGCTGCTCGACACCACCAGCCGCCGCCCACCCAACGCGCAAGCCATGTGGGGCGAGCGCATCGCCATGGCGCAAGCCGGGGGCATGGCCGCGCTGATCGACAGCACCTTGGCGCGCTGGTTCACCGCGCCGTTTCGCGCCGCCAACCCGGCCATCATGGCGCGCATCGAGGCCGGTCTGTTGGCCACGCCGGTGGCGGGTTTTTGCGGTTGCTGCGAAGCGATTGCCAAGGTCGATGTGTTTGACCGCCTGCCCGAAATCGACTGCCCCGCCCTGGTGATGGTGGGCGACCAAGACCACGGCACACCGCCCGAGATGGCGCGCCTGATTCACCAGAATCTGCGCGGCTCGCAGTTCGTCGTCATCCCGGATGCGGCGCATATTTCCAACATTGAGCAGCCTGAATTCTTCAACCGCGAGTTGTTGAAATTTTTGACCCAACAACCCGCCTGAGTCCACCCCGGAGAACGCGCATGACCCTTGCTAAAAATTCCGCCCCGAGCCTGAAAGAGCGCCTGCAACAACCCGGCCTCTTGGTCGCCCCCGGCGTCTATGACATGGTCTCGCTGCGCCTGGCCGACAGCTTCGGTTTTGGCGCGCTCTACATGACGGGCTATGGCACGGTGGCCTCGCACCTGGGCCTGCCGGACGCGGGCATTGCCACCTACAGCGACATGGTGGGCCGCGTCAACGCCATGGCGGGCATGGCGCGCACGCCGCTGATTGCGGACGCCGACACCGGCTATGGCGGGCTGCTGAATCTGCGCCACACCGTGCGCGGCTACGAAGCAGCAGGTGCGGCTGCACTGCAAATCGAAGACCAAGAGTTCCCCAAAAAATGCGGCCACACGCCGGGGCGACGCGTCATCCCCATGGACGACATGGTGCAAAAGATTCGCGTGGCGGTGGAGTCGCGCCAGTCCGCTGATTTCTTGATCATCGCTCGCACCGATGCCCGCACCTCACTCGGCCTGGACGAAGCCCTGCGACGGGGCGAGGCCTATGCCCGTGCCGGGGCCGACATCTTGTTCATCGAATCGCCTGAGTCCGAGGACGAGATGCGCGCCATCGGCCAACTGGGCCGCGAGCTGGGCTTGCCCATGGTGGCCAATATGGTGGAGCGCGGCCGCACGCCAGTGCTGAGCCAAGCCGAGTTGGAAGCCATCGGCTACAAGATCGCCATCTTCCCCGTCACCGCTTTGTTGGCTGCCGTGCAAGCCATGGCCGCCGTGTACCAGCAGTTCAAGCAAACCGGCTCATCCGCCGCGGGCACGCAGCCGCTCTACGACTTTGCAGAACTCACTAAGTTGATGGGTTTTGAAGACGTGTGGGCATTTGACAAACGCTACGCCACGGGCGAGTAACACCGCAGGGAGAACTTGATGAATCCAGCACGCCGTTGCGTCTCAACCACCTTATTCGTCGCCCTCGCGGCCTTCCCCACATTCACCCCGGCCCAAAACGTTTATCCCGCCAAACCCATCCGCCTCATCGTCCCCTTCACCCCCGGTGGCGTTACCGACACCAGTGGCCGCCTGATCGCTGAGCAGTTGAGCAAGCGCCTGGGCCAGCAAGTGGTGGTGGACAACCGCCCCGGTGCGTCGGGCAACATCGGCACCGCGCTGGTGGCCACGGCTGAGCCCGACGGCTACACCCTGGTACTGGGCTTTGACGGCACGCTGGTCATCAACCCCCATGTGTTCGAGAAGACCCCGTTCAACACCACGCGCGACCTGGCCCCCATCGGCAAGATTGGCGATGCGGTGCTGATCTTGGTGGCGCACCCCGGCGTGGCGGTGACCAACTTGAAGGACGTGATTGCCCTGTCCAAAACGCAAGCCGGCGGCCTGTCCTACGGCACTTCCGGCACGGGCGGCACACCGCACATCGCAGGTGAGTTGCTCAAGCAACGCACCGGTGCCAACCTCACCCACATCCCCTACAAAGGTGGCGGCCAGGCCATGACCGACGTGCTGGGCGGTAACATCCCGCTGGTGTACACGGCGGTGGCGGGCGCACAAAGCCACGTCAAATCCGGCAAGCTGCGCGCCATCGCGGTGTCCAGCGCGCAACGCTCTAAATCATTGCCCGACGTGCCCACGTTCATCGAGAGCGGTGTGCCGGGCCTGGGTGATTTTGAAATCAACTCCTGGGTCGGCCTGCTGGCTCCGGCCAAAACCCCTGCGGCCATCATCGAGCGCCTGAACACCGAACTCAACGCCGTGCTCAACGAACCCGAAGTGCGCGAGCGACTCAACGTCATGGGCATCAGTGCCGCACCCGGCACGGCCGGCAAGTTTGGCGATGAGATCGCGCGGGATTTGGCGCGCTATGGCGCAGTGGTGAAGAGTGCGAACATTCGCGCGGAATAGGGCATGCTTTTGACCATCGATACCCCCGAACCCCTCCAGCAAGCCCGCGTGTGGAGCGCCGACCAATGGACAGCCCGCGTTATCAAAAACGAAGACGATGACGGCTGGGCCGTGGCGATGTACCTGGCCGGCCAATCGGAGCCCGCTTTGGTCGGCCCATGGACGATGGGGCGCGACAAAAAGAACCCTAAACCCCTGGACACGGCGGCCTTCTCTACGCTGGTCAAGACGGCCAAAGAGTTCATCCGGCGCTCCGAGCAACAGCGCCATGCCGAGCTCAATAAGAACGTGACCGTCACGGTAGGCGGCAAGCGTATTCGGGTGGAACTGTCCATCGTGCCGGACGACGAGGGCGCTACCGCCACTCTGCGCGCGCAGACCGAACTGGGCGAAGAACTCGCCCAGGTTCGCGTAGCACCTACTTTTAAGTTGACGGTTGACAGCGCGCAGACATGGATTGAATCGGGCTACGTGCGGTCACGGTGAGGCGCCGAAAGCGTGGCAGACGTACTCTGCGCCACGGCCACACTGGGTGGCTGTGTGGTCGCCCCCATTGGCATGGAGACTGCCTATGGCCCACCACCGGACGTCGTTTACGTGGCGCCCGCCTACGCTATGCCCGCACCGGGCTATATGTGGCAGTTTAATTCGCAATATGGCTGGGGCTGGCGGCATCCACGCCAGAGCTGGCATCGCGGCTGGCGGTAAAACACCGCGCCTGCAGGGTGGTCTTGGCGTCGATGTATTGCCGGGTTTGTGAGGGGCTTAGCTCACTGAGAAGAAGCATTTTCAGAGTGAAATTGATTTTTTGCGATTTACTCTGAAGTTAGGCAAAACAACCACTTTAGTGATCCAACAAGTCGGGCGCTGGTTTTGTACGGGGCTTTTTCATAACCGCTCCAAACAAGTCATTCCCCAGCCAAGCCGCCAACCAGTGCTGCACCCCGGGCAGCGGCGCGGCGTCAAACCAGGCTTTGTCCACAAAGGCAAATTGACGGACAAAGGGGAACAGGGCGACGTCGGCCACTGAAGGCTTGGGGCCGAACAGGTAAGGGGTTTGCAGCAAACGCTCGTTCAGTGGCGCAATAAAGGCGGCGATGGCGGCTGCGCGGTGGGCGGCGGGAGGCAGTTCGGGGTGGCGGGTGGCGTATTTGTAGCGGTCTAGCAGGGGTTTGAAGACCTCGTCGTTCAAGGTGATCCAGTCGGCGGCATTTGGGCAGACGTTGGGCGTGGCGTGTTGTTCTGAGACTGCCGCTGCACCTACACAAAACCAGCCTTGCGGGTCGCTTTGCGCCAGCGCCCATTGCATGATGGCGAGGCTTTGGTCGATCACTTCACCGCTGGGCAGCTGCAGCACCGGCACGGTGGCTTTGGGCGACAGGGCCACGAAGTCGACGGGTTTGTCGCCCAGGGCGACCTCTTGCAGCGTGACTTCAATGCCGGCGTAGCGCAGGGCCATGCGGGCGCGAATGGCGTAGGGGCAGCGGCGGAATGAATAGAGCACGGGCAGTGCGGGGGTGGTCATGCTGAAATGATATCGAGCCTGTCGCCATCAACAGCGCCCCCATGACAGACGCTACCATCCCCGCATGAAGAAACCCAGCCTCTCCGCGCGCGCGCCCTGCCCTTGCGACAGCGGGCAACCCTATGCCGACTGCTGCGGCCCTTGGCACACGGGCCTGACCCTGGGCGTGCACGCCCCAACGCCTGAGGTCTTGATGCGCTCGCGCTATAGCGCTTATGTGGTGGGCTTGATTGACTATCTGTTGGCCACTTGGCACGTATCCACCTCGCCGGGCGAGCTGGAGTTGTCGCCGGTCAAATGGCTGGGCCTGGATGTGCGCCATGCGCATAGCACGGGGGACGCGGGCGTGGTGGAGTTTGTGGCGCGCTGCCGTACGGCTGCCGGGGCGCAGCGGCTGCATGAGACCAGCCGCTTTGTGCGCACTGACGGGCGCTGGTACTACATCGACGGGCAAATGGACGACGGAGCTCAGGTGGTATCAGGGCGTGAAAGCGACGCGACATAAAGGGATAACACGGGGTGTATCAAGAGGAAATCAACCCTATGATGCGGGGTTACTCGTCTGATTAAAAAAGGATGCTTGATGGCACTTACCAAAATCCTGGCCTCGCTCACCCTGTTGCTCGTCAGCGCCAGCACCATGGCACAGTCCCCAGGCGTCTCCGATAAAGAAATCTTGGTAGGCCAATTTGCCGCCTTCAGCGGCCCGGCGGCGCAGCTTGGTGAGCGCCTGAAAGTGGGCATTGAAGCCTATTTCAAAGCCACCAACGCGCAGGGCGGCGTGAATGGCCGCACGCTCAAGTTGGTCACGCGTGACGATGGTTATGAGCCCGAAAAGGCCACGGCTGCGGTCAAGGCCTTGATTTATGAAGACAAGGTGTTCGCCTTGATTGGTGCGGTGGGCACGCCTACGGGGCTGGCTGCCATGCCGGTGTTTACGACGGAGAAGGTGCCCATGGTGGGCATGTTCACCGGTGCTCAGGCTTTGCGTGAGCCCTTTAACCGGCAAATTTTCCATGTGCGTGCTAGCTATTTTGACGAGACCGAACGCATCGTGCAGCATGTGACCTCGATGGGCTCCAAAAACATCGCGGTGTTTTACCAAAACGACGCTTATGGCAAAGCCGGCCTGGAGGGCGTGACCCGTGCTTTGGCCAAGCGTGACTTGAAGCCGGTGGCCCTGGCCACGTTTGAGCGCAACACGGTGGATGTAACCGCCTCCCTGGCCGCGATCTTGTCGGCCAAGCCCGAGGCCGTGATCCAGATCGGGGCCTACAAATCGGTTTCGGCTTTCATCAAAGAGTCGCGCAAGAAGGGCTATGGCGGTCAGTTCTTCAACGTGAGCTTTGTCGGCTCCAAGGCGCTGGCCGACGAGCTGGGACCCGTGGGCACCGGCGTGGTGATCTCGCAGGTGGTGCCCTTTCCCTTCGCGCAGGCCGTGCCTGTGGTGCGCGAGTACCAGCAACGCATGGGTGAGGCCGGTCAAAAGGAGTTTGACTTCTCCAGCATGGAAGGTTTTCTGATGGCCAAGGTGTTTGTGGAAGGCGTCAAGCGCGCAGGCCGCTCACTCACGCGCGAAGGGCTGATCAGCGCGCTGGAGTCCATGAACGAGGTGAACCTGGGCGGCTTCAGCATCAGCTACAGCGCTAAAAACCACGAAGGATCCAAGTTCACCGACCTCAGCATCATCGGTCGCGATAGCAAGTTCGCGCATTGAGGTGCGCCCACGCTGTCCCTGTCGGGTCAGCGTGGGGCTAGGCATCAGCTCAGGTGCTTGCCTACAATCCCGGCCAGCTCAAACATCGTGACTTGCGGCTTACCAAACACGTCGAGGAGTTTGGCGTCGGCATTGATGGCGCGCTTGTTAGCGGCGTCTTGCAGGCCGTTGGCTTTGATGTAGTCCCACAGTTTCTTGATGACCTCGGTGCGCGCCACGGGGTCTGCACCGATGACGGCGGCCAGTGCGGCGCTGGGCTGCTTGCCGCTGGCGGCGGTGGTTTTGCGCGGAGCTTTGGGCTTGGCGACTTTGACCGCTGCTTTAGTGGTCACTTTTTTGGCAGGTACTTTTTTAGCTGCTGTTTTGGTGCCTTTTTTGGCTGCAACGCCTGCAAAATCTCCACGAGCAGCTCCTGTTTTTGTAGCGGTCGTTGTTTTGCGTGGTGGGAATTTGCTGGGTGCAAATTCAAAATTCACCTTGCCCGCCGTCGCGTCCCAGGCCAGCATGGCCTTGAAGGCGCGGCGTGTCCGCATGGAGACAAACTTGTCGAGCAGGTCTGTCTTGCCGGTGGCCAGCAGTTTTTGCATCTGCGAACGCTCAATCGGCTGCTGCAAGATCATCTGCCCGGTTTTGAAGTCACAGCTTGGTGTCGGTTGGGCCAAGGTGGGTACGGATTTGTCGCAGACATAGTTCTTGCCATGCTCGAAGACCGTGCCGCCGGTGGCATTGCCTGTCGCCGCGCCGCATTTCGGGCAGGGGCCGAGTGCCTCTTGGGCCGAGAAGTCGATCAGCTCGCCGCTCTCCTCCCCCTTCTTATCGTCGCCAAAGTCGAATTCGAGTTTGTAGTTTTTCGTCTCTTCGTCAAACTTGATGACCATCTCAGCCGTGAAAGGCCAGCCCGCTTTGGAGCGGAAACCCTCCAGCGGGCCGATCTTGCGGTCACGCAGGAATTGCTCCACTTCGGCGACTTCAAAAGTACGCCCAGCTGGGGTTTTGCCGAAGGAGAAGCCGCAACCGTCCTCTTTGCCGCTGATGCCGGTGCAGGTGTAGCGGCGGTAGTTTTCTTTGACGATGCCGCCGCAGTTGGGGCAAGGCGCTGCCAGCGTGGCGTAGTCGCCGGGGATGGTGTCGCGGTCGTATTCTTTGGCTTTTTTCACCATGCGCTCAGTCATGGCGGCAATCTCGGCCATGAAGGATTCACGGCTTAACTTGCCCTGCTCCATCAGCGCGAGTTTGTACTCCCACTCGCCGGTGAGAGCGGCTTTGGAGAGTTCTTCAACCCCCAGGCCACGCAGCAGCGTCATGAGCTGAAAGGCCTTGGCCGTGGGAATCAGCTCGCGGCCTTCGCGCAGCATGTATTTCTCGGCGATCAGGCCCTCGATGATGCTGGAGCGCGTGGCGGGCGTGCCTAGGCCTTTTTCCTGCATGGCTTCGCGCAGCTCGTCGTCTTCCACCGTCTTGCCTGCGCCCTCCATGGCGCCGAGCAGCGTGGCTTCAGAGTAGCGGGCTGGGGGGCGGGTTTTCAGGCCCTTGGGGTCAACTGTTTCGGTCTTGACTTTCTCGCCAGGGGCCACGGGCACCAGGCTTTGGCCCTTGTCACCGTCCTTCGCGTCCGCCACTTCTTCGGCGGCTTCCTTGCCGTAAATGGCCAGCCAACCTGGCTTGACCAGTACCTTGCCCTCGGTCTTGAAGGCGTGCTGGGCAGCCGTGGTGATGCGGGTAGTGACTTGGTATTCGGCACTGGGGAAGAACACCGCCATGAAGCGGCGCACCACCAGGTCGTACACCTTTTGCTCGGCCTCGCTCAGGCCGCTAGGTGCTTGCAGTGTGGGGATGATGGCGAAGTGGTCGCTCACCTTGGCGTTGTCAAAAATGCGCTTGCTAGGGCGCACGTAGCCGCCTTTGATGGCGGTGGCCGCAAAGGGGGCCAAATGCCGCATGCCGCTGTCGGCCAGCATGGCAAAGGTGTCTTTGACCACCGGCACGTAGTCCTCGGGCAGGTTGCGTGAATCGGTACGCGGGTAGGTCAGGGCCTTGTGGCGCTCGTACAGGCTTTGCGCGATGGACAGCGTCGTCTTGGCTGAGTAGCCAAACTTGCCATTGGCCTCGCGTTGCAGACTGGTCAGGTCAAACAGCAGGGGTGAGGCTTGGGTGGTGGGCTTGCTTTCTTCCGTCACCGTGGCGTTTTGGCCACGCACGGCGTCGGCAATGGCCTGGGCTTCGCGCTCGGTCCAGACGCGGTCGGCCTTAAGTTCGGCGTCGGGCTCGTCGGTGTTGCCCGCAGCGGCATTGGCGGCGGCTTTTTTCCAGCTCGGGTCGAACCACTTGGCGGTGTACTCACCGGCCTGCGCGCCAAATGTGGCGTGCACCTCCCAGTAGTTGCGGCTGACGAATTTGCGGATTTGTTCTTCGCGCTCCACCACCACCGACAGGGTAGGCGTCTGCACCCGGCCCACGGTGGTCAAAAAGAAGCCACCATCACGTGAGTTGAAAGCCGTCATGGCGCGCGTGCCGTTGATGCCAACCAGCCAATCGGCCTCAGAACGGCAGCGTGCGGCGTCAGCCAGGGGTTGCATCTGCTTGTCGGTGCGCAGGGCGCCAAAACCGTCACGGATGGCCTGTGGCGTCATGGATTGCAACCAGAGACGGCTGACCGGCTTACCCAGGGGCTTAGCACCACCGGCGTACTGCTCAATCAGGCGAAAGATCAACTCACCTTCGCGGCCCGCATCGCAGGCGTTGATGATTTTGTCAACGTCTTTGCGCTTGGCCTGCTTGATGACGGCGTTCAGTCGCGTCTTGGTTTTGTCCACCGGTTTCAGGTCAAAGTGCGGCGGGATGACGGGCAGGTGGGCAAAGCTCCACTTGCCGCGTTTGACGTCATAGGCCTCGGGGGCTTGGATCTCTACCAAGTGGCCGACGGCGCTGGTGACGACGTAGGTGTCGCTCTCAAAGTACTCATCGTGCTTATCGAACTTGCCCGCCAATGGCGTGAGGGCGCGCACGATGTCTTGGGCGACCGAGGGCTTTTCTGCAATGACCAAAGTTTTACCGACAGCGATATTTTTCATCTGACTACAATCCAGTTTCTCGCGCACGCATGTGTGCGCGCCAGCACGCGGGCACGCACCTGCGCGCACCCATACGAGTTCACCTTACCAAATTTTTTAAACGTGTCCAAAAAATCAGCCCCCGTATCTGGTCGCCGCATTCAAGTTCGCCGTTCCGGTGTGCATGGCAAGGGTGTGTTTGCGGTGCAGAATTTGGCCGAGGGTGAAACCCTGATCGAGTACACGGGTGAGGTGGTGACCTGGGCTGAGGCGCAAGCACGCCACCCGCATGATCCGAGCGACCCGAACCACACGTTTTATTTTCACATTGATGAAGACCATGTCATCGACGGCAAGGTGGATGGCAACTCTTCGCGCTGGATCAACCACAGCTGCGCGCCCAACTGCGAGGCCGATGAGGACGAGGGCCGCGTCTTCATCAAAGCCTTGCGCAACATCAAGGCCGGTGAAGAGCTCAACTACGACTACGGTCTGATGATTGACGAGCGCTACACGCCCAAGCTCAAGGCCGAATACCCTTGCTGGTGCGGCGCAAAAACATGCCGGGGCACCTTGTTGGCACCCAAGCGCAAGCGTTAAGCCCATTGCGCGAGCCCCACCATACCCGTTCGGACTGAGCTTGTCGAAGTTATTACCTATCCAGTGGCCCGCAGAGGCCATCTGGGAGGCCGTGTCGCCCTTGTTGCCGAGCTTCTCGGTGGAAATCCTGCCCCAGCTCGACTCCACCAATTCCGAGTTGATGCGCCGCGCTCGTGCGGGCCAGACCGACCCCATTCTTCTTGTTGCCGAATCACAAACCGCCGGGCGCGGGCGCTTGGGTCGGGAGTGGTTAAGTCAGGGTGCAAGTACGCCCGCATTGACGTTTTCCGTTGGCTTGCCGCTGCACAGTCCCGACTGGTCCGGCCTGTCCCTGGTCGTGGGCGTGAGTGTGGCGACCAGTCTGCACCCTGAGCTGCAGCTGAAATGGCCTAACGATGTCTGGTTTCAAGGGCGCAAGCTGGCCGGCATTCTGATTGAAACCCTGACCATGGGTTCGACGCGTTATGCCGTGATCGGCGTGGGCCTCAATATCGGGCCGCGTGAGTCAACGGGTTTGAGCACGGCCCCGGCCTGGTTGCAGGAGCTGCTGCCCGGCGTTGACGCCCCGCAGGCCCTGCTGCGTATCGCGCCTGCCCTACTACAGGCGGTGCAGCGTTTTGAAGCGCAAGGCTTGGCCCCCTTCCTCAAGACCTACGCGGTGCGAGATGCCCTGGCCGGACGCGCTGTGACCCTGAGCGACGGCACGTACGGGCAAGCCCAGGGTGTGGACGACAGCGGTGCCTTGCTGGTGCATACTGACGCGGGCCTGAAAAAAATCAGTAGCGCTGAGGTCAGCGTGCGCCCGTCCTAACTCGCCGCTCTATCTGTCATGTTGCGTTTCTTCGTTTTGCTGCTCCTCTTGCTCAATGGCCTTTACTTCGCTTGGTCGCACGAATTGTTGCGGGGCTATGGTTTTGGGCCGACCCAGACCGGTGAGCCACAGCGCCTGAGTCGACAAATTCAACCTGAAGCCATAAGAATTTTGTCTGCCAAAGAATTGGCGGACGAAACGGTGTCTGAGCCGACTCACGCCAAATCCACTGAATGTTTGCAAGCCGGTTTATTTGATGCTCGCCAAGCCGATGTTCTGCGTCAGGCGCTCAAGGCAAGCTTGCCGGAGGGGGCTTGGATTTTGACCCCCGTAACGAACCCTGCCCGCTGGATTGTGTACATGGGTAAGTACCCGAATACTGATGCATTGCTTAAAAAGCGCAAAGAATTGTTAGCCCTTAAATTAACCGTAGAACCTTTGCGCAATCCCAATCTGGAGCCCGGCATTTCGCTGGGAGGCTTTGAAACCCAGGCAGCAGCTAATGCGGCATTGGTTTCGTTTAACCAGCGTGGGGTTAAGACAGCGAACGTGGTTCTCGAGCAGGGGCTTGTCACAGGCAGTCGGCTCAAGTTGCCTGCCGTAGATGACGCCTTGCGTGCACGATTGAGCACCTTGAAGCCCGAGGTGATCAACAAGCCTTTACAGACTTGCGGCTAGTTCGCTCGTGGGGCCCCTAGAACCGCACTGTGAAGCGTGCACCTGGTGAGAGTTGTCCCGCCCGTGTGTCGCTCAGGCTGACGCTGGCTTGGTGCTGACGGGCGATTTCTTTGACGATGGACAAACCCAGACCTGAGCCATCAGCCTCGACCCCGAGTGCACGGTAAAACGGCTCGAACACCCGTATCCGCTCCGCTTCGGGGATGCCCGGTCCCGAGTCCTCCACCTGAAGCAGGAGCGCCTGGTTTACAGGGTCAAGTAGTACCCGCGCGGTGATGACGGCAGGTTGTTCTGCGCTCGAGGGGGTGTAGTTGATGGCGTTGTCCAGCAGGTTGCGCACCATCTCCTTGAGCAAGGTGGGGTTGCCCTGCAGCATCACGCCCGGCGAGCCGGGTTCGAGCCCTTCGAAGCCCAGGTCAATGTGTTTGTCCATGGCGCGCGGCACACAGTCGCGCACCACGTCCATGGTCAGGCGCGCCAGGTCGCAGGCTTGCCTGTTGATGGCGGTATTGCCGCCCTCGGCACGGGCCAGGGCGAGCAACTGATTGACGGTGTGCGTGGCGCGTATGCTGGCACGCCCAATCTGACGCAGTGACTGCTTTAACTCCTCGGTGTTGGCACCTTCGCGCAGTGCAAGATCGGCCTGCATGCGCAAACCCGCAAGTGGGGTTTTGAGTTGGTGCGCGGCGTCGGCCAGAAAACGCTTTTGGGTGGCCATCGAATCCTGTAGGCGCTGTAACAAGTCATTGACCGAGGTCACCAAGGGCGCGACTTCAATGGGGACGGTTTGTGCGTCCAGTGGGCTCAGGTCATCGGGTTTGCGGACCCGGATGCGGGCTTCGAGTCGGCTAAGGGGCTTGATGGCCTGAACCAGCGCTAGCCAGACCAGCAGCACAGCCATGGGCAAGGTGACGAATTGCGGCAGCATCACGCCTTTGATAATTTCTGCCGCCAGTACCGAACGTTTGTCCAGTGTTTCAGCCACTTGTACCAGCGCTAATTTGGTTTCGGGAAGGTTCAGCGGGACCCACATGTAGGCGACTCGAATCGCCGTGCCGTGAAATTCGTCATCGCGCAGTTGAACTTGACCAGGGGTGGTCGTGTCGGCATCCGTAGGCAAGGGGAAATCACGCTCGCCGCTCATGTACACCCCGCGCGGGCCGATCACTTGATAGTAGACCGTGTCGGCGTCATCGGCACGCAGCAGTTCGCGCGCAGGCAGGGGTAAATTAAAACTTACCCGCTGATCTTTGACGGTGACCAGTTGTGCCAGCGCGCTCACGTTGTATTCCAGAGCGCGGTCAAAGGGCTTGCCTGCAATGCCTTGTGCCACCAGCCAAGTCAACACGAGGCTGACAGGCCACAGCAGCAGCAGCGGCGTGAGCATCCAGTCCAGGATTTCACCGAACAGTGAACGCTGATCGCGTTGAAAAATATTCATCCGCTAATTTTTTCCAGGCAATAGCCCAGGCCCCGCACGGTTGCGATACGGATCGGACCTTTTTCGATCTTCTTGCGCAGGCGGTGGATATAGACCTCAATGGCGTTGTTGCTCACCTCTTCGCCCCACTCGCACAGACGCTCCACCAGTTGATCTTTGCTGACCAGTCGACCTGTGCGCTGAAGCAAAACTTCAAGCAACCCCAGTTCGCGTGCCGACAGCTCGACCATCTTGCCGTCAATCGTGGCTACACGCCCGGTCTGGTCGTACACCAACGGGCCATGCTTGATCATGCTGCTGGTGTTGCCCGCACCGCGGCGAACCAATGCTCGCACACGAGCTTCCAGCTCTTGCAGACTGAAGGGCTTGGCCATGTAGTCGTCCGCGCCATAGTCCAATCCTTTGACGCGTTCTTCCACACTGTCGGCGGCCGTCAGGATCAACACCGGCAGTGCGGAGCCACGCGAGCGCAGGCGTTTCAAGACCTCCAGACCGTGCATGGTGGGCAGCCCCAAGTCCAAGATCAGCAGGTCAAACTCTGTGTTGGTCATGAGTGCTGCGTCGGCTTGTGTACCGCTGGCGACATGATCCACCGCGGCACCAGAGTTGCGCAGCGTGCGCATCAGCCCATCGGCCAGAACCTGGTCGTCTTCGGCAATCAAAATTCGCATGGGAGTCTCCTGGGAGGGGTGGGCTGACACTGAGGCAATTTTAGGCCCCACAAGCTCAAGTGGCGTAGGCCTCCAGACCTAGGGTAATCACGGTGGCAATCTCAGGCCCTACGGCTTGGCGGAGTTCGTCTTCGGCCTGGCCCACGGCCTGTTGGAAGGCTTGCAGCCAAGCCAGGCCATCGGGGGTGAAGCACACCAGCCGTGCGCGGGCGTCACGCAGATCGGGCGTGCGCGTGACTAGGCCCCAGGCGTCACACTGGTCCACCAGCTTGCCCATGGCCTGTTTGCTCATGCCTGCCAACCCGGCCAGTTCGGTCAGGCGCGAGCCCTCCAGTGCCAGGTGGCGTGTGATGTGGATGTGGGCAGCGCTGACCTGGCCCCGTGCCGCCAGGTTGGACAGCGCCAGCGGCACGTCTGGATTGTTTGCCATCAACTGCAACACGCGCGCGTCAAAACGGCGCATGGCGAGGCCCAGCAAACGCCCCAGATGGGTTTGACGCCAGCCGGATGTAGGTGGAGAGAAAGTGTTACTGGTCATCCTTAATCAGTTGGCACAGACCGCTGACTCGCTTCGTGTGGCTGCGGTCTGCCTCGCAAGGTTTTCTAATAGTAAATCAAACTGACTAAAAATAGTGTTTACTTGTTTCAATAAGCTGTATTAAACTACTGTTCAAGCATCCAGCCTGTTGTTAAAAGCAGCAGATGGATTGAATCACACTCAACGTTAAACCAAGGAGCTCTTCATGGACGCAGCCGTTAAAAACCTCACCGCCGCCAGCAGCGAAAAAGCCAAAGCCCTGCAAGTGGCCTTGGCCCAAATCGAGAAGCAGTTTGGCAAGGGCACCATCATGCGCCTGGGTGAGGGCGAGGTGATTGAAGACATCCAGGTGGTCTCCACCGGCTCGCTGGGCCTGGACATTGCGCTGGGCGTGGGTGGTCTGCCGCGTGGCCGTGTGGTCGAAATTTATGGCCCGGAGTCATCGGGCAAAACCACGCTGACGCTGCAAGTCATAGCCGAGATGCAAAAACTCGGCGGTCAGTGCGCCTTTGTGGATGCTGAGCACGCGCTGGACATCCAGTACGCGCAAAAACTGGGCGTGAACCTGCAAGACCTGCTGATCAGCCAGCCCGACACCGGTGAGCAGGCGCTGGAGATTGTGGACAGTCTGGTGCGATCGGGTGCGGTCGATCTGATCGTGGTGGACTCGGTGGCGGCACTCACCCCCAAGGCAGAGCTCGAAGGTGAAATGGGCGACAGCCTGCCCGGTTTGCAAGCTCGCCTGATGAGCCAGGCCCTGCGCAAGCTCACCGCCCACATCAAAAAGACCAACTGCATGGTGATTTTCATCAACCAGATCCGCATGAAGATCGGCGTGATGTTTGGCAGCCCTGAGACCACCACCGGCGGCAACGCGCTCAAGTTTTATGCTTCGGTGCGCTTGGACATTCGCCGTACCGGTACCATCAAGAAAGGGGACGAGGCGATTGGCAACGAGACCAAGGTCAAGGTGGTCAAAAACAAGGTGGCCTCACCCTTCAAGACGGCTGAATTCGACATCTTGTTTGGTGAAGGCATCAGCCGCCACGGCGAGATCATCGACATGGGGGTGAACGCCAACATCATTGACAAATCCGGTGCTTGGTACGCCTATAACGGCGAAAAGATCGGTCAGGGTCGCGACAATGCGCGCGAATTTTTGCGCGAGAACCCCGAGCTGTCCATGGAGATAGAAAACAAGGTGCGTTTGTCGCTGGGCATTCCTTTGCTGGGTCTGGGGGCTGAGGCTACCCCAGCAGGCAAGACGAAGGCTGGCGCTAAAAAGGTGGAGTCGTAACCGTTCGTCATTCCCGCGTAGGCCGGAATCTAGGGCGGCACTGGCACTAGGCTTTTAAATTGTCCAATACATCTATTTCCCTTAAAGGCCGTGCGCTGCGCCTGCTCAGCGGGCGTGAGTATTCCCGCCTTGAGCTAGAGCGCAAACTGGCCCGTTTTGAGGAAGTGCCGGGCACGCTGGACAAAGCCTTGGATGAGCTGCAAGCCAAGAACTTTATTGATGAGCAACGCGTTGTGGACTCCGTTGTCCATCGCCGCTCTGCCAAGCTGGGCGTGGCGCGGATTCAGCAGGAGTTGCAGGGCAAGGGCTTGGATCCGCAAGCCGTGGCTGAGGCGGTGAGCGACTTGCGCGCAACGGAGTTGGCACGGGCGCGCGAGGTCTGGCGCAAAAAGTTTGGTGAGCCCGCTGCCGATGCCAAAGCGCGCGCCAGTCAGATGCGCTTTTTGGCCAGCCGAGGCTTTGGTGGCGATGTAATTCGACGGGTGGTGGCAGAAGCACCAGATGAGATGTTTGAGGATTGAATTTACAGGCTCTATTGACCTACAGAGCAATGAAATACGGCGCAATCAGCTATGAAATAAATGGCAATCTCAAAGCCCCAACATCAACTTCAAGTTCTGCACCGCCGCGCCACTGGCCCCTTTACCCAGGTTGTCCAGTCGCGCCACCAGCACAGCGTGGGCAAAGCCATCCTTCGAAGCATCGTTGGCAAAGATGCGCAGCTCCATGCGGTTGGTGTCAGCCAGCGCCAGCGCGTCAAGTTTGCCGTCGGCGGTAGCGGGTTCCACCGTCACCCATTCGCTGCCTTGGTAATGGCGGGCCAGGGCTTGATGCAGGTCTTGGGCCGAGGGTTGACCGGGTAACAGGTCCAAGTGCAGGGGCAGTTGCACCAGCATGCCTTGTTTGAAGTTGCCGACTGACGGTGTGAACACGGGCCGACGCGTCAAGCCCGTGTACGCCATGATTTCCGGCAGGTGCTTGTGTTTGAGACCCAGGGCATATAGCTCATAAGCTGGGGCCTCGCTTTTCTCGTAGGCCTCGATCATGGTGCGGCCTCCGCCGGAGTAGCCGCTGATCGAGGGCAATGCCAGTGGAAAATCACGCGGAAGTAGGCCTGCGTCCACCAGAGGGCGAATTAGCGCAATGGCACCGGTGGCGTAGCAGCCAGGATTGGCCACGCGGCGGGCTTGGGCCACAGCGTCTTTTTGCCCGGCCACCAACTCCGGAAATCCAAACACCCAGCCCGGCGCCGTGCGATGCGCGGTAGAAGCGTCGATGATTTTGGGGCCAATACCCTGGTTGGCCGCCGTCAGCGCGTCGATCATGGCGACGGATTCGATAGCTGCCTCATCGTGTAGACACAGCACGACCAGATCGGCCTGGGCCATTAGCGCACGTTTGGCGCTGCCGTCTTTGCGCTGCTCCGGGGCGATGCTGAGCAGATCTATGGAGGGCATGGCTTGCAGCCGCTCTCGTATTTGCAGGCCGGTGGTGCCGGCTTCGCCGTCAATGAATATTTTTGGCATGGTGCGATCCTGTTGACCCAGTGAAACGTGCGCGTTGACAACGGCTGTAAGTTCAGCCCAAGATTGGTGCACTGCAACATGATACATTCACGGAACTGTCACGGGCATCCAGCACAGAAAGGTGTTGGGCTATGTGTGCGGATTAATTTCATCTATTTTTGAGAGTGTCCTCATGAAAATCCACGAGTACCAAGGCAAGGAAATCTTGCGCAATTTTGGCATTCCAGTGCCGCGCGGTATTCCCGCCTTCACGGTGCAAGAAGCCGTGGAAGCGGCTCAAAAGCTGGGTGGCCCGGTCTGGGTGGTTAAAGCACAGATCCATGCGGGTGGCCGTGGCAAAGGCGGCGGCGTCAAGCTGGCGCGCTCCATTGACGATGTACGCAAAATCGCCGGTGAAATCCTCGGCATGCAGCTGATCACGCACCAGACCGGTCCTGAGGGTCAAAAAGTGCGTCGCCTGCTGATTGAAGATGGTGCGGACATCAAAAAAGAATATTACGTCTCGGCTGTGACCGACCGTGCAACCCAGCGCGTGGCGTTCATTGTGTCCAGTGAAGGCGGTATGGACATCGAGGAAGTGGCTCACTCGACACCCGAGAAAATCATCACTGAGATGGTTGATCCGGCCACCGGTCTGACCGATGCGCAAGCCAAAATGCTGGCCAACAGCATTGGCGTGCCTGAGGGCTCCACTGCTCAGTGCATGGATATTCTGCAAAAACTCTATAAGGTGTACATGGACACCGACGCTTCGCTGGTCGAAATCAACCCCTTGATCCTCGAAGGCAATGGCGGAGTCAAAGCCATCGACGCGAAGTTCAACTTCGACGCCAACGCCCTGTTTCGTCACCCTGAGATCGTGGCTTACCGCGACTTGGACGAAGAAGATCCGGCTGAAGTTGAGGCCAGCAAGTTTGATCTGGCCTACATCAGTCTGGACGGCAACATCGGTTGCTTAGTCAACGGCGCTGGCCTGGCCATGGCTACCATGGACACGATCAAGCTATTCGGCGGCGAGCCTGCCAACTTCCTGGACGTGGGCGGTGGCGCCACCGCCGAGAAGGTGACAGAGGCCTTCAAGATCATGGTGAAAAACCCCAAAGTCAAAGGCATTTTGGTCAACATCTTTGGCGGCATCATGAAGTGCGACACCATTGCCAGCGGCGTGATCACGGCCTGCAAGGCGGTGAACCTGTCTGTGCCCTTGGTGGTGCGCATGAAGGGCACCAACGACGAGCTGGGCAAGAAGATGCTGGTCGAGAGCGGCCTGCCCATCATCAGCGCCGACACCATGGCCGAAGCCGCGACCGCCATTGTTGCGGCCGTCAAGTAATTGATCAGGAATCAGCATGTCCATCTACATCAATAAAAACACCAAAGTCATCACCCAGGGCATCACGGGCAAGACCGGCCAGTTCCACACTGAAAAGTGCCAGGAATACGCCAACGGCAAGAATTGCTTTGTCGCCGGCGTGAATCCCAAGAAGGCCGGTGAGTCGATCTTCAACATTCCGATTTACGCCTCGGTCAAAGAAGCCGCGTCTGAAACCGGCGCAACGGTCTCCGTGATCTATGTGCCGCCTGCCGGTGCTGCCGCAGCCATCTGGGAAGCCGTAGAGGCTGATCTAGATTTGGCGATTTGTATCACCGAAGGCATCCCCGTGCGCGACATGCTGGAGTTGCGCAACCGCATGCGCGCCAAAGAAGCCGCTGGCGGTAAAAAGACGCTGTTGCTGGGTCCTAACTGCCCCGGCCTCATCACCCCCGATGAAATCAAGATCGGCATCATGCCCGGCCATATCCACCGCAAGGGTCGCATTGGTGTGGTTAGCCGCTCCGGTACGTTGACCTACGAAGCTGTGGCCATGTTGACCGAGGTCGGCCTGGGTCAGTCCAGCGCCGTGGGCATTGGCGGCGACCCGATCAATGGCCTCAAGCACATTGACGTGATGAAGGCCTTTAATGACGATCCCGATACCGACGCCGTCATCATGATTGGTGAAATTGGCGGCCCGGACGAGGCGGATGCCGCCCGCTGGTGCAAGGCCAATATGAAAAAACCGATTGTCGGCTTCATTGCCGGCGTCACCGCCCCCCCAGGCAAGCGCATGGGCCACGCTGGGGCGCTGATCTCTGGCGGTGCCGATACGGCGGATGCAAAGCTTGCCATTATGGAAGAGTGCGGCTTTGTGGTGACACGCAATCCATCCGAACTCGGTAAGCTCTTGAAAGCGCAGTTGTAAGCAAAACTACGGGCTAACCCCGGTACGCCTTCCGCTAAAATTGTCGCTTAATCAGCGCAAGAAGCGCCCCAAACATGCTGTTTGGGGCGCTTCTTGCATAAAACATCATTGGAGAAGTTAAATGGAAATGCTACAAACCCCCGAATTTTGGATCGGACTGATGAAAATCATCTGGATCAATATCATTTTGTCGGGTGATAACGCTGTCGTGATTGCATTGGCCGCCCGTTCTTTGCCGCCTGAGCAGCAAAAGAAAGCAATTTTCTTTGGCTCCGCCGCCGCCGTGGTGTTGCGGATTCTGCTGACGATCGTGGCGGTCAAATTGCTGGCGCTGTCCTACTTGCAGGTCATCGGCGGTGCTTTGCTGCTCTACATTGGCGTCCAGCTGCTCAGCGAGCAAGAAGAGGGTGAAGGCGAAGCCAAGGAGCACGGCACCTTGATGGCTGCCGTGCGCACCATCCTGATTGCCGACCTTGTCATGAGCCTGGACAACGTGATTGCCGTGGCTGCGGCCGCCAAGGGCAGTATGGAGCTGCTGATTTTGGGCTTGCTGATCAGCATTCCCATGGTGATTTTCGGCAGCACCCTGATGATCAAGCTCATGGAGCGCTTCCCCATCATCGTCACGTTGGGTGCCGCCCTGATCGGTTGGGTCGGTGGTGAAACCATGGCCAGCGATGTGGCTTTCAAGGACTTTGCAGCGGTCAACGGATGGTTGCATTACGCAGCGGCGGCGGCGGGTGCGGCATTTGTGGTTTTGCTGGGCCGAGCCTTGCAAAAACGGCATTCGCCGCAGAGCGCAGCGAGTTAACTTCTTTGCCTGCACAAGTCAGAATAGGCGATGAGAACATGAGCTCACGCCAGTGAAATACACTTTTTTCGCCCAGACTGACACGGGCAGGGTTAGAGAAAACAACGAAGATTCAGTGGCTTTCGATGAAGCCACTCGACTTTGCGTTCTTGCGGATGGTATGGGCGGCTATAACGCGGGGGAAGTAGCCAGCCGCATGGCTAGCACTCTCATTTTGGAGAGCATGAGCCGCTGTATTGCAGAGTCTGCTCAGAGCGGTGTGCCTTTGGATATTCGAGCTGCCATTGACGATGCGGTTGATCAAGCCAATCAAACGATATTTGAGGCGGCGCAAGCCAACCCTGAATGGGTGGGCATGGGAACGACGCTGGTTGTCGGGGTATTCCATGCTGATCGCTTATGGCTAGGTCATATTGGTGACTCTCGTTGTTACCGTTTGCGCAGAGGTCGCCTGAGTCAATTGACCAAGGATCACACGCTGCTTCAGGAGCAGCTCGATGCGGGTTTGTTAAGCCTGAAGCAAGCACGAACTTCGGCGCACAGAAATCTGTTGACGCGGGCATTGGGTGTGGTTGCCAGGATGTATGCAGAGCCCATTGAGCATGAGGTACTGCCCGGTGACGTGTATCTGCTGTGCTCAGATGGGTTGACCGATATGGTGGGTGGTGTAGAAATCAAGAAGCTTCTGGGTTTGAAAATACCCTTGGAGCAGCGTACACAACGGCTCATTCAGGCCGCCAATGCGCAAGGCGGGCGTGACAATGTCACGGTATTGCTGGTTAAAGTGGACGAAATGCCAAGCGATTCGAGATTGGTTACAAGATGGCTGGGAAAGCTTAGGCTATTCAAACATAATAAATAGACAGTGAAAATTGCAAAAGGAGTAGGCGATGGGCAAAGTAATCGTGTCGATTGATGGGGTGGTCATCAAGGAAGCCGAATTGAGCAAAGCACGCTCCACATTAGGCCGACGACCCTATAACGATATCGTGATTGATAACTTGGCCGTTAGCGGCGAGCACGTTGCTTTCTTGTTGGCAGATGGTGTACTGACGATGGAAGATCTCAACAGCACCAACGGGACTTACCTTAACGGAGCAGTTGTTAAGAAGCAACTGCTCCAAAATGCCGACACCATTGAAATTGGCAAGTACAAAATTGTCTATGTTGATGAGGCTGCTCAAGACAAAAAACCATCAGCGACGACGCCTACCGGGCTTGCTAGCCTGAGTGCCGTTAGCGCGCCTATCGCGCTTATTCATATTCTCTCAGGAGCCGCGACGGGGCGCGATTTAGCGTTGACCAAAGTGGTAACGACCGTGGGCAAGCCAGGTGTTTCCGTGGCCTCCATCACGCGGCGGCAAACGGGCTACGTACTGTCCCATGTGGAAGGCTCCAGCCCGTTGTTGCTCAACGGTCAACCGGTGCAGCAGGGGCCAATCCCATTGAACGACGGTGACCTCATTGAACTGGCCGAAACCCGCATGCAGTTCGCTTTGAGTTGAGCGCACCAACTTAGATCCTTCGGAAGATGGCATGACACTAAAAATCAGGGTTTTGGGCTGCTCCGGTGCGATAGCCAAAGAATGTCGAACCACCTCATTCCTGATCGATGACGACCTGTTGGTGGATGCCGGTACGGGCGTGGGCGAACTCACATTGGAGGAGATGCAGCGCATTGAACATGTCTTTCTTACCCACTCCCATTTGGACCATATTGCTGCACTGCCTCTCATGGTGGACGCTATTGCGTCCTACCGCAGCACGCCGTTGAAGGTTTATGCATTGCCAGAGACGATAGCGGCCCTGATGGCCCATATTTTTAACAATGTCATCTGGCCTGATTTCACCCGCATACCTTCTACCCAAGCCCCCTTGATGCAATTTCAAGCCATTGAGAGGGGGCAAAAGATTGAAATTTCGGACAAACAGGTTGAGGCCTTGCCAGCGGTACATGCCGTTCCTGCCCTGGGCTACGCGGTTTCTAAAGGGGTAGCCTGTTGGGCCTTTACCGGCGACACTGAGCGCAACCCCGCATTTTGGCAGCGCATCAACCAAATGAACGTCAGTATGTTGGTGGTTGAGACGGCCTTCAGTCGCCGTGAAAAAGAGTTGGCCGTGCGTAGTCTTCACCTCTCGCCCGATGTCCTGGCCGAGGAGTTGATCGGCCTAGCCACAGATCGAAATATCCCCATCTACATCACCCACACCAAGCCAGCCGAAACCGAGTTGATCATGTCCGAGGTGCAGCAAATCAGTGATCCCAGCTTGAGTAGCGATGTACCTGTTCGCGACATTCGCTGGCTGTTTGCTGGGCAGGAGTTTGTACTATGAGCCTGTCGTCTCAGACTGTGCTTCAACATGAAGTCGGGGCCGGCACCGAGGCTTTATTTTTCCGTCAACTACAGCGTGTTACTGCCCGAATTCATGAGACTGACAACATTGAGCAACTCATGCTCGATGTCAGCGCTGAAATCTGTCTGCTGTTCAATGCCGATCGATTGACGCTTTACGTCGTCAACGACGACCACACAGCCATAGTTTCCAAGATCAAAACCGGACTCAGTAGTCCCAAAGATCTCAAGCTACCCATTGGCACCCAAAGTATTGCGGGCTATGTTGCCCAAAGCCATCGGTTGATCAACCTGCCCGACGTTTACGACCAAGTCGCCCTTAATCAAATTCACCCTGAACTCAGCTTCCTCAAAGAAGTGGACAAGCGTTCGGGCTACCGAACCCAGCAAATGTTGGTGGCCCCGATTTTGGATGGCCAGAGCCTGTATGGCGTGCTGCAACTCATCAATAACAAGAGCCGTCGGCCTTTTAATGCGCTTGAAGTCGAAGGGGTGGTGCAACTGTGCCAAACACTGACGACCGCGATACGCCAGCGCTTGCAAAAAGCCAATGAACTGCTGCCCCGTCAAGCCACCAAATACGACGGCTTGGTGAGCAATGGACTTTTGACCCAAAGCGAGTTGGAGCACTGCGTGAAGGACGCACGGCAATTGGGTCAATCGGTCGAGCAGATGCTGCTGGCAAAGTACCCGCTTCAAGCGGCGCAAATCGGCCATTCTTTGGCTAGATTTTTTGGCGTACCTTATGAGGCCGTTAACACGGGCCGTGTTTATTCAGATCAATTGCTGGGGGCCTTGAAACGAGATTTTGTTGAGGGTCAGGGTTGGATTCCACTGGAAGAGTCCCCAGAGGGCTTGGTCATCATGTGTGTGGATCCTGAATCGACACGTGGCGGGCGAGTGGTGCCGCAGGTTTTTCCCCGGCAAGGCAAGTTTGCTTACCGCGTGACGACACAAGCCGAGTTCGTGCAAACGCTGGACCAGCTCTTTGGCGGCGTGGCTGAGAGCGCCTCCGCCGACCAGATGCTGGCCGACATGAACGTGCCACTGGACGACGATGGTAGCAACGACGATTCGCTCGAATCGGCGGCGGCTGACAACGAGCTCGTCAAGTTTGTCAACAAAGTCATCGTGGACGCGTACAAACAAAAGGCCTCCGACATCCACATCGAGCCCATGCCCGGCAAGCTCAAGACAGGCATCCGTTTTCGTATTGATGGAAGTTTGATGTCCTACATCGAAGTGCCTGCTCACTTTCGTCAGGCCATGGTCACACGCCTGAAGATCATGTGTGACCTGGATATCTCCGAGCGCCGAAAACCGCAAGACGGCAAAATAAAATTCAAAAAATACGGCCCGCTGGACATTGAACTGCGGGTCGCCACCATCCCCTCGGCCGGTGGAGTGGAAGACGTGGTGATGCGCATTTTGTCAGGCGGTGAGCCCATTCCCCTGGAAAAACTGGGCCTCACACCGCACAACAAAGCACGTCTGGAGCACACCGTCAGCAAGCCCTACGGCCTGTTCTACGTCTGTGGCCCCACCGGCTCGGGCAAGACCACCACGCTGCACTCCATCCTCAAGTTCCTCAACACGCCGGACACCAAGATTTGGACCGCCGAAGACCCGGTGGAAATCACGCAAAAAGGCTTGCGCCAGGTGCAGATCAACCGCAAGGCCGGCATTGACTTTGCCCTCGTCATGCGCGCCTTTTTACGTGCCGACCCCGACATCATCATGGTCGGCGAATCGCGCGACAAGGAAACCGTGGCCATGGGCGTGGAGGCTTCCCTCACCGGGCACTTGGTGTTTTCGACCCTGCACACCAACTCCGCGCCCGAGTCCATCACCCGCCTGCTCGACATGGGCATGGACCCCTTCAACTTTGCCGACGCGCTCCTGGGCATTCTGGCCCAGCGCCTGGCCCGCAAGTTGTGCGATTGCAAGACCGCCTTCCAGCCGAGTCCCGCAGAAGTCAACACTTTCATGGCCGAGTATGCCGACGAGTTGCGCCACACCTCGGCTTGGAAAACCGATGCCCGTGGTGAAACCCAAAAACTCTACAAAGACTGGGTCGAACGCTACGGACAGGCTGGCCAACTCACCATGTACCGTGCTGGAGGTTGCGAGGCCTGTAAGCAAACTGGCTACAAAGGCCGCATTGGTTTACATGAGCTGCTGATCGCTGACGACACCGCGAAGCGGCTGATTCAAGAACGCGCACGCGTAGCCGAACTCTTTGGCGCGGCAGTAGAAAGCGGCATGCGCACCCTAAAGATGGACGGCATGGAAAAAATCCTCATGGGCCTGACCGATCTGAAACAAGTGCGGGCGGTTTGCATCAAGTGACAGTTTTGGTTTGACAAATTTGTCAGATGAGCGGGATCAGATGATAAAAATGCTAGGCACGAGCGATAAATTTCGACCTTAACCCTGCAAATCCGCACCAACAGCACTTGGCACGGAATCTGCGTACGATCTCAATCGGGAGACTTGCCTCTTAATTTTTAATCCAGGAGTTTTAAATGAAACGTTCTTTGCAAAAGGGTTTTACCCTGATCGAATTGATGATCGTGGTTGCGATTATCGGTATTTTGGCGGCTGTGGCTTTGCCTGCTTATCAAGACTACACGGCGCGCGCCAAGATGACTGAAGCGATCTTGGCGGCCTCGTCGTGCCGCACCAGCATTACCGAAACTATTCAGTCGGCATCTTCGGGTGCAACGATTGCAGCGAACGCATGGGGCTGTGAGGTTTCTGCAGGATCGGGCACCAAGTATGTG